>JBDRLY010000095.1:0-16023 GCA_043812735.1 Candidatus Omnitrophota bacterium | reverse complement strand
CCTTCAAAATAAAATACTAGATGAACTTGTAAGCAAAACTTACGAGTTGAAGAAATCAATATGACTGAAGTCTATTTCCCCGATATTAACCGCGCAGCGGTGATTGTGAAGCTCAAGAAGCCGTTTATTGACTGGCTGGTTTATACCAGTAAGGAGCATGACGGGCCCGGGCATGAGCTGAAGCCGGAGGAAGTCGAGACTGAAGGCTTTGATTCAAAACACGTTTACCTTATCCCGGCGTATGACGAGACAGAGAAATACGAGAAGTTTGTAAGAAAGCACTGTACGGAGATCTTTGAGCATGAGCTTGCTGGCTGGTATACGGATCCGGAGATGTGGCCAAAGGACAGGTCCTGGAAGGTGTTTCAGGAGTGGCTTGATTACGAGATCCAGACAATAGTGCTTGATATGGCTGATAAGCCTATTGAATACGAGGAATAGGGCTTAAGGCCTTTGGATCGCTGCCTATATTCTCACCCATGCACAGGACTTGTCGGTTACCTCAAACCTGGGGCCGATGTGCTCGATTTTGACCGAGCTCCTGCCGGTCCGGCTCGTCTTTATGTAAAACCCGTCCCAAATCAGTGCCCCGTAGGGAATCCCGTCAATAGAGGGTATAAATAGCTTAGGCCTGCCGAAATGGGGCGCCTCCGGCCACGAGGTTCGCTCTTTTACCTGCCCGGGGAGGGCATTATATTTTTGCTTTTAACAGTAATTACAAGTTTAATTATAATAAAGATAATATTTGGGTTAAGGTTATTAGAACTTATCATAACCTGCATTGTCTTGGAAATCATGGGCGGTATCTCCAAATTTATAATTCTCTCCGCATTAAGATTCCTTTTTAATGCTGGGTTCATAAATCCTACCATTTTCTTTAGTAAATAATAGCCAGTTCCTTATATAGTTTCTCTGCCTCCTCTCCCATACACCATACCATAAACTCCTTCGGAAAGTTGCGTCCCGCTAAAAATCAGCGGGATTTCGCTTAGCAAAATTTTAATGTTTACTTTTGCGTTTCCGAATGGCTGCTTCCGAGGTTACATATTAAACATGTGATAGACTTGAGTATTTTCGCTTAAAGGTGTATAATACTTGCCTATGAATGAGAATCTATTTTCCGTTATTTTGATAAGTTCGTCGTTTGCGGCGGGTTTGGTAATTTATTTAGTGGCAGATTTTTTAATCCGCCGCTGGGATAAATTTATATCCTCAAGAAAGATCAAGATACGTTTAACCTACCTTAAGAAACCTCTATTATTTATTATTCCCTTACTCTGCTTAGTCATCGTTATGCCGTTTACGCGGTTTGGAGAGGGCGTCCATTCAATAATCGTCCGCGTACTAAACCTATGGCTAATCGCCTCATGCGGCTTTTTTTTCATCAAAGTGGTTTATATGGCACGGGAAATAATACTGAATCGATACGACGTGGAGGCACATGATAATCTTTTGGCACGCCGCGTCCATACGCAGATAGGCGTAATATCCAATATCATTATCATCGGCATTATATTGCTTACGGTATCGTTTATTCTTATGACTTTCCCGGCAGTGCGCCAGATCGGAATTAGTATTTTGGCGTCGGCGGGAATATTAGGTATAGTGCTTGGGCTGGCGGCGCAAAAGACGCTTGGAAACGTAATAGCAGGCATACAAATCGCAATTTCCCAGCCCATTCGCCTGGATGATGTAGTTGTAGTGGAAAACGAATGGGGATGGATTGAAGAAATAACGCTTACCTATGTAGTAGTACGTATCTGGGATTTGAGGCGCCTTATACTACCTATATCATATTTTATGGAGAAGCCATTCCAGAACTGGACGCGGATCTCGGCAGATATTCTGGGTTCGGTTTTTATTTATGTAGATTATACGGTTCCGGTCGGAGAAGTACGCACCGAACTTGAGCGCATTCTCAAAGGGAGCCCATATTGGGATAAAAAAGTAAAAGTTCTCCAGGTGACTAATGCCACCGAGCGCACAGTTGAATTGCGTGCCCTTATGAGTGCCGCAGATTCACCGACTGCCTGGAATTTACGCTGTGAAGTGAGAGAAAAACTCATAGAATTCCTCCAGAAAGAATATCCGAAAAGCCTTCCCCGAACGCGTATAGAATTGGATCAAAAACAAGCTTAAATAAAACTAAGCACAACACTTGACATATCTAGTTTCCTTGTGTAAAAAGGTAACTATGCATGAAGTTATCTTAACATCAAAACAGGCACATCGCTTAGACGTTATAGCCAGGGAAAAACTCGGCATTCCGACAATGCTGCTTATGGAGAATGCCGGAAGGGCTGTTGCCGATGCTGTTATAGGCGTATTAAAGCGGCTGAAGAAAAAGCAAGTAGCCATATTATGCGGCAGGGGCAATAACGGGGGCGACGGTTTTGTGTGCGCCCGCCATCTGGTTACTAAAGGAATTAAAGTCGATACATATTTACTCTTACCCAAAGAAGGTGTAGGGGGCGAGGCGGGCATAAATTTAAATATACTGTGCAAGATAAGCAGGGTACATGAAATAAAAAATTCGGCGGTGCTTAAAAAATTAAACCTATCGCGTTACGGAATTTTGGTTGACGCGATATTCGGCACCGGCCTAAAGAGGGAAATAACCGGTTTATACAGGGATGCAATATTAAAGATAAATAAAAGCGGGGCCTGTGTACTCAGTATTGATATTCCATCAGGGTTGGACGCGACAACGGGTAAAGTTCACGGCGCTGCGGCGAAGGCTGATTTATGTGTAACATTCACGGCAAAGAAAAAAGGGCTTTTACTAAATGACGGCCCGAAACATTCCGGAAAAATAATTGTAAGAGACTTGGGGGTACCGATAATATGAAAGGCGGCTTTTACGAAAAGATAGAAAAGATACTTGAGGAGGATGCACGCTATAAAGCCGGCGCCTATGAATTTGTTATGGCGGGGTTGGGTTATACGCTCTGGAAGTTAAAAAAAGAGGGCCATGTCAGCGGCAGGGAGCTTTCTGGGGGGCTAAAGGATTTTGCCATTGAGCAATTCGGCCCCATGGCGCGCACTACGCTGGAATACTGGGGCATACACGCCAGCATAGATTTCGGGGAAATAGTTTACAATATGATTGATGCCGGGTTAATGGGCAGGACCGAAGAAGACAGAAAAGAGGACTTTAAAGATATCTATGATTTTGACAAGGTATTCGGCAATTCAGGCTAAAATTTGCTTGACTTCTTGGGGGGTATCTTTGATAATGGTAAAGAGAAAGGGGGGAACACACATGAGATTGGTAGCAATGAGCTTAATTTTATCGTGTATTTTATTTATGGCTGTTCCTGCATTTGCCGCATGGGAATTAAAATCAAGCGGTCTTGCGACTGAGGCACAGAATTACATTGCGAAGACAGAGCTAAAAGGCAAGAAAACGACTTTTTCTGTTGATGATGAAAGAGTAGTTTGGTACGGCAAATTTACAAATCCCAACGCTCCGCTTGGCCGTTTCGGCCTTCCTCGCAATTTTTACGCAAACTGGTTTTCTCCCGACGGTAAGGTATACGCTTCAAAAAGGTTCACCTCAAGTTTAGGCAATAAAACCGCCGCTCATACTGCGATTTACATTAAGAATACAAAAGCAGCCCAGATGCGCGGTAGCTGGAAGGTAACAATTATAGATTGGGACAAGAAGCAAGTAGTAGACGAGCAGAGATTCGAAATAAGGTAAGCATAAAGCAAAAGCTTTTAATCGGGGCAGGTTTTATTTCAAATCTGCCTCTCTTTTTGTTATGGAAAGAATAGACGTAGGTATTATAGGGGCCGGAGTAATAGGGCTTGCGGTTGCAAATGAGATTGCGAGCAGGGAAAAGAACATATATATTTTTGAGCAGAATGAATCATTCGGCCAGGAAGCAAGTTCCCGCAACAGCGAAGTAATCCATGCCGGTATTTATTACGAGAATCATTCCTTAAAAGCCGCTACCTGCGTAGAGGGCAATCGTCTTTTGTACGAACTCTGCCGGGAGAATAAAATACCCCACAGAAAAATAAGTAAGGTAATCGTTGCAGTTGACGAATCGGAAGTGCCTATGCTAGAGGCGCTCTATGAAAAGGCAAAAAGAAACGCTGCATGCGATATTAAAATAATAACAAAAAAAGAACTCGCCGTACTTGAGCCTAATGTTGAAGCCGCCGCCGCCATTTATTCACCCAGGTCAGGTATTATAGATACCCATTCGTTTATGGATTACCTCTATAGAAGCGCAAAAGAGAAAGGGGCAGAATTCGTATTTAAAGCGGAGGTAGTCAGCATAGTAAATTCCGGTAAAGACGGATATGAGATTAAAATTAAAGATGCAAGCGGTGAAATTGTCGGCCTGCGCTGCGCTGTTGTTATAAATTCTGCGGGGTTGAATTCCGACAGGATTGCGGAGATGGCCGGAATCGACATAAAAAAACAGGGCTACCCGTTAAGATATTGCAAAGGCGATTATTTTAGCGTGGCGCCGAAAAAATCAAACTTGATTAGCCGCCTTGTGTATCCGATTCCGCGCTCAACGTTGACAGGATTGGGTATTCATGCTACTTTGGATATGGGTAGCAGCCTGCGTTTGGGGCCGAACGCATATTACATAGACAGAAACGACGCAAATTACAAAGTTGACGAAACAAGGCGCGATGATTTTTATGATTCCGTTAAGAAATTTTTGCCGTTTTTGGAGCCATCCGACCTATCGCCTGAGCGTTCCGGCATAAGGGCAAAGCTGCAGGGGCCCGGCGAAGGGTTCAGGGACTTTATCATAAAGGAAGAAACAAAACTTGGTTTTTCCGGTTTTATAAATTTGATAGGAATTGAATCACCGGGGTTGACAAGCGCCTTGTCTATAGCGAAAATAGTTAAAAAATTGATCAGGGGGTAATGTTATGCGACGTTGGGCTTTGATTCTCATCAGTAGTTTGGTAATTGTGATGCCGCTCTCCGGTTTTTCTATAGAGGCAGAAAGCGATGATGCTTTTCTCGATATGGTTGAGAAAAGAGCGTTTAATTATTTCTGGTATGAATATAACCCGAATAACGGCCT
This sequence comes from Candidatus Omnitrophota bacterium, assembly GCA_043812735.1. Lineage (GTDB taxonomy): Bacteria > Omnitrophota > Gorgyraeia > JBDRLY01 > JBDRLY01 > JBDRLY01. The sequence goes on along the minus strand of JBDRLY010000095.1, from coordinate 10,966 downwards.
TGTAAGGAATACCACGGAATACAATTCGCCCGCAAGCCCCACTTCCGTAGGGTTCGCGCTGGCAGCTATTCCGATAGGCATCGAGAGGCATTGGATAAAAAAAGAAGACGGCTATGACAGGGCGCTTGTTATGCTTAAGTCTTTCAGGGACACAATTCCCAACGTAAAAGGATTTTACTATCACTTTATAAGTTTTGAAAACGGCCAGCGTGTCTGGCAGAGCGAACTTAGCAGTATTGATTCGGCAATACTTTTCTACGGGGCAATTATTGCCGGGGAATATTTTAAAGGCACGGAGGTAGAAAAAATCGCCCGGGAAACAGTTGATCGGGCGGACTGGGATTGGTTCCGCGGAAAAGACAATGTCCTTAAGTGGGAATGGACGCCCGAGAGCGGTTTTAAGCACAGGGCAAGCTGTTTTTCAGAAGCGATAATGGCATATATCCTTGCTATAGGCTCGCCGACACACCCGATAGACCCGGACTCGTGGGATTATTTCAGGCGCGGTATTGCAAAAATTGACGGCGGCGAAATGGTTTACTGCGGCGGCGGATCGCTTTTTCTCTATACGCTGCCCTGCACTTTTGTGGATTTCAGGAATAAGCATGACAAATATATGGATTACTGGACTAATGCCAAAAAGGCCGTATTAGCCAACAGGGCTTACTGCATATCGCGTAAGTCTAAATACAAGAGTTACGGCGAAGATTCATGGGGATTGTCCGCTTCCATGGGGCCGAACGGATACAAAAACTACGGCGCCCAGCCCGGCGACGGAATTAATGACGGTACAATCGCGCCTTATATCGTGGTTTCGGCGCTGCCGCTTGAGCCGGAACTTGCCATGCGCGCGCTGAAGAATTTTTACTCGAATTATAAGACGCGGCTCTGGGGAAAATACGGTTTTACAGATGCGTTTAATATAGACAAAGACTGGTGGTGCAGTTTTTGCATAGGCATCGATAAGGGCATGGAACTTTTAATGATAGAAAACTACCGTACGGGGCTTATCTGGAAACTTACCTCACAGAGTGATTATATCAAAAGCGCTTTTAAATTAATCAGTTTTAAAGACGGGGCGCAGGTTGCAATTAATACGCCCAATCCGTTGAGCGGCAATCCTCGCGCATCTATTGTAATACCGAAACTAAAAACAGAAGCAGTTATCGACGGTAACCCCGCAGAGTGCCGCGGGCTTAAGCCCATAGTGTTAACCACGCGAAAAAATGAGAATGTCGAAGTGGGCCTGGGATTTTTTGACGACGAAAATGACGGCAGCGCCAAGTTTTATATCGGCTATACCGACAGCTATTTATACATTTTCGGAAAGATTACTGATAATGATATCGTGGCAAAGGCAAAAGGTATGGAAATATACAAGAACGACGGCGTGGAGATTTTCTTTGATACGGATAAAAATAGTTTCTACTTTGACGGTAATCCCAGCGATTTCCAGTGGGGCATCTCGCCGACCAAGGCTTCGGCCGAGGGTAGCGTCTGGGCATGGGGCCCGGTGAAGGCCCAGCCGAAAGAAACCGAGTATATCGTAAGGAGAGACGCCACCGGCTATATAATCGAAGTAAAAATTCCGTTTAAGGAAATGCCCAGGTTTAACCCCAAGCCAGGCACCGAGACACTGTTTACTATCACCGTGCATGATATAGATTCCGACGGCACCGAAGGGAAACTTAACTGGTCGGTGTATAACGATCCAAGGACAGGCAGGATTTATTTCGGCAAGGCCCAGTTTGGCAGATAAATCACCCAGGAGGTAAAAATGAGTGTGCCCATAAAGGTTGCGCCGAGTATCCTCTCGTGCGATTTTGCGAATTTGGGCGGGGAAATGCAAAAATGCCAGCGCGCCGGCGCGGATATGGTTCATATCGACGTAATGGACGGGCACTTTGCGCCGAATTTGACGATAGGCCCGGTTATAATAAAAGCGATAAGGCCGCACACCAAGATTTTATTGGAGGCGCACCTTATGATAGAGAGCCCGGGCGTGTTCATAGAGGATTATGTAAAGGCAGGCTCGGATATAATAACCGTGCATGCCGAATGCTACGGGGAGCTCTTGCCAGAGTCTTCGGGTATGGGAAAATTTCCCAAGGTAGTAAAGAATATTGGTGCATCCAAGATGCAGCGCGATTTACAAAAAATAAAATCGTTAGGCGCGAAAGCGGCGGTTGCGCTGAATCCGGATACGCCTTTATGCATCCAGGATGTATTGGATGATCTGGATATGGTATTGATCATGTCTGTTAACCCGGGCTTTGCGGGGCAGAAATTTATGCCGTCTATTTTGCCGAAGATAAAGGCGTTAAGGGAAATATTCAAAAAAGATATAGGGGTAGACGGCGGGATAAACGCAGAAACCTCAAAATTAGTACTTGATGCCGGCGCGAATGTTTTAGTAACGGCAAGCTATTTTTTCAGTTCAGGCGATCCTTCTGGCCTTGTGAAGTCGCTGAAGCAATACTCTTGTAAGTAACATCAAGAAGTTTTTTCAATTCGCCTATTGTAACGCTCAAAGGCGGCATCAAAACAATTACGTTTCCCAGGGGCCTTAGTATTACGCCGTATTTTCTTGTCTGTTTTATTACCTTAATTCCTATTTTATCGTTCCAGGAATAAGGTTTTTTGGTTTTCCTATCCTTTACAAGCTCTATACCTACCATCAGGCCTATCTGGCGGATATCGCCTACATGAGAAAGCCCGCGGAATTTCAAAAGGCCGCTTTTTAGAAATTCTATTTTCGGCGCGAGGCGCCTAATCGTTTTTTCTTTTTCGAACAATTTGATATTTGCGAGCGCCGCTGCCGCCGCGAGCGGGTTTCCCGTATAGGTATGGCCGTGGAAGAATGTCTTCTTCTTAGAATAATCGCCCAGAAACGCATTGTAAATGGCGTTTGTGGTTAGGGTGGCAGCCAGAGGCAGGTACCCGCCTGTTATTCCCTTAGCCAGGGTCATTATGTCCGGCGTTACATTTTCGTGTTGGCAGGCGAACATTTTTCCCGTGCGGCCAAACCCGCTAGCAACCTCATCGGCAATTAATAACACATTGTATTTTTTGCACAATTTGGATGCGGCTTTTAAATAGCCTCGGGGCCAGATGATTATTCCCGCCGCTGCCTGTACAAGCGGTTCTACGATTAAAGCAGCGATTTCACCGTGATGTTTACTCAGCATATTACGCAATTCCTTGATGCAGTCAAAATTGCATTGGGGATGCCGAATGTTGTTTTTAGTCTGGCCGCTCTTCGGCATGCCGAAGATTCTCTCCTCTGTATTGCTACCTTCGGCATAGGTTTTCTTATATACGCACCGATGGCAATAGGGGCTGTTTACTTTGATGGATTTGAATAAAAGTGGTTTGTAAATTTTATGGAATAAATCTATGCCCCCTACGCTTACCGAACCTATTGTGTCGCCGTGATAGGCATTGACCAATGATGCGAATTTTGTTTTTTTCTTTTTGCCGATGTTTTGCCAGTACTGAAACGCGATTTTTAAGCCGATTTCAACTGCGGTTGAGCCGCTGTCGGAATAAAATACTTTGCCGAGTCCCCTGGGGGAAATTTTGATTAATTTTTCCGCAAGCTCTATCGAAGGCCTATTTCCGAGTCCCAGAAGGGTGGAGTGGGAGATTCTATTTATCTGCGATTTTATCGCGCCATCGATATATTTTTTGCGGTGGCCGTGAACATTTACCCATAGCGAGGAAACACCGTCCAGATACCAGTTGCCCCGCGTATCCTGTATATAGGCGCCCTTGCCGCGTTTAATAATTATCTGTGGCTCGCCGAGCCATTGTTTCATCTGTGTGAAAGGGTGCCAGACGTATTTTTTATCGAGCTTTACGTAATCGCGCATCCCGAATATAGCCTCCAGTCTGGTTATTCTTCGGGATCCCGAAGAATTGCCCGATCGTGAGCAACATTCGGGATTTTCCAAAGAGGCAGCCCCGACAGTTCTTTTATAATGCGGGGTGTGTTTTTTTCAGCAGGGTGCATTTTGAAGTTTTTAGAGTAGTTAATTACTATGCCGAATATTTTGATATTGCGTTTCTTGGCACATTCTACCGTAAGAAGTGTATGGTTTATGGTGCCGAGGTTAGGCCGCGCAACTATGAGCAAGGGCAAGCCCATATCTTTAATCAAATCGACAAGAAGATAATTTTTTGCAAGCGGGACAAGTAATCCGCCGGCGCCTTCGACAATCATAAATGAATGGCGCCCGGATAACTTTTTATAGGCACGCATTATTTTATGTTTCGATATTTTCTTTTTCTCCAAAACGGCAGCTGCGCCGGGCGCAACCGGCGCTTTAAAATAATAGGGACAGACCAGTGATATATCATCTTTGATGCCGGCAGCTTTCATGAGTGTTTTTGCGTCGTTTCCGGCGCATTGTAGCGGTTTCATCACGCCTACGTTGATGCCGCTGGCCTTAAGCATGCGCGCGATTAATGCCGCAGTTGTAGTTTTACCTACGCCCGTGTCGGTGCCTGTTATAAATAAACCTTTAGTTTTCATTCTCTGCCTTAATTAACAATGCTTTAAAGGTAGCCGGAATCCCGCTATTGCCGGCATATTTTTTCTTGTAAACATCAAGCGCCCGCGATAAAGTTTTCTTAGCCGCAGCGCCGCGAGAATAATTTGTTCCGGTGCGCTTAAGCGACAAAAGCAACTCCCGGGGGCTTTTATAATATATTTTTTCTTCGATTTGGAAAGATTCAATTTTGCATAAGCCACAATTCTCGATTATGCCGAGCAATTGCTTTTTTTCCGGAAGAAAAGGATTGGTGTTTAGCGAGTCATGTAGTTCAAAGAGTGTCCCGCGCACCATAAATGTCGCAAATAAACGGCCGCCCGCCGCCAATACCCGCGTTAATTCTAAAATAGCAGCGGGTAAGCTGCTAGCCCAGTGCAGCGCCGCGCTGGAAGCCACTATGGAGAATACATTATTTTTGTAAGGCAGGTGTTCTGCGTCGGCGCGTACGCATACGAAATTGTCAATGGCTGCCGATTTTTTTCTTGCGACATCAAGCATGCCGTCGGCTATATCGCAGCCGTGAATAGCGGCTTTCGGAAATATTTTTGCCAATTCAAGGGCAAGTGTGCCTGTGCCGGTGCCGATATCGAGCACCGTATCTGCCGCGCAGCGTGAGTTTAGAATTTTTTGTTTTAGCGTTTGCGCGAGATTGTTCTGGAATACGGCGTATTCGTCGTATGTTTTTGCCGCTTTCGAAAAGTTATTCGCGATTATCGTTTTGTAATTCATATCGTCATAAATTGTTTGAGTATTGGCTCCGGCGTGCGCTCCTCGCTCGTCCCGAAACCTCGAGACTCGCTGCGGCGCAGATTCGCCGTCGCTCAATTCCCAAACAATTTATATAGCTATTAAATGACGCCATATTTTTTGCCGATTTTTGCAAATGCATCGAGCGCCTTATCGAGATGCGCTTTTTTATGCGCAGCAGTAACTGTTAGGCGAATTCGCGCTTCGCCGGGAGGCACTGTCGGCGGCCGTATGCCGACTGCAAAAATTCCTTCATCGCGCAGAGCGCCGCTGAATTTCATTGTCAAACTGTTATCTTTTAAAAGTACAGGGATTATCGGCGTTGCGCTTTGCATTGTGTTAAAGCCATAGCGCAGGAGGCCTTCTTTAAAATATTTAACATTTTCCCAGAGTTTTTGGCGAAGCTCAGCTTGAGTTTGAATTATTTCCAGCGCGGCGATGTTTGAAGCCAAAACGCTGGGAGGCAGGGCAGTTGTGTAGATGAGAGAACGCGCCTTATTTATTAGGTACTCGATTATTTCTTCGCTTGCGCATACAAAACCGCCCAGGCAACCAAATGCTTTACTTAAAGTCCCCATCTGCAGATGAACGCCGTTTTTGAGCCCGAAGTGTTCAACGCAACCGGCGCCGGTTTTACCTAAAACCCCTGTAGCGTGCGCTTCATCAACCATGAGCATTGCGTTATATTTTTTTGCAAGCCCCGCAATTTGCGCAAGCGGCGCAATATCTCCGTCCATGCTGAAAACGGTATCCGTGACTATTAAGCGGGTATTGTGTTTGTCTTTCGCAAGTGTTTCCTCTAGTAGCGCGGTGTTTTTATGGGGATACCTTATTATTTCCGCGCGGGATAAAATTATTGCGTCAACTATGCTTGCATGGTTTAGCTTGTCTGAGAAAACGGCGGCGTTTCTTGAAGCAAGCGCGGATATTATCCCTAAATTTGCAGTATAACCGCTTGTGAATACCAGGGCGGCTTGAGTTTTTTTAAATCGCGCAAGTTTTCCTTCAAGCGCCCCATAGAGCGTATTGTTTCCACAGATTAAGCGGGACGCAGGGCTGCCGGCGCCGTATTTGTCGATTGCGCGTTTTGCGGCCTGTTTTAATTTAATATGGTTTGAGAGGCCAAGGTAGTCATTTGATGAAAAATTTACGAGGTGCCTGCCTTCAAGTACTATTTCAGGACCCACGGGGCTTTTTGCCTCACGCATTTTTCTGCAAAGGTTTTGTGGTATTGCGTATTTCATGCTTACTATCTCTTAACGCAGATCTACGCAAATCTAATGCAGATTTATGCAGATGTATCTTTATCTGCGGTAATCCGCGTGCAATCTGCGACCATCTGCGTTTCTTATTTTTAGCCCTAAATCCTTTATCATTTGAAGGTCCAACCTCGGGTCATTGCCGGCAGTTGTAAGGTAGTTTCCTATCATCATGCCGTTTGCGCCCGCGAAAAATATCATGCTTTGCAGCATTCGCAAATTCATATTTCTTCCGCCGCATACTTTTATATCGGCTTTGGGCAGGTTAATTCTGAAAAGCGCTATTGTTTTTAATATTTCAAGAGGGGGCATAGGTTTTTTATTAGCGAGCGTTGTGCCCTTTATCGGATTCAGGAAATTTAACGGAATGGAATCTACATCAAATCGTTTTAGGGTTTTTGCCAAGGAAACCCTGTCATTTACGGTTTCTCCCATGCCGAATATGCCGCCGGAGCAAACTTCCAGGCCGAGCGCTTTAGCGCTGCGTATCGTAGCGAGCCGCTTATCGTGTGTGTGCGTGGTGCATATTTTCGGAAAAAAACGTTCCGATGTCTCAAGGTTATGATGGTAACGCTCTAAACCAGCTTTTTTTAAAGCAAGTAATTCGCTACTGCCAAGCATGCCCAGCGAGGCGGAACGCTTCAGGCGGGGCAGGTTTTTCTTTATCAATTTTAATGCGCGGCAAATTGTATCCAGTTCTTTTGCGCTATCAGTTGATTTGCCGCTTGTTACTATGCCGAAGCATGTAGCATGTATCCTTGAGGCCTGTTTTGCGTATTTGAGAATTTCTTCGGCAGATAAGAGGGGATAGCGGCGGATGTTTGTTTTATGATACAGTGATTGGCTGCAGAATTTGCAATCCTGCGCGCATAACCCTGATTTCGCGTTGACTATTGCGCAAAGCGAGACTTTATTTTTATGGTGTTTCTCGCGCAATGAGTTTGCGCGTAAGAATAAATCCAATATGTTTCCCATTACATAAAGGATATAAAGGAGGGCACGTATTGTCAACCTAAATATTAGTTAAGGTTGACAATCGATACTTATCTGTCGTTTCGGGCAATTGGCTCCGGCGTGCCTGCCTTACTGGCAGGCACGCGCTCCTCGCCCGTACCGAGGTTTCGGTACGGGCTGCGGTGCAGATTCGCCGTCGCTCAATTGCCCGAAGCAAAAGCACATTGCCTTCGGCAAGCCTTTATGGTAATATCTAACAACATGAAACCAGCACTGATTATTTTTGACTTAGACGGCACCCTCGTCGATGCATATAAACCTATTGTGCGCAGCTTCAATTATACAATGCGCGCGCTCGGCTATCCTAAGAAAGGCGCGCCGACAATTAAGCGTGCCGTAGGCTGGGGCGATGCAAATTTGCTTGCGCCTTTTATCGACAGGAAACATTTAGCAAAGGCGCTATTGATTTACAGGGAGCATCACAAAAAGGCATTATTGCGCGGCGTTAAGGTTTTACCCGGCGCAAGAAAACTCCTGCGCTGCATCAAGCAAAACGGCGCAACGCTTGCGATTGCAAGCAACAGGCCTACGAAGTTTACAAAAATAATTCTGCGCCGCCTTAAAATGAGCAAATATTTTGATTATGTTTTGTGCGCCGATAAGTTAAAGCACGGAAAACCCAATCCCGAAATAATTTTAAGTATAATGCACAAGTTTAAAGCTTCCCCCAAGGATACCCTTTATGTCGGCGATATGGCGATAGATATGCAGGCAGGCAATAACGCAAAAGTAAAATCAATTGCCGTTTTGAGCGGTTCAAGCACAAAAAAAGAGTTGCTTAAAGCGCACCCGCATAAGGTACTGAAAAACGTCTCCGGTATTTTGTATTTATGCAAGGCAGGATAAAAATAAGCTCTAAAAAACCGGCTTACAGGAAATACGAAACGCTTCTTAAAAAGCGCGCAAGTATACTGCTTAAGATTCTTGGCAGAAAAGGCAAGGCGCTCGATATCCGCATAAGTAATGCGGCGGAAATCCGGGCGCTCAATAAAAAATTTCTTCATAAGAAAGGCCCTACGGATGTTTTGGCATTTGACACAGGCGATATCGCAATCTGTTTTGATGCGGCAGTTACCCAGGCAAAAAAATTCAATAACACAATATTAGACGAGCTGTCGCTGTATCTAATTCACGGAATACTGCATCTTCTGGGATATGACCATAAAAATCTAAAACAAAAAGCGCAGATGGAAAAAATTCAGGAAAGGATGCTTTTGCGATGCAAAGACGTTCGCTGATTGAAAGTTTTAACGACGCCATTGAGGGCTTCATCTATGTATTACGTACACAGAAAAATATGCGTTTTCACTTTTTGTTCGGGATGGCAGTTTTCGTGTCAGGCATTTTGCTCGGGTTTACCAAGACGGAAATTCTTGTGTTAGGCATGACAGTTGCATTTGTATTACTCTCTGAAATGGTCAATACCGCGCTTGAAATGACACTTGATTTATTTACAGACAAATATAATCAGATGGTGCGCATAATAAAGGATATATGCGCAGGGGCCGTATTGATCGCTTCGATAAATGCGCTTATTGTCGGATACCTTTTATTTATAAAGCCGGTATTTGAAAAACAGTTTGACGTGGGCATAAGGAGGATAGTAGAATCGCCGTGGCATATAACCGCGATTAATATTGTAATAGTGATGGCCCTGGTTGTCGTCGGAAAAGTTTTTTTCCATAAAGGAACGCCGATGAGAGGGGGCATGCCGTCGGGGCATGCGGCGCTTTCGTTTGCGATATGGGCCATGATAGTATTTGTAACAAAAAATACGCTTGTAATATTTTTAGTTTTTTTCCTTGCGCTAATGGTTGCGCAGAGTAGAATTATAAGGCACATTCATACCGTTTGGGAAGTAGTAGCCGGTGCTCTTTTAGGTGTATTATCAACAGTGCTTATATTCCAGTTATTAAAATAGCGGGCAGGTGGCCGAGTGGAAATGGCAGCAGACTGTAAATCTGCCGGCTTAGCCTACGGAGGTTCAAATCCTTCCCTGCCCACCACTGTTTTTAGGCGGGAGTAGCTCAGTGGTAGAGCACTAGCCTTCCAAGCTAGCTACGCGGGTTCGATACCCGTCTCCCGCTCCATAAAAGCAGTTTTAAGTTGTAAGTCGTAAGTTTTAAGTTAAAAGCAGGATGAGCGGTATATTGGGATCGAAGCAAAGGGGAAATGGGGGAGATTGTCCCCCATGCTTTGAGCCCCGCCTGTAATTTTTCGTATCGGCGGGGTCCCGCAGAGGAGCGAAGCGACGCATGCGTGAGAGAGGAATATTAAGGGGAACCTTGGTTCCCATTAAAGGAGTGAGCGAGCCGCGCCCCGAAGGGGCAAGGTGAAGCGACACGACGTTCGATACCCGTCTCCCGCTCCATAATTCCCGAATATAATGAGCGGCACAATGAACCGCAGTAAATCTAGCCACATAATAGCAGAATTAAAAGTACACTTTCCCTATACCGCGTTTAGCGTAGCCACGGGAATTATTTTTGTTTCTATTATCGGCGCTTCCGTTAATTTATTTCATGTATTTCATCCGCTGCATATGTTTTTTTCGGCAGTCGCTACTACGGCAATGTTTTACAGACACGATAAAAGAGTTCTAAGGGCAGCTCTTATCGGAAGTATCGGCGCAATTGGCATATGCGGCTTAAGCGATATACTCATTCCCTACGCAGCCGGGTATCTTTTGGGCGTTCACATGCAGCTGCATATTTGCATAATCCAGCATCCGCAGATAGTCGTGCCTTTTGTGCTAATGGGCTTAGTAGTCGGCTTTCTTGTGCCGCAGAAAGTACAAAGCACGATGTTCTCACATGCGGCGCATGTATGGATAAGTTCTATGGCATCTATTTTGTATCTGGTCAGTTTCGGATTAACCGATTGGTTTAGTAGAATAGGCATGGTTTTTATTTACATGATTTTAGCCGTAATGATACCTTGCTGCATGTCTGATATAATATTTCCGCTGATGTTCGTGGAAGAGAAGGGGCACTCCCACCGATAGTAAAACCGGCCTAAATCCTTGCCTTCGGCACAAAAATAAAATTTTTTGAAAAAAACATTGACAAGTTTACATAATACGATAAAATACTTGTTTACTTGTCTCTAAGCCTCTAATGGTTTTGGAAGCTGGTTTCACGACTATTCCCCATGGGCGTAGTGCACCAGAGGAGTGTTTTTTGCCCATGTAGCTCAGTTGGTAGAGCACGTCCTTGGTAAGGACGGGGTCACCGGTTCGATCCCGGTCATGGGCTCTGCTAAGAAGAGTTTCGTGACTTTTTATGGAGGTAAATATGGCAAAAGAAAAATTTGAGAGAACTAAACCGCATGTTAACATCGGCACCATAGGCCACGTAGACCATGGTAAGACTACTTTAACAAGCGCTATAACAA
>JBDRLY010000094.1:0-4204 GCA_043812735.1 Candidatus Omnitrophota bacterium | reverse complement strand
GACCTGCCCCTTTGCAAGCGCGGCCGCTATTTCATTGAAGTTAAGCGAACCGGTAAGCGAGAAAATAAGGAGTATGCCGGCATAAAATCCGAAATCCCCTATTTTTGTGGTAATAAACGCTTTTTTGCCCGCATCCGCAGCCGCTTTTTTCTCAAACCAGAAACCTATGAGTAAATAAGAACAGACGCCGACAAGTTCCCAGAAAATGAACATCTGCAGGAAGTTATTTGAAAGGACTATCCCGAGCATCGAGAAAGTAAAAAGCGAAAGGTAGGCGTAATACCTTGAATACCGCGGGTCCCCGCGCATATATCCGATTGAATAAATCTGCACAAGAAGGCTTATTACGGCCACCACAATAAGCATAACCGAACTTAGCCTGTCAATCACATAACCTAACTGGAGAGTTATTGTTCCGGTGGTAAACCAGTTATATACCAGTTCCTGGTGCCTGCCTTCCTTTATAACTATAAGGGATATAACCAGCGATGCGGCTGTAGCAAATATGCTTATATATGAGCCCTTGCCCGGCAGACGCCTGCCGGCAAAGATAATCAAAGCAAACGCAATCAAGGGTAAAAGCAGTATTAATATCACCATTTTAGTATATTCATCTTTTCCACCTGAACGGTCTTTATGTGCCTGTATATCGCAAGTATCAGCGCAAGTCCGACTGCCGTTTCGCAGGCGGCGAGCATTATTACGAACAGCGTAAAAATTTCGCCGTTTATGCCGCCTGAATCCAGGAACGAACTAAAAGCTACCAGATTTATGTTTGCCGCATTAAGCATCAATTCAACGCCCATAAGTATGCCGATGGCATTTTTTCTTGTGATTGCGCCGTAAAGGCCCGCCAAAAAAATCACAAGCCCAACCAATAAATACGCTTTTAATCCAATCATATCAATCTTCTTTGCGGGCAATCGCTATTGTTGCCACAATTGCCGCGAGTATTACAATTGACGCAACTTCAAAAGCAAGGATGTATTTTGTCAATAATAACCTGCCTATCAATGCCGTCGTTCCGGCGGCGCGCGTTTCCTGGGTGAAAACGGTAAACGCCGTATTTTTAATCGTTAAACCGACAACTACAAGCACAGTTGCCGCCGTGATAATTGCCGCCGTTTTCTGCTCGTTTGCCTGCGGGTGAAGCCCTCCCGTTATTTTCTGCGTAAGCAAAATTGCGAATAATATCAGCACCATTATTCCGCCGGCATAAACCAGTATCTGCACGGTCGCTATAAAATCGGCGCTAAGCAGAATAAATAATCCCGCCGTGCTTACCAGGCAAAGAGACAAAAACAGAGCCGACCTCATTATGTTTTTCAGGGTAACAGCCATAACGGCGCTGGCAATGGATATAAACGATAGAACGTAAAATGCTATTTTCATTGTTTCAAAATCCTGTCTTTTGTGTATGTAAGTTCTTCTTTGGTAAAAAATGCCGTTTCATATTCGGTTGTATGCACAAGGCATTTTTGGGGCAGTTTTCTGCGCACAACCCGCAGAACATACACCTGCCGAAGTTTATGCTGTAGGACTTTGCCTTTCTTTTGCCCGACTCGTCCTTGAACGCCTCGATGGAAATAACTTTTACCGGGCACACCAGCGAGCAAATCCCGCAGGCGTCGCATATTTCATTCCCGTTCTCGTCCCTCAATAGCTTTAACATCCCCCTGAACCTCGGTGAAAGAGCAATTTTTTCGTCCGGGTACTGTACGGTTACGGGTTTCATAAAAAGGAACTTTAGCGTTACGGCAAAGCCCTTTACAAGGCTTACGATTGCGCCGGCGATATTTTCAAAATACTTTTTCATATATTATCCGATTAATCCCGTAACAAGAATATTCAAGAATGCAAACGGTATTAAAACTTTCCAGCCAAAATTCATTAGCCGGTCAATCCGCAGCCGCGGCAGAGTCCACCTTGCCCACATAAACAAAAATATTATCGCGTATGTCTTTATCAAAAACCAAACCGGGCCGGGCAATACAGGGCCAAGCCAGCCGCCCAGGAAAAACGTCACAGCCAGCATAGCCACCAGGAACATCTTTGCAAACTCAGCAAGGAAGAAAAAAGCGAATTTCAGCCCGCTATATTCCGTATGGTAGCCCGCAACAAGTTCGGATTCGGCCTCCGGCAGGTCAAACGGTATCCGGAAAGTTTCGGCAAGCGATGCTATAAGATAAACTATAAAGCCAATCGGCTGAACGAAAATAAACCATGTTTTTGACTGCGCGTTGACGATATCAGACATTTTAAGGCTGCCGGTAAGCATAATAACGCCGAGAACAGAAAGAATCATAGGTATTTCATAACTTATCATTTGCGCGGCCGCCCTTATAGCGCCCATAAGGGTATATTTATTGTTTGAACTCCAGCCGGCCATGATTATGCCAAGCGCCGGGATTGAGCATATTGAAAATATAAAAAGCGCGCCGGTGTTGAGGTCCGCTATTATCATATTCGCGCCGATAGGCACGACTGCAAAGGCTATAAAGACCGGTATAAACACGACCAGCGGAGCAAGCCGGTGCACCGGCTTATCCGCGTTAAGCGGTATAATGTCTTCCTTTAAAAATAGTTTAATCGCATCGGCTATAGTCTGCGCCCAGCCATGCCATCCGCCGACTCTCATAGGTCCCAGCCGCGACTGCATGTGCGCGCTGATTTTTCTTTCAAGCCAGATTAAGAACAACACGGTTACCGTTATAAAGGCGAGCGTTAAAACCGCGTATATTAAATTCAGCGCAATTCCGGCAATCATCTGTCTGCTTCTCCAAGCACTATGTCTATGCTTCCGAGTATTGCGACCACGTCCGCTATCTTCCAACCCTTAAGGAGCTGCGGCAGGAGCATAAGGTTTACAAACGACGGCCCTCTGATTTTCAGCCTGTAAGGTTTTTGCGAGCCGTCGCTGACCAGATATATCCCGAGTTCGCCGCGAGAAGATTCTATCCTGTTGTAAACCTCGCCCGGCTCCGGCTTTATTACCTTGGGAAGTTTTGTGATTATTTCGCCTTCCGGGATGGAATTTACCGCCTGCCTTATTATCCGCGCGCTTTCCTTCATTTCCAGCATACGCATATAATATCTGTCCCAGGAGTCGCCGTTTTTCCCGGTTGGTATTTCAAAATCAAACTTGTTATATACCGAATATGCCTCGTTTTTCCTGATGTCGAATTTAACACCCGAAGCCCTTAGACTCGGGCCGCTTATCCCGTAATTAATTGCGTCCTCCGCGGACAATACTCCGATATTTTTTGTTCTATCTAAAAATATAACGTTATTAGTAAGAAGGTCGTCGTATTCCGGAAGCCTTTTTTCAAACCAGTCCAAAAATTCGTTTGTTTTTGCGACAAAATTTTCAGGGATGTCCCTACTCACGCCGCCAATCCTGAAATAGTTTAACAGCAGGCGTCCGCCCGATAATGATTCCATGAGGTCGGTGATAATTTCCCTTTCCCTGAAAGCATAAAGCAGCGGCGTAACGGCTCCGATATCTATCGCGTAGATGCCGAATAGCACAAGGTGGCTTGCTATCCTGTTTAGTTCCGCCGTAATCACGCGGAGGTAATCCGCCCTTTCGGGCACCTGCGCCTTAAGAAGTTTCTCGACAGTGGTACAATAGGCAAATTCATTGAGCGCCGATGAAAGATAATCCCACCTGTCGCTCAGGCAGACATTCTGTACGTATGTTCTCGCCTCTGCAAGTTTTTCCATACCGCGGTGAAGATAGCCTATATCGGGTGTTGCCGAAAGGATAACCTCGCCTTCAATTTTAAGTCCGAGCCTCATCACGCCGTGCGTGCTCGGGTGCTGTGGTCCCATGTTTAGATACATTTCCTCCGTATCTAAATTTTTAATCGTATTGGTCTGGTTTATGTTCATAGTCCTTTCTTAACGGGAAACCTTCGCCCCAGTCTTCCGGGAGCAAAATCCTTCTTAAATCGGGATGATTGTTGAACCTTATCCCGAGCAGGTCAAATGCTTCCCGCTCGTGCCAGTTGGCGCTTTTCCAGAGCGAACTAACGGAATCTACTTCCGGTTTTTCGCGGCTTAGTTTAACCTTAACGGCAGCCCTACGGCCGCGCTCCATTGAATAAAGATGATAGACCACTTCAAAATACTCCTTATAATCAACTCCCGAAAGACACATAAGATAGTCAAAACGCAGTTTTTCATCTTCCTTTAGCGTCTTGCA
>JBDRLY010000093.1:0-3390 GCA_043812735.1 Candidatus Omnitrophota bacterium | reverse complement strand
TGCTGAGTTGAGGCGCTTAAAGAATGAGGCGCCGAGAGAGATTGTAACCCGCGGCTTTGATGATATATTTAAGAATATGAGGGTATCAAGCATCTTTAGCGAGAGAGTCCGCGAAGCTGATTATTTAATACAGGGTAGAATAGCAGGTTTGAAAGGCACTGAAAAAGATATAAAGGAAATATTAAAAAGAATTCCTCAAAAAGCGCTTAAAGCTGCGGAGGCTTTAGATAAAGAGCTTCTGCGCACAATAGGCGTTCCTAAGCCTGTTATAGGTTACTATTACCGCGAAGAGCCAAGAATGGCGCACATGGGCACAAACCGCCTAGTATGGAATTTGTATCATTATGAAAAAAGATTGCTTGAATTAGCGGCTTTATTGAGCGAAGAAAAATTTAATACACAGGACTGGGAAGAATGGATGTATGAACATTGCGAAACAGTAGCGCATGAAAGCCAGCACTTTGAGTTATTTGAAGAACCCGGAAAACATACCCATCACCGCGACGAAACAGTAATTGCCGGTTTCAGGATGAGGATGGGCGAGGCGATAGATACACTTTTATTTGATATGCCGGCGCCGGATGAATACTTCAACAATCTTTACGAAGAACATAAAATCCAGGAAGCCGTAGAAACTAAGCAGTAAACCCTGCCTTATGAAGCGGCGTGTATATTGAACCTCCTTTAGTCAGCGTACTCTGAAATAGAATTATTTCACTCGCCTTAACTGCAATATCTGACGCAAATTTTGTCTTTTCTAATAAACTAACAAGCTTATCTTTATTTTGAGCGGACTTAACGCGGCCCAATGTCAAGTGAGGTGCGAAGAGACGTTCTTCTTTTTTAAAACCTAATTTTTCCATTGCGTCTTCGATTTTTGCGGCAAGCGCGCTCAAATTTTTTGATTCCTCAATTCCTACCCATATTACCCTTGGATAAGACAGCTTCGGAAATGCGCCGATATCCTTTACACTTAAGGCAAACGGCTGTTCATTTTTTGCAATCGCATCAAGGGATTTTTTAATTGCTTCGATTTTATCCGGCGTGACATAGCCTAGAAATTTAAGCGTTATGTGGATATTTTCCGGCTTTACCCAGCCTGTATCGCTTTGCGCGGTTTTGAGTTTTTCCTGGAGAGTAGCGAGTTCTTTGTGCAGTTCGTCAGGAAGTTCTACTGCTATGAAGGTACGAATAGTATCAGTCATAAACATTATTTAACGCAGATTCTTGCAAATCAAACGCAGATATACGCAGATATTTTTAATTTGCGACCATCTGCGTGTAATCTGTTGAAATCTGCGTTTTCATAATTCTTTACGTAATAAGTCCAGCGCGGCGAGGCAGGCGCGGATTTTAATTATGCGCCTGGTGCCGGAAAACAGGAACTTCCTGCATATTGTCCTGGAGCCTTTTTTTGCCAACGCAATATAAAAAGTGCCTATTGGTTTTTGTTTTGTTGCACCCGTAGGGCCGCAGATGCCCGTTGTGCTTAACGCATAATCTGTATTTGAAATATACCGGATACCCTGTGCCATAAATTTTGCAACAGGTTCGCTAACGGCGCCGTATTTTTTAATTATTTCGGGCGGAACGCCGAGTTCGCGGGTTTTGGCTTCGTTAGAGTACGCGGTAATTCCAAGCATGAAATATTTAGAGCTGCCGGGTGCATTTGTTATTTTATCGGATATAAGGCCGCCGGTAGCAGACTCGGCTGTGGATAGTGTTTTATGTTTCTTAAAAAGAGCTTTACCGATAACTTCTTCCAGTGTTTCACTACTTTCGGAAAAAATTATGTCTCCGAGGTTTTTTCTGATTTGCCCGGTTATTTTTTTAATTCTTTTTTGTCCTTGGGCTTTAGTTTTTGCTTTCGCTGTTATAACCAGGTCCACCTGAGCAGGATGGACGTATATGCCGACCGTCGTATCGCCGCTTATGCAAAGAATATCTTTTACTTTAGCGTTTACATCCGCTTCGCATAGCCCTGTGGTTGATATTTTTTTGGTAAGGATTACCTGCTTGCCATATTTCTTTCTAAGGTAAGGCAAAACTATACCCTCCATCATGGGTTTAAGCTCTACGGGAGGGCCGGGGAACGCAACGAGTTCTTTTTTATTAAGCGTAAGGATAAAACCGGGCGCTGTACCGAGTTTGTTTTTAATTTCTTTTGCGCCCTTGGGTAAATATGCCTGGCGGGTATTTGCGCTTCGCGGAACCCCATCGGGCAGATGGCGTAGCGGCTGTGGGGTTTCCTTAGCCATCCCGAATGCAGCTACTGGTCGGGTTTTGCTTCGGGATCCCGATGAATTTCTTCTTTGAATTACTTCATTCGGGATTCGACTTTTTCTAGAGGTGAAATGCGCTCTTATTCGCTTTAGGATTTCAGGGTGAAGGATGAGCTTTCTATCTGCAGCTTTGGATATTGCGGAAAGCGTTAAATCGTCAACCGTAGGGCCAAGGCCGCCTGTAGTTATTACCAAATCTGCGCGCCAAAGCGCCCTTTTTATGGTATCCACAATTTCGGTTACATCGTCGCACACAGTTACCTGGTACTTGCAGGATATTCCCGTTTCGGCGAGCTTGCCGGCAAAGTAGGAGGCGTTTGTGTTGATAAGCCTTCCGGACAATAATTCATTGCCGATACATATTATTTCAGCGTTCATAACTTTATTATATTTAAATACTGCCTGTTTGTCAAATCTGGAAATACCCAGGCATGATTTAATAAAATATCAAATTTTTATTGACAATTAGTAAAAAGGGAATAGAATGAAAACGACATCGCTCCTATAAACCCTTATAAGCCCTTATTTACCCCTATTAAACTATGGTCTATCAGCCAAAAAATCCTGTAGGTTATAAGCAGCTGCTTACCTGGCAACAGGCGGGGCGAATTATCTGCCTGGTAAAAGATTTTGCGAGAAAATATCTTTTTAATTCAACTGATAAAAGATTAACAAATCATTTAATAGACTCTGCCAGATCTGTTCAGCGCAATATTGAAGAAGGGTATAAGAGGGCTACCACAAGGGAGTATGTGGAATTTTTGGGATTTTCCAGAGGTTCACTTGAAGAATTAAAGGGGGACTTTGAGGAGTTAAAAAGAGAAACCAAAGGGCGCCTAAGGCACAATGCAAAATGGTTACAGGAAGAAATAGAAACATTGCTGACGCTTATATATGGGGAGGATTGTATGCTTGGCAGGCAGCTTAAGGGGCTTGAGACAAAAATGGTGAAGGAGAAGATCCTTCCTGCTTCGGAAGCGATAAAAGGGGTATGGAAACAAAAACAATCAGCGGATGATAAGTTTTGGAAGATAGCTAAAGAGAAGTTTGGGGTGATAAGGGATGAAAAGAACCTCAAGGAAGCTCAGAAGGAAATAGCTGCAATAAG
>JBDRLY010000092.1:0-6701 GCA_043812735.1 Candidatus Omnitrophota bacterium | reverse complement strand
TTCTCAATTGGGTCTGCGTGCATTGATGATACGCGGTTATATATTAAGGAATAGAGCGCGCCGTTTTTATTCAGGCGGGTTTGGCAATATCCGCGCTCACCCGGAGCAATTACACAGCGGTGCCTGCAAATATTGCATTTTACTTTTTTGTCGGATAGTTTCTCGTAAAGAATGGATTCTCTCATTGTCGGGCAGGGCAGATACTAAACTGTAGCGGCGAGCATTCTGTCTATTGCTCTGCGCGCTTTTATGCGGATATCCCCGGGAACTTTTACTTCGTGCTTCATATTCTCAAGCGATACCAGGACTTTTTCAAGGGTGTTTTTCTTCATATTCGGGCATGTAGCCATATCCGAAGCGGGATAAAATTTTTTATTGGGGCTGTCTTTGTGGAGCCTGTGCAGGAGGCCTATTTCCGTACCGACGATTAATTCGTTCGCCTTCGTCACCTTCGCGTGCTCGCACATTTTACTTGTAGATAAAACTACATCCGCTAAAGCGGTAACATCCGGCGTGCACTCCGGGTGCACCATAACTTCCGCCTTGGGGTGCAATTTTTTCTGTTTCAATATGTCCTGCGTTAAAATCCTCACATGGGTCGGGCAATAACCGTTCCAGGGGATAAGCGTTTTGTGCGTCTTGGATGCTACGTATGTCGCCAAATATTTATCCGGTACAAATATTATTTCCGGCGCGTCTTTTAATGAGTCCGTTATCCAAACCGCATTTGTTGATGTACAGCATACATCGCACTCTGCTTTTACATCCGCGGGCGTATTTACATAACCGACAACCGTCGCTTTGGGGTGTTCTTTTTTTAATGCGCGCAGGCCTGCCGCGGTAATCATGTTTGCCATGGGGCACCCTGCGTTGGGATCCGGCATTAAAACAAGTTTTTCGGGGCATATGATGGCGGCGGTTTCCGCCATAAAGTGGACGCCGCAGAAAATAATCACATCTGCGTTTGTCTTTGCTGCCTTGCGAGAAAGCTCAAGTGAATCGCCTGTAAAATCTGCGATATCCTGAATTTCGGGAAGCTGATAATTGTGCACAAGGAGTATCGCGTTTTTTTTCTTCTTGAGCTCGTTTATCCTCTTTATAAGCTGAGTATCGGTTAGCTTTTCCATTATTATTTAACCGGCAGCGACCATGTTTTTTCCAGCGCTGCCTTTGCGAGTTTTGCCGCTTTCTTGCCCGATAGAAGCATCCCTCCGAATGTCGGGCCCATGCGCGGTATGCCGAACATCGTAGATACTGCCATGCCTGCCACGATTAACCCGGGATGAACCTCGGATGTTTTTGCGACAAGCAGATCTTCCGATTTCTCCACCCACATAGCGCCAAAACCCATTGTTTTGAGTATCCCTCTTCTCTCTAAAGATTTAACAACCGATGCATCATGCCCTGTCGCATCTATTACAATTTTTGACTCTATGGAAACAGGGTCAAGGCAGCTGATGGCGCGCGGTAGGAAATCTATGGGCATCCAGTTTATTACAACTCCCGAGATCTTGTTATTCTCGCGCAGTACGGCATCGTCAAATTTTGTCATGTTTATGGCAACTGCGCCGGCATCGTATGCCGCTGAGATCAATTTTGCGCACGCATTCGGGCCGTCCGTTATGTAAAGCCCTTTTTCCACCTCTTTATACGGCACGCCTATTTCATCAAAAACCTCCTGCGCGGGTGCGCGCACCGTCACGCCATTCATTAAATATCCGCCTATCCAGAAACCGCCGCCTAAGTAATTGTTTGATTCTATGATAAGCGTCTCAATACCGTCTTTCGCCAAATCCCTCGCGGCCACAAGGCCCGAAGGGCCCCCGCCCACGATGACCACGTCTGTTTTTGCGAAGCGGTTCATCTTTTCGCAGAAATCATTTATTATCGCTTTTGTTATCTGGCTTTCCGAAATTTTACTGAACTTTTCCACATCACACCTCCTCAATAAATAGGGTTATAACTTACCAAAGAAATACCGAACTGTCAATTGAAATCAGGGGACGCAAAAGCCGTTTTATTCGAGGACACCGGGCTGTCTAACTGACCATGTGCACCGGGATAAGCCCGCCCTTGCGGGAAACATTTACTACTCTTTCCTTGGAATAGCGGCATAAAAAAGCTATTTTTCTCTTTGTAACAACGAACGCGCTTACCGTAAAAAAATCTTCGAGTTTTACTTTATTTTTTTCAAAAACCGGAAATAATTCTTTCGGGGTCCTCAGAAGCTGCTGCGCTACTACGCTATGCGGGTTCTTTAGCGCGCGTTTAAGCATTTTATCCCACGCAGCGTTGCTGACAAACCTGCCAAGCGTAACGTCTTTGCCGCCGTACTCGCGGTTTGGCTTCATCACCAGGGTATTTTTATTCTTACGGATATACTTGATTAAGTCTACTACCCTTTGTTTCGGGCCCAGGGTCTTGCGTTCCCAGATAAGGCGGGTCCAGGGAATATATTTTTTAAAAACTGCATGTTGCGCTGCACTAAAGTATTTTTTAAAGCGTGCATCCGTAAAAATTTCAAGCGCGCTTTTATGGTCAAACTCCCCCGCAAAGGAAGACACTACTTGATTGCGGACAAACGCGTGTTTGAGCGCCGGAAGCGGTATTTTCTCACTGTGCTCAATTTGCACCAATTCGTCTATTTCGCAGTCGCGGTATAAAATATCTACACGTTCATCCTTAAAATAAATTTCATCCCCCTTTAAATATAATTCCCTGGGGTCTGCCAGGTATGCCTTAATGCCCTTTTCTTTAAAATGCGCCGCTACAAATTCGTACTCGCACGTTCCCCCGGGCGGCCCTGACTGGTCCTCAATAAAAACAATGCTAGGGCGGGGCCTTCCAATAGCCTTTGCGTGCGCCAGTATGGTATCGAGAAGCAAATCCTGTATATCCGGCTGCATTAGGAAGGTTGCGTTTTTTATTTTCTTTCTAAGCATAGGCAGAAAGATTTCTTTGTTTATTTCGCACGCGGCGGGGATATAGTGGATGCCTCCTACGCCTACCGAATTTGTCTCCAGAAAGCGGAAATTCTCCTTCCAGTTGGGCCCGTCAAATGTTACATTTGCGTCAAGGCGCTCGAATATGGTTTGCGGGGATAAAAAACCTCTCTTGCGCGCAAGATGGAACCAGTTTTTTTCTTTTTCGGAAAGCGGAATTATCTTTTTAGCAGCATCGCTTTCCCAGTATATCGCCAATAATTTTCCAAGGGCCTCTTTTAACTCAAGGCATATGCCGTGGAAAAACCTCGCCTGCTCAAGCGAAGCTACCCACGGCCTAGCTGCAGTGCTTATCAGGCGGGCTTCGTTTTTTTCGTTATAAATAACGAGGTCTCTCTGGCGGGAAAGGTCATCGGCATCTTGAAATAATTTTTTTGCCTCCTGGGGTTCCAGGCGAAGGAAGCATCTATTGATGCTGTCGTTTATATCTTTTATGTTTGGCATATTATCCCGGATTTTGCCTGCCCGCTACTGGCGGGCGAAGAAAAATCCGCCCCGAGTGTAACGAGGGGTCGCGAGACCAAATTCGAAGAGAATTTGGTCTGTTTCGCGAGTTATCCCAAATTTTGCGCCTGCATAAAATTGCGTCTGTCCGTTTCGCAGACAAGAAAAATCCAGGATTACCTTGCAAAGCCGACAAAATCCTCGTTGTATTTTGTCGAGCAACCCCTTCGCCCCTAGAAATCGCAAGGCGATTTCAGGGATTAAGTCCCAGAAATCTTTTAGATTTCGCGGGAGGGCAAATTTTGCTGTCGCAAAATTTGGGTTTATGATATATTACATCCGCCGGAAGAAAAATGCAAGAAACTGTTTTTCTCGAAATAATAAATTATCTAAAAAAACACGCCCAATACGCCGACCTGCGCGCAACGGATATACTCCATGAATCCATTGCGGTAAAAAACCTTGCCATTGACGCGATATCAAAATCCCATGATGCCGGCTACGGCATACGGGTCCTCTCTGGCGGCAGCTGGGGCTTTGCGTCATCCCCGAAATTTACTCCCGAGGCAATAAAGAAAACTGCCGCAAAGGCGCTCGAACTTGCAAAATCATCCGGCTCTATCAATAAAAAGAAAATAATTTTCCCTGCGCAGGCGCCGGTTGTAGATAAACACAAAACGCCCTGCGAAATAGACCCGTTCGAAGTGCCTCTTGATAAAAAACTGGATTATCTCATGTGGGCATGCCAAACCCTAAAAGAGCACCCAAGCATAAAAACCGCCAAATCAGAACTGGATTTTTACAAAACCAAAAAATTATTCTTTAATACGGAGGGCTCACGCATCGAGCAGGAAATTATTGAGAGCGGCGGATATATTGAGGCAACGGCCGTACTGGCCAATGAATTCCAAAAACGTTCATACCCCACCTCGCATCATAACCAGCTATCTCAAGCAGGCTACGAATATGTAAAATCGCTTGATTTAGCGGGCGAGGCAGGGCGCGTACGCAAGGAAGCGGTTACGCTATTGCGCGCAAAAGAATTGCCTTACGGGGAGACGACGCTTATTTTGGACGGTTCGCAAATGGCTTTGCAAATACACGAATCCTGCGGGCATCCGGTTGAACTTGACCGCGCACTTGGCGAAGAGGAAAGTTTTGCGGGAACAAGTTTCCTTACGCCAGATAAATTGAATAAGTTCCGCTACGGTTCAAAGCTTGTAAATATAGTTGCCGATGCAACGGCACCCGGCGGATTAGGCACATTCGGCTATGATGACGAAGGTACAAAGGCGCAACGTGTTGATATTATCAAAAACGGCCTTTTTGTCGGATACCTATCTTCAAGAGAAACCGCCGCAAAGATAAACAGGGCATCCGGCGGCGCAATGCGCTGCGGTTCATGGTGCATGACTCCGATAATAAGAATGACCAATATAAATTTACTGCCCGGCGATACTACCCTGGAGGAATTAATATCGGATACGAAAAACGGCATCTTTATGTCAACCAACAAAAGCTGGTCTATCGATGATAAAAGATTGAATTTCCAATTCGGATGCGAAATTGCGTGGCAGATTAAAAAAGGGAAAATAACCGAGGTTTACAAAAACCCGCTTTATGCCGGCATAACGCCGCGGTTCTGGTCGAGTTTAAGCGGCATCGCAAATAAAGACTATTGGAAACTTTACGGCATTCCCAACTGCGCCAAAGGTGAACCGATGCAGCTTATGCACGTGGGGCACGGGACATCGCCTGCGCGCTTTGAGAAAGTCCGAGTGGGAAGAAAAAGGTAATAGATATTGAACGCAGACAAATGCAAATTGCTTGTCTGCCGACAAGGCAGGCACGCAGATAGTCGCAGATTTATCTGCCTAATCTGCGTTGGAGTTGCGAGAATCTGCGTTAAGTAATTAAAATGTTAGAGAAAGAAAAAATAATAAACGCCTTAACGCCTATAGCCAAATCAAAAAAAGGAGATGCGCTGGCGGTCTCGTTTTCGCGCTACCACCATTGTGTAAGTAAATTCGCCAACTCAAGAATTACTCAAAACCTTGAAGACGATGATATAACCATTTATATAAAGGTCATAGACAGTGGCCGCACCGGAGTGGCATCTACAAATTCGCTTGGAAAAAACGAACTGCAGCGTACCCTCGAGGGCGCAGCAAGTATAGCGCGGTTTTCCCCGAAAACGCCGCAAAAAGCGGTTCTTCCCAAATTAAAAGATATAAAAATAAAGGAAATCAAAACCTATTTTCCGTATACGGCGGATTTTGCGATAAACAACAGGCGGGCGCTTATGCAGGAAATATTTAAAAACATAAAAAGCGCCGGTTTTGAGCCGTCAGGGACAATACTCACCGGCACCGAGGAAATGGCCGTATTGGGTTCTGACGGGAAATTTCTGTATCAGCCGTTCAGCATCGCATCGCTCAAATTAATTGCGCAAAAAGACGCGCAGGTCGGTTTTGCAAGCGCCCTCTCAAGAGATATAACGAGCTTTGACCTGAGAAATTTGACCAGTTTTGCCTGTGAAAAAGCGAAGTTAAATAACCGCCAGAAAGAAATAGAACCCGGCAAATACGACTGTATCCTGGAGCCTGAGGCAGTAGCGGAAATAATCGACTGGCTGGGCTATATAGGCTTCGGGGCAAAGTCTTTTGCCGAGCACACAAGTTTTCTATCCGGCAGAATTGAGCAGAAAATCATGCAGGATAATATAACCATATATGACGACGGTTTGGACGAAAACGGGCTCGCTATGCCTTTTGATTTTGAGGGCATGCCGAGGCAAAAAGTCACACTAATCGAGCGCGGCATAGCTAAAGGACTTGTGTACGATACGGAATACGGCTCTATTTACAAAAAGCCGTCAACCGGCCATGCGCTAACGCCTGATTCAACAGACGGCCCCCTGCCGATGAATTTAGCCATGGCAGCGGGGGACGCTACCCTAGATGAAATGATATCTTCCTTAAAAAAGGGAATACTTATATCGCGCTTTCACTACGTTAACGGATTTCTTAACCCGCGCGAGGCGCTGATGACCGGGCTTACAAGGGATGGGACGTTTTTAATTCGACAGGGAAAAATTAAATGCGCCCTTGGGAACCTACGGTTTACGGAGAGTATCCTCGGGGCGCTTAATCGCGCCGCAATGATTTCAAAAGAACGCAAACTTATAGGCGACCCGAATTCCGACGTCGGCGCCACGTTAGTTCCCGCAATACTGGTGCGCGATTTCACCTTCAC
>JBDRLY010000091.1:0-15013 GCA_043812735.1 Candidatus Omnitrophota bacterium | reverse complement strand
GGTATATTCTTCAGCTCTTCTTCCTCCAATTCAAAGAGGTCTTTATCAAAAGGTTCTCCCGGATTTATTTTGTTTTTTATCCCGTCAAGGCCGGCCATAAGCATGGCACTAAAAGCGATATAGGGATTGCAAGACGGATCCGGCGGCCTAAATTCTATTCTTTTTGATTTTGGATTGTCGGAATACATGGGTATTCTTACGGCCGCAGAACGGTTCCTAGCCGAATAAACAAGATTGACCGGTGCTTCATATCCCGGAACAAGCCTCTTATAAGAATTGGTGGTGGGGGCACAAAAGGCCATTAGGCTCGATGCATGTTTAAGTAGCCCTCCGATATAATACTTGGCTGCCTGACTTAACAGGGCATATCCTTTTTTATCATAGAAAATGTTACTGCCGCCCTTCCACAAGCTCTGGTGACAATGCATACCCGAACCATTATCCGCAAACAGCGGTTTTGGCATGAATGTCGCTACCATGTTATGTTTCTTGGCTATATTTTTGATGATGTACTTGTAAAGCAACAGCTTATCTGCCATTTTCATAAGGGTATCAAATTTCATATCTATTTCACACTGCCCGGCAGTCGCGACTTCGTGATGATGTACCTCAACATTTATCCCCGCCTTAATCATCTTTAGGATTATCTCTGTTCTTAAATCCTGCAGGGAGTCGTGCGGCGGGACGGGAAAATATCCTTCCTTAAAACGTATCTTATAGCCTAAATTCGGGCTCTCGACCCTGCCCGTATTCCAGTCGCCTTCGTCGGAATCGATAAAGTAATAGCCGGTATTTTCTGTCTGATCGAAGCGAATATTGTTAAAGAGAAAAAATTCTGCTTCCGGGCCGAAAAAGATCTTATCCGCAATGCCGGAAGTTTTAAGGTAGTTCTCGGCTTTTTTGGCAATGAAGCGCGGGTCGCGTGTATAAGGTTTGCGGGTAATCGGATCATAAATATCGCAAATTAAACTTAACGTCGGCGCTTCGCAAACAGGATCCACAACCGCTGTTTTGGGATCCGGCATCATTATCATGTCCGATTCCTGAATTTTTTGAAAACCTCTTATCGATGAACCGTCAAAGCCTACGCCGTCAACCCATATGGACCGGGTAATGTCATCCATCTCGGTCAGTTCTGCGGCGGGAATAGAAAAATGCTGCCACAGACCCGGCAGATCGTTGAATTTCAGGTCTATTATCTGTATGTTGTTTTCCTTAACCATTTTCACTGCATCCCTGGCTGCCTTTTCATCAAAAGCCCCGTTAAGCAGGGGATTTTTTATCCTTACTTCAGGCATTTTTTTTGTCTTTTTCTTAGCCATCTTATCCTCCTCGTTAAATAAAAAAAGGCGCCCACTTAAACAGTTAACACTGTCTACTTGAACGCCCCTGTTCGATACTTTATTTAGCAGCACATTACGGTGTGCGTAATTTTATCGCTTCTACTTATTATAAGTAAATATGCGCCTTTTTTGGTAACCCTCCTTTGCTAAAGCTTTGAAGGGCAAGACTGAATTTAACCGATGGCTACGCCGCCACGCTCTTCCGTGCGGATACGGACACACTCTTTTAAATCAACTACAAATATCTTTCCGTCCCCGGTTTCCCCGGTCTTTGCGCCTCTGGTGATTGCGCTAATAGTAGGTTCGACAAAATTTTCATTAACTGCAATCTCCAGGCGAATCTTGCGCAATAAATTGCCTGTTTCTTTTGCGCCACGGTAAATCTCAGTAATGCCTTTCTGTCTGCCGTGACCCAAGACCTCACTAACTGTTATCAGATTAACTTCGGCTTTATACAATTCTTCTTTAACATCTTCCAGTTTATCAGGCTGAATTATAGCAATAATAAGCTTCATCTTAATCCTCCTATTCTAAAACTGTATAGGCCCTTTCACGATGCTGTGTAAGATCAAGCCCCATAGACTCTTCTTTTGCGCCTACCCTGACGCCAATAACTATGTCTACAAGTTTGTAAATAACAAACGTAACGGTAAAGGTATATACCAGGGTTACTAATACTGTAAGCGCCTGTATGGCAAATTGCCTTGGATTTCCGAAAAATAATCCGTTTGCCCCTGCCGCATTCACTGCCTCTGAGGCAAACAGGCCTGTGGCGAGGGCGCCCCATATGCCGCCCACGCAATGCACGCCAAATGCATCGAGCGAATCGTCATAACCTAATTTGGGTTTTATGATACTGACTGCGGTAAAGCAAAATACGCTAACCAATAAACCTATAATAATCGCCGGTATCAC
Organism: Candidatus Omnitrophota bacterium; assembly: GCA_043812735.1. Classification (GTDB taxonomy): domain Bacteria; phylum Omnitrophota; class Gorgyraeia; order JBDRLY01; family JBDRLY01; genus JBDRLY01. The sequence continues at coordinate 12,755 of JBDRLY010000091.1, read as the reverse complement.
GCTGACAAAACCTGCGGCAGGCGTAATAGCTACCAGGCCTGCGACTACGCCGCTAGCGGTTCCGAACATTGTAGGCTTTCCGTTACGCAGCCATTCTAATGCCGCCCAACTTAACCCTGCCGCGGCAGCCGCAGTATTAGTGACAACAAAAGCATTTACCGCCAGGCCGTTTGCCGATAAAGCGCTCCCCGCGTTAAAGCCAAACCATCCAAACCACAATAGGCCTGTACCCAAAACTACAAAAGGAAGGTTGTGCGGAGCAGGAATATTAGAATTAAGGTTCTTCCTGGGCCCTATGACCAACGCAGTAACCAATGCAGCCATTCCTGCATTTATATGGACAATGGTACCGCCGGCAAAATCGAGAGCGCCTAAATTTTTTAGCCACCCCCCGGCGCCCCAAACCCAATGGCAAAGCGGATTATATACAAAGGTTGCCCACAGCAAAGTAAATACTAAAAATGCGGAGAATTTCATTCTTTCCGCAAAAGCGCCAATAATCAAAGCGGGGGTAATAATCGCAAACATGCCTTGGTAAATCATAAATGCCTGATGGGGTATTGTCCCTGCGTAATCCGCATAGGGCTCCAACGTAACGCCATTGAGGCCAAGCCAGCTCAGACCTCCCCAGAACCCCTTGCCCGGGCCAAACGAGAGGCTGTAACCGAAAAGCACCCATTGGAGGCTTAAGACGCACATAACAATAAAACACTGCATGAGGATGCTTAACATATTCTTCTTTCTCACCATGCCGCCATAGAAAAATGCCAGCCCAGGAGTCATCAATAGGACCAGCGCAGAAGAAACCAGCACCCATGCCGTATCACCAGTATTAATCATTTTGCCCCTCCTTAATAATTGTAAAAATAAAAAGGGCGCCTTTTTCCGAACTCGGAATAAAGGGCGCCTTTGCACCTACACGCTACTCTGTGTTTTTAAATGTCCCTACTTATATAATAAGTAAGCAGCTACCTTTCTTGGTAACCCTCCTTCGCTAAAGCTTCGGGGGGCAGGCCTTTTTCTTTCTGCTGCCACTTTTTTATTATCCGGTGTTTTAATTTAACGACCATCACATGGGAAATACCAAGCTTGCACCCGATTTCCCTTACCGTGTAGCCATCCAGTAAAAATGAAAAAACCTGTTTTTCCCTTTTTGTAAACCCGTTGTTCTTTATATCATGTATTGTAATAGACCTATTAATGCAGTTTAAAGTATTTACTTTATCGGGTATTATATCTTTTAGCCTCAGGTCTTCTCCGCCAAACGGCTCTTCCAGGCTAAGTAAATTTGCCTTTTCCCTGTTTGTTCTGAGGTGATTCAGCAGGTGAAACTCGCATCCTTTTATAGCATATGATTCATTTATACCTAAAGGAAGCCCTTGGCTGTATTTATTCCATAAATAAAGGCAGCTCTCCTGGTAAAGGTCCTCCTCGTCAAGCAAGGGCACATAGTTTTTGTATTTTATTGCTGTCTTTTTTAATGCCGGCGAAATTTTTTTAAACAATATATTGAATTTCATGCTGCCCTCCAAAAAAGAAAAAAAGGCGTTTTTTGCCTATTCTCGGCAATAAACGCCTTCGTTATAACTAAAAAACGCCCTTTTTTAGCAAACTCTGCTAAAAGGACGTCGTTGTTGTGATACACAAAAAGAAAAAGGCGCTCCTGCGAACGCCTACGTCATTTTAAGGTACACACTCTGTACCTTTATTCTATTATAACCATAGCATATTCCCTGCGTTTTGTCAAGTTTTATTTTTTCTTTTCGGGGACTAGTTTGTAAATTATCTCTCCGTCCCTGACAACGCCCATTTTCTCACGGGCAACCTTTTCCACATACAGGGGGTCTGTCTGGAGTTTGTGGATTTCGTCTAGGTACTGGGTATTCTGGCGCTTCAGGAGTTCTATCTTTGAGCGAAGCTCCCTGTTCCTCTGATGAAGCTGTGTTAGTTTAATATAGCCGGGCAGGAACACTACGCCCAGGATAATTATTCCCAGAAGATACATATCCTTTTTACTTACCATACCGGGCTTCTTTTCCTAAAATTTCCTCTATGCGCAATAATTCGTTATATTTTGCGATTCGCTCCGAGCGGCATAGGGAGCCTGTTTTTATCTGGCCGGCGTTTGTAGCCACGGCCAGATGAGAAATCGTCGTATCCTCTGTTTCGCCTGAGCGGTGGGATATTACCGTCACGTAGTTGTTCTTCTTGGCAATATCAATAGTTTTCAGCGTCTCGGAAAGGGAGCCTATCTGGTTTACCTTTATCAGAATTGCATTGGCGCATTTTTCCTTTATGCCGCGGCTTAAGCGTTCCGGGTTGGTTACAAATAAATCGTCTCCTACTAATTGAATTTTATTACCCAATTTATCCGTCAGCGCCCCCCAGCCCTGCCAGTCATCCTCGGATAAACCGTCCTCAATGGAAACAATAGGGTACCTCGCGGCCCAGTCTGCATAAAACTCAACCATATCAAGTGCTGTTTTATTCTGTTTTTCTTCCGAATGCAGAATATATTCGCCGTTTTTATAAAACGAACTTGAGGCCGGGTCAAGCGCTATAAATATATCTTTAGCGGGTTTATATCCTGCTTTTTCAATTGCCTCCATTAGCAATTTCAGCGCTTCTTCGTTATTCGCCAGGCTCGGCGCAAACCCGCCCTCATCGCCGACCGCGCTTGTCAAATTGCGTTTTTTAAGAATTGATTTTAAGGTATGGAATACCTCCGCCCCCATGCGCAGGCCTTCAGAAAAACTCTTTGCGCCTTTGGGCATAATCATAAATTCCTGAATATCCAGATTATTATCCGCATGAAGGCCGCCGTTTAAAACATTCATCATCGGTACAGGCAGGACATTTGCATCTTTGCCGCCGAGATAGCGAAACAGCGGTTCCCCTGCCGCCAATGCCGCGGCTTTTGCAACTGCCATTGATACGCCGAGTATCGCATTCGCGCCTAATTTTGCTTTATTGGGAGTGCCGTCAAGTTTTAATAGTGTCTCGTCGATTTTCTCCTGCTTGGACGCGTCCATGCCTTTTATCGCCGGAGCGATTATATCCGTAACATTCTCTACGGCCTTTTTTACCCCTTTGCCGAGGTAACGCGACTTATCGCCGTCGCGCAGCTCAAGCGCCTCATGCTCGCCCGTAGATGCGCCGGAGGGCACAGCAGCCCTGCCCATGGCTGTTTCTAAATATACATCCACCTCAACCGTAGGGTTTCCGCGCGAATCAAGAATTTCCCTTGCCTTTACGTTGCTGATTGAATACTTTCCCATTACAGCACCTTAACCTTCCTACCCTTTATTTTGAGTTTACCTTTTACGAATAAATTTATTGCCTTGGGATAAATTTCGTGCTCTGCTTTATGCATGCGCTCTGCCAGCGTATGTTCCATATCGCCCTCGAAAACAGGCACCGGTTTCTGCATTATTATAGGGCCGTGATCAAGTTTCTCATCGACAAAATGTACGCTCGGGCCCGTAACCTTCACGCCGTAATCTAAGGCATCTTTTATACCTTCTGTCCCTTTAAAGGAAGGCAAAAGCGCGGGGTGGACATTTAGTATCCTGTTTTTATAAGCGCGCACGAAATGCCGGCTTAAAAGCCGCATAAACCCTGCTAAAACAACTAATTGTATTTTTCTTTTGCGCAGCTCTTTTATAACCTCGCGGTCATAACTTTTGCGGTCCTTATATAGCTTTGGGTTTACAAATAATGTTTCTATACCGGCGCGCTTTGCTCTGGTTAGCGCATAGCAGTGTTTGTTGTCGCTTATAACAACGCGTAAATTTGCTTTTATATAACCGCGTTTTTTTGCGTTTATTATCGCCTGCAAATTAGAACCGAACCCGGAACAGAAAATTGCAATGTTCACCCCGTTAGACCTCCCTTAATTTAGTATTCAAGTATTGTTTATACATACCACCTGCAAATATTATTTTCGACTCGTTACATATAGGTCTAACGGGGTTCATCTTAAGCCGCCAAAACTCCTTCCAGTTTTTCCACCACAGCCTCTTTTGCCGTAACACCCACGATAGTCTCGACTATTTCTCCGTCTTTAAACAAAAGCACGGTCGGGATAGAATGAATGCCGAATTGCGTAGGCGTATCGGTATTGTCATCTATATTTAATTTGCAGAATTTAATTTTGCCCTTGTATTCCTTTGAGAGCGCGGTTAAAACCGGCTCCATCATCTTGCACGGCATGCACCATGTTGCCCAGAAATCCACCAACACGGGAGTGCTCGATTCAATAACTTCTTTTCTAAATGTTTTATCCGTAATTTCTAACATCTTAGGCGCACCTCGTAATAGTATGCTGGGGACATTTCTCAATGGCTGCGCCCCAGTTTGTATCCGGCGCTTGTTTTGTGTAATCTATCCGCGCCAGATTATCTTCAATTGTAAAAACACAGGGACATTCTTTCTCGCATATTTTACACGCAATACAGCCTACCTCGCAAACTTTTTTTACAAACGCCCCCTTATCAAGCGAAGCACAGGCAACCGCAACAAGCGGGGTCTCGAATGGTTCAAGGGTAAATAGTTTTTTCGGGCAGACAGCCAGGCACTTCCCGCATGCGCGGCACTTCTGGGCATCAACTTTCGGCAAGCCGTCTTTCATTGTTATGGCATCGAACGGGCATATGCGGCTGCAATCACCATAGCCGAGGCAGGCATACGAGCAGGCAAGCTCTCCGCCCAAAATTAAATTCGCCGCCTTGCAGGTAGCTATGCCGTCGTAGGAGGCGATTCTTGTTCTTTTGGAAATACCTGCGCCGCAGTGTAGCACTGCCATTTTCTTTACTTTTTTTACCGCGCTAACTCCCAGGAGGCTTGAGAGTTTTTGCGCAACTGGGACACCGCCAGCCACACATCCCGATGCATCTACTTCCTTTTTCAAAAGCCGCTCGCTAAACGCGCGGCATCCCGCAGAACCGCATGCGCCGCAGTTTGTTCCGGGTAACGCCGCTAAAATATCTTTCAGCCTCGGGTCTTCGTTTACCGCAAAGCGTATTGAGGCATAAGCCAGCGCTAAGCCAAATAATAAACCCAATATGCCTAATGTAAGAACCGGTATTACCATATCTAGAAGAATTTAAATCCCAAAAATCCCATAAACGACATAGACATTAAACTTGCGATTATGAAAGCTATCGGCGCGCCGCGCAGTGAGCGCGGAATATTTGCCATGGCCAGCCTTTCGCGCATCCCGGCCATCAGGCTTATCGCAAGCATATAACCCACCCCGACGCAGAAACCCTGCACTAGCGATAAAACAAAACTTCCGTGAATAGGCCTGCCGGCTAAAAACATTTCTTCCGAATTTAATACTGCCACACCCATCACCGCGCAGTTAACGGTAATAAGCGGCAGATAAATACCCAGCGCCCGATAGAGCGCGGGGCTTGTTTTTAGAATTACCATCTCAACAAGCTGAACAAACGACGCAATAACAAGTATAAAGGAAATGGTCCTTAAAAATTCTATATTAAAGGGCAATAAAAGATACCTGTAAATACACCATGTTATCGTAGAGGCGCAGGTACTTACAAATATAACCGCGATACCTAAGGGAAACGATGATTTCATTTCCTGGGAAATGCCGATAAATGAGCACAACCCTAAAAACCTCGTTAACACAAAGTTTTTGACAAATATAGCGCCGATTATTACTGCTAAAATCTGGTATATCATTTTCTATTGAATATCAGGTTATTTAACCCTATTAACAAGCCTATTGTCAGAAGCGCACCGGGCGCCAGTATAAAAAACATCGCCGGCTCGTACCATTTCCCTATTGCTATGCCGAATATTTCGCCGGCGCCGAGCAGTTCGCGAACAAACGCAATAGCTAAAAGCGCTATTGTGAAGCCCGCCCCCATGCCTAAGCCGTCCAAAATAGACGGGAGAATGGGATTTTTGCAGGCAAAGGCCTCGGCGCGGCCCAACACCATACAGTTTACAACAATTAAAGGAACGAAAATTCCCAGCGATTTTGAAAGCCCGGGTGAATATGCTTTCATTAAAAGTTCAACCAGCGTCACAAACGTGGCTATGATCACAATAAAGCAAGGGATGCGGATTTTATCCGGAATGAATTTGCGCAATGCCGATATTATTATATTTGAACACAGAACAACAAATGTCACGGCAATGCCCATACCGATCGCATTTGTCATTGTATTGCTAACCGCAAGCGCCGGGCAAAGCCCGATAATTAAAACAAGCACGGGATTCTCGGCTATGAATCCTTTTGTAAAGTGCCTTAGCAGCTGTTTCATTTTATCCTTTTTATGCCGAAAACGCGCGGCTTGGTCCATCTATCCAATAGCGGCACTGTTATATTCATCATTAAAATAGAATACGAAACCCCCTCCGGATAGCCCGCCCATAACCTTATTATTGAAGTAATAAGCCCGCAACCGAAACCAAATATAAGCATGCCTTTTTTTGTAACAGGAGACGTAACATAATCCGTTGCCATGAAAAAAGCGCCCAATACCAGCCCTCCGGTTAATAGCTGAAACAATACATCTCCTTTAAACAGGCCGCTAGGGCCTGCGAATATCCAGCTAATAATGGCAACTGTGCCGATGAAAGCAACCGGCGTCTGCCAATAAATATACTTTTTATAGAATAAATACGCCGCACCTAAAAGTAGTGCGATGATGCAGACCTCGCCTATACAACCGCCGCGATTGCCTATGAACAAATCCCAGTACGAAGGCAGCGGATCTGTAAAATTAAGCTTTTTTATCTCAAGCGCCGTCGCGCCTGTTATCGCATCTACCGAAAATGGCTTAGGCCATGACGACATAATCCTCGGGTATGCCACCTGCAAAAAAACCCTTCCAGCCAGCGCCGGGTTAAAAATATTATGGCCCAGCCCGCCGAACGCCTGCTTTACAATTGCTATTGCGAAGAACGTTCCTGCCGCCGCAGCCCACAAGGGAATGTTCGAAGGCAAATTGTATGCCAATAAAATGCCGGTGATAAGCGCGCTGCCGTCGCTAATTGTTATCTTGCGCCTGGTTAATTTTTCTATAACTGCCTCTGTTAACACCGCAGTTGCAATACACGTTAAAATTACCCAAAGCGCCCGCGGCCCGAATATAAATATACCGGCAAAGCCGGATGGCAAAAGCGCCAGGATTACCGACCACATTATCGTCTTTACCGAGTGTTTATCCCTTACATGCGGCGCCGCTGATATTATTAATTTAGGTTCCATTGTTCAAAATGAAATATTAAATATTCAAAATTAAAAACACAAACTAAAAATTTGGGCTTGCGGTGTTATTTTTGCGTTTTTGATATGTGTTTTTGGTTTTTTATTTTTTATTTTTTGTTTTTACCTCTAAAATTGCCTGCGCTCTCTCACGGACTGCCTTCGTGACCGCCTCGGAACTTATCGTTGCCCCTGTTATCGCTTCGATATTTTTTTGATTTTTCTGCCTTAGCACTACAAGCTCATCTATTTTCTTGCCGGCGAATTGCCCGTAAAACTGGGGTTCAGTTATCCTTGCGCCCAGGCCCGGCGTTTCTTCCTGAGAGAGGATTTTTATCCCGGTTATTTTTCCGCTTAAATCAACACCTGCCAGGATATTTATCCTGCTGGAATAGCCCTTTGCCTGAGCCTTAAAAACGAACCCGATTAATTTTTGTTTCGTTTGGTCAGAAAAACATTTGTAATACAGCAGTTCGCCGTCTTTTTTTACCTCTTCAAAATTGCCGCCTGCCTGCGGCATCACAACATCAAGGGCCTGTTTTTCTTCCAGCTCCCGCTGTTTTTCTATGCGCGGCTTGGTTAAATAATAGGCCCCGCTTAAAAACGCGCTTGTAATAAGGCATATTACGAATAATATCACGCCGTATTTCAGGATTACATTCTTCACCCCGTTACACTCCTATTATGAGCCCCATTGCATTTTACAGATGTAACGGGGTTCATTTTTTTACCTGCAGTTTTGCGTATTTAATCAAATGCACCATCGGCCTTTTCGACGGGCACACCCATGCGCAAGCGCCGCATTCTATACAATCAAAGAGGTTGTAGTCTTTTGCTATGTCAAATTTTTCAAACTCAGCCGCAACGGTAATAGTGCAGGGCAATAAACTTACCGGGCAGGCATCAACACACCTCGCGCAGCGTATGCAGGCTGAAACTTCAGGCGGAGTGGACTCTTTTTTTGTAAGCACCAATATACCGGATGTGCACTTAATTACAGGCACATCATCTGTAATCTGCGAAACGCCCATCATGGGCCCACCTATTATAATCTTTCCCGCATCGGCGCTGTATCCGCCGCAACACTCTATCAAGTCCCTAACCGGAGTTCCCAGTCTTACCAATAAATTTTTGGGTTCTTTTACTGCGCCGGTAACGGTTATCACCCTTTCATACAGCGGTTTATTAAATTTTACCGCTTCATATACCGCAAGCGCCGTCGCTACATTGCTTACAAGCACGCCTATATCCATGGGCAACCCGCCCGAGGGGACTTCTTTATTCAGTATTTCTTTTATTAGCTGCTTCTCCGCGCCTTGAGGGTATTTCGTTTTTATAGAGACTACTTCAATGTTCGGTGTGCGGTGTTCGGTGTGCGGCCCTCGCCCCGAGGGCTCGGTCCCGAGGGGTGTTCGGTGTTCTTCCGCAAACCGTAAACCCTGCCTTGCCCTGCCTTGCCGGCAGGCAGGCGGCAGGAAGGCGCTAACCGCTAACCGATTTCTTATAGCAGCAATGGCGTCCGGTTTATTTTTCTCAATAGCGATATACGCACGGTTTATCCCGAGTATCTTTAAAATAATCTCAAGGCCCGAGAGGATATCCGGCGCGCGCTCAAGCATTATTCTATGGTCGCAGGTCAGATACGGCTCGCATTCTGTGCCATTTAATATAAAGGCATTTATTTTTTTATCCTTGGGGGGAGACAATTTAACGTGCGTAGGAAATGCGGCACCGCCCAAACCGACGATGCCGGCTCCTTTTATTATGTTGCGCAAATCGTCCGGCGACAATGCGCTTATATTCTGGCGGTCTTTTATCACCGGATCAAGTTCGTCCGTGCCGTCGGTTTCTATTTCAACTGCCTGGGCATAACCGAGTATAGGGTGGGGCCGCCTGTCAACGGCGCTGAGTGTTCCTGAAATTGAACTATGCACCGGTGCGGAAATAAATTTATCGCTCGCACCGAGAAGCGTTCCGGTTTTCACCTTCTCTCCCACAGAAACGCATGGCGTACACGGAGTTCCCGTATGCTGAATTAAGGGAATAATGACCTTTTTGGGAAGTGGCGCTTTTTCTGTCCGCTTCGCTGCGGTGAGCTCTTTGAAATACAACGGATGGATGCCGAATAATGCCATTTTAGGTAACGTTTATGTTGTTATTATATTAAACCGAATCGGGCATGTCAATCTTAACTTGACGAACGGTAAAATATAATGTATAATTTATCCTGGAGGTGCTAAATGCCCGGGCCGTTCGGAAAATGTTGTGAGTCGTGTCAGTTTTATTGGACCTGCGAGCTCAAGTGGTTTAGGGGAGAGCGCCACGAAGAAGACAAGTGCTGCGAAATGTGCAACTATTATAAGGATTGCCTGCGTAAGTTAAGAGAGGGAAAGAAGTAGCTCCAGGCACCGAAAGCAGCCATAATAATTCCCGCCCCGATCAATACCCACATTTTTTTGTTAGCCTCAGCAATATAAGACGATAGAAACATAAATACTAAAAGCGATGCGCTCATAAGCGCGCCCAGCGACGTAAATACCCTGCCGCGCAGTTCATCGCGCGTAATCTCGTGGATAAGCGTATTTGAGGATATGACAACCGGTGCCACCGCAAAACCTATCAAAAAAATAGTTGAGGCGATAAGGGCGTAGTTTGCGTATACTTTTACAACTATCGTGAAAGCGCATACTAAAATGCCGCTTGCAAAAAGTCCGGCCGATATGGCGCGGGATTTTTCTATTTTATGGCCAAACCTGCCATAACTCATAGCGCTTATAAAAAACCCTGTTCCTAAAAATACTCCCAGTATAGAAAGATCTTTCGTTATAGAGCCGAACCTTTCCTGAATAAATACTATGCCAACGGCATAAATACTGCCTGCGGCAGCCATTAATAACACCAGAACATCGGCAACATACCTTGCGTGGTGATGCTCTTTTAAATAAACCATCCCTTCTTTTATGTCACGCAGAATAGATTTTTTCAAAACTGCCTTATCCGGGAGTATTTTTTTGCGCGATACTATAAACGTAACCAACAGCGCCGACATAAGGTATGTGGCGGCGTCTATATAAAAAGCCCCCCTTGGGCCTATAAACTCCACTATTATCCCGCCCACCGCAAAGCCGATAAATGCCGCGACCACACTTGTAGTTGAAGAGAGCGAATTTGCAAGAAGCAGTTTATCTCCTGTTACGAGGCTGGGAATTATGGAAAGCCGCGCGGGTATAAAAAGGCACCCCAGCGCAAAAACGCTAAAGACAATTATATATACGGGCATAATTGCTTTTGAGTGAATTAAAAAAAGTGGTATGCACAATACCAAAATCCCGCGCAGGATATCGCAGGTTATCATTGTTTTTCTTCTGTCCCAGCGGTCGACATACGCACCAGCTATAGGCCCCAATACAACCAGAGGAATTATCGTAAACGCAAGCAGCTTTGCCATCTGTATTGTGGAGCCGGGTGCCCTCGTGTACACAAGGGCTATAAGTGCCATGTGGTCCAGGCGGTCGCCCAATTGCGAAACGATCTGGCCAAGCCACAAAAGCAGGAAGTTGCGCTCTTTTAATACGTCTTTAAATTTTGCCATAATAGAAAATAAATCTGGAGCCGGAGGGGGGATTCGAACCCTCGACCCGCGGTTTACGAAACCGCTGCTCTACCCCTGAGCTACTCCGGCTTTTGTTTCAACATTTATACCAGAATTACTGGTTTTTTTCAACGTTAGCCGCTTATTTATATATCGCAATCGCCGCATAACCCACCACGCCGGATTTATCCCCTGTTACGTCTCCGGAATTCGCATATTTTAAAAGTTTTGCCTTGTCTGCGCCGAGTTTTTTTGCCGCAAGAATCACGGATACAACAGCTCCCTGGCCGCATAATTCGCAATCCCCCATAACCATGCGCTCAAATAAATCCTTTGCGTCAAGCGCAAGAATCGTATCTATGGTCTTTTTATCAAGCGCGACGGCAACATTATAGGGATGATAGTGGGACAAATCCGTGCTTGCAATTAAAATGGTGTTTTTGCCTTTGATATTTTTAGCAAGGGAATCAGCGATACCCGCGGCATTTTCATATGACGCATCGCCCACAAGGACCAATACCGCCTTAAAATCTCCGAGCGCTTCCTGCAAAAAAGGAAGCTGTACCTCAAGAGAATGTTCACTGGTATCCGCGGCTCTGTTAAAGCTAAAGCCCTTGGTTTCCAGCAGCGCCTTTGTAATTTCTTTGTCTATGTTAATTTTCCCGAGCGGCGTTTCTAAAAAATCATAATCGCCAACCGATGCGCCTTGGTATCTTGCGCGATGGCTGTCGCCTACGATAACTGCCGTATCAAAACCTGCTCCCTCAAGCTGCTTATACGCATATGCCGCAATCTGGCCAGAATAAACATATCCGGCATGAGGAACTATCAGCGCTATCAATTCACCGCCGATTGCGGTTTTCTGCGCCTGTTTAAGCATGGAATCGACCATGCCTTTGAGTTCTGAGGTATCAGAGGGATAAAAAGAAAGCGGCCCCGCAACCGCCGGCTTCCTTACCTGCTGCGCCATAGACACCCGCGGGAATAAGCAAATGGCGAAAGGCAACTGGCATATAGTAACCAGAGAAGTGATTAAAGCTGTTTTCATATCACACCTCCTTTAAACTAAAAAACGCTGTACAATAAACCTTAAGCCCACAACAACAAGTATCGCGCCGCAGATTATTCTTAAACCGGCGTATATTTTTTTGTTTCTCGAAAATGCCGCGGGAATTCCCCCCGCTATCATTCCTAAAAATATCAACGGAGACACCAGGCCTCCCAGCCCGAAAGACAAGGCAAGCATACCCGCTTCTATTATTGAGCGCGATTTGGCCACGATATAACTTAATACTCCCAAAAGCGGCGGGCAGGGCAACAAACCTGCAATAATCCCTAACAACGCAGGGGCCTTTACATTGCCCGCCAAATAGAAAGTTTTACCAAGCATTGTTATAATTCCCAGGAATATTATCATGCCCCCTATTGAATAACTTACTATATTTTCGCTTTTGTAAAAAAATACTAAAACCAGCCTGCCTATTAATCCTGCCAGAAAACCCAACGCTACATATACGGCTGCCCTTGCGAGAATAAAAGTAAATATTGATTTCAACCCCTCAATTAAACTTTTTTTCGTACCAGCTATATACGGAAGTATTATAGGCGCGCAGTATAAAATACACGGCCCGCTTGCTAAAAGTACACCCAGTAAAAACAAATCCCAGTATATTTTTATCCCGAATGTAGTCATTTATCTGGTCAAGCTTCGGGATCCCGAAGTACAGCCCGACTGAATACTACCTTCGGGACCCCCATACCCCCGGAATTTCCTCACCGCAAAATTTGCATTTCCCGTAGACAATATTATTTTCTTTTACGAAATACCCCACCCTCTCAATAAGAAGCCGGTAGCAGCGCGGGCAATAGGTATTTTCCCCGCTGTGCCCCGGGACGTTGCCGATATAAACGTATTTGAGGCCTTCT
>JBDRLY010000090.1:0-7190 GCA_043812735.1 Candidatus Omnitrophota bacterium | reverse complement strand
AAGATTTATAGCAGGCAAAGAAAACACGATATTACTACACAATATGACAACTATAGATTTTCTCATGAGGAAACATCTTTTAGGGTTACATCATCAAGTTTTGCAGCATTATTAGTTGCTCTTGGGATGCCGATAGGTAATAAGACAATACAAGACTACCATTTGCCCGAGTGGTTGTTTAAAGTACCCTTATGGCAAAAAAGATTATTTTTGGCTTCATTCTTTGGTGCAGGGATGTCATCGCCGGCAACGCTAACAAATCATGGTTATAATTTTTATTGCCCTGTTATAGGAATTAACAAAATTGGCAGATGCGCAGATAGCGGAAATCTTTTTCTAAAAGAAATATCCCGCCTGCTGGGTGAATTTGGTGTAAGTACTGCAAAAATTAGCGAAAGGCCTGAGAAAGTAAATAAGTCCGGCGACCTGGCGTACCGTTTAAGACTAATTCTCAGCGATAAGCCCGAAAACCTGATTAACCTGTATGGCAAGGTCGGTTTTGAATATAACCAGAAACGAAGATTTTTAGCAAATGTTGCAGTTCAGTACCTGAAGGTAAAACAAAATATAATTGAAACGAAAAATACCGTGGCTCTAAAGGCAATTGCTTTAAAACAAGGTAAAGGCATGAGCGCTTCGGAAATTTATGAGGAACTAGGTTCGGCTGCTCCAAACCTAAGATTTATAGAAAGGTCTATTTACGAAGGGCGAATGTCTTCACCGCGTATCGGGATTGGCAATCTAAGTTTTGAAGAATTTTTAAAGCACGCTACCGAAGGACTTGGCGACTCGGGCATGGTTTGGGATGAAATCGCGGATATCGAAGAAGTTAAATTTAATGGCTATGTCTATGATTTTACAGTTGAGCACCCGCACCATAACTTTATAGCTAATAATTTTGTAGTTTCAAACTGCGGCGTGAGATTAATGCGCACAAATTTAACTCTTGATGATGTTAAACCAAGAATACGCGAATTGGTGCCGGCGCTATTTAGGGACATTCCCTGCGGCGTAGGCGTAGGCGGGAATATAAAAATTTCCTGGCAGGAGGAGAAAAAAGTTTTTCTGCAGGGCTCGAAATGGGCTATTAAGGCAGGATTCGGCGCGCAAGAGGACCTTGAGCATACCGAGTCGGGAGGGTGCCTTGATGGCGCGGACCCGGATAAGGCATCGCCGCGTTCGTATGAGCGGGGCAAAGGGCAGGTGGGGACGCTTGGCTCAGGCAATCACTTTGTGGAAGTGCAGGTTATTGATGAGATATACGACGAAACCGCCGCCGACGTATTCGGCTTGAAGAAAAACCAAATAACTGTTATGATTCATTCAGGCTCGCGCGGTTTCGGATACCAGATATGCGACGATTACATCAAAGAACTCGCGCCCGCGCTTGGCAAATACAAAATATCAATTCCCGACAGGCAGCTTGTTTGCGCGCCGGTAAATTCACCGGAAGGACAGGCCTATTTCGCCGCGATGAAATGCGCCGCGAATTACGCGTGGGCGAACAGGCAGGTATTAATGCACCTTACGCGGGAGATATTTGAGAAATTTTTTAATATGAGCCCGAAGGATTTGGGCATGGATTTAATTTACGACGTTGCGCATAATATAGCAAAAATGGAAAAGCATAAAGTCGACGGTAAGGAAAAACTTTTATGTGTGCACAGAAAAGGCGCAACCCGCGCATTCCCGCCAAATCACCCCGAAATACCACTTAAGTATAAAGCTCTCGGCCAACCTGTAATAATACCCGGGGATATGGGGCGCAATTCGTATCTTCTTCTGGGCACGGAAAGCGCCGCGGAAACATGGTATTCTACCTGTCACGGCGCGGGCAGAGTGATGTCGCGCGGCGAGGCGATACGCAGGGCGCACGGGCGCTCAATACAGAAAGAGCTTGAAGCAAAAGGCATAATAGCCATGGCAAGGGGCAGGGAAGGCCTGGCTGAGGAGCAGCCGGATGCCTATAAAGACGTAAATGAAGTTGTGGGGGTTGTGGACGGGGCAGGCCTGTCAAAGAAGGTATGCCGGATGAGGCCGCTCGGAGTAATAAAGGGGTAAAAGACATGTTAGATCTTAAATTTATCAGGGAAAATGCGGATGTGGTGAAGGCGGCTATAAAGAACCGCGGCATGAAATTGGACTTAGGCGAGCTCCTGGGGCTGGATAAAGATAAACGCGAGCTTCTGGCTAAGGTAGAGGCTATGAAGGCCCAGCGTAACGCCAATTCTGACGAAATAGGCAGGCTTGTGCGCGAAAAAAAGGACGCCAAGGCAAAAATGGCTGAAATGAAGGACTTAGCCCAGAAAATCAAGGATTTAGACCAAAAAGTGGGTGAAATAGACCAAAAATTAGCCAATTTGCTACTGCTTATCCCAAATATACCCCATAAAACCGTCCCGGTAGGCCCTCCAACCGCAAATAAGGTGGTAAAAACATGGGGAGAGCCCAAAAAGCCTGATTTTAAGCCCAGGGGACATGTCGAGATAGCCGAGGACCTGGGTATAATAGACCTGCCCAGGGCTGCCAAGGTTGCAGGGTCCCACTTTGTCCTGTATAAAGGTGACGGGGCGAAATTGGAAAGGGCGCTTATTAATTTTATGCTGGATTTGCATACGAAAAAGCACGGCTACAAAGAAGTGGCCCCGCCGTATTTGGTAAACCGCGCCTCCATGACAGGCACCGGGCAACTGCCAAAATTGGAAGAGGATATGTACCGCTTAAAAGACGATGACCTTTTTCTTATACCCACGGCAGAGGTGCCGGTTACGAATATGCACGCGAACGAAGTGCTAAAAGAAGAAGACCTGCCCATATATTACACCGCTTACACCGCCTGCTTCAGGCGCGAGGCAGGCACTTACGGCAAGGACACCCGCGGTTTAACAAGGGTGCACCAGTTTGACAAGGTGGAGCTGGTAAAATTTACCACGCCAAATACTTCTTATGATGAACATGAAAAATTATTACAGGATGCCGAGGAGGTAGTGCAGCTTTTAGGCATTCCGTATCGGGTATCTATTTTATCAACAGGGGATGTTTCGTTTGCCGCGACAAAATGCTACGATATAGAGGCATGGGCGCCGGGCGCGGGGGCGTATCTTGAAATATCCTCCTGCTCGAATTTTGAGGATTTCCAGGCGCGCCGCGCGAATATCCGCTACAAGGGCAAAGACAATAAATTATCCTTTGTGCATACACTAAACGGCTCAGGCGTTGCCCTGGCGAGGACGGTTATCTGTATCTTAGAGAATTACCAGCAAAAGGACGGCAGTGTTTTAATCCCTGAGGCGCTGCGGCCGTATATGGATAATAAAGAAACTTTAGAACCTTCCTTATAATGATAAAGAAGATACTTGTAGGTGTACTCGGAATATTACTTATTCCTGTGTGTGTAGCGTTTACAATTTCGCTTTATCAGCAATTGGTTTTTGTGGGCGACAACCCGCAGAATAGAATTTATTTTCTGCTTGGCGTGGGCGTGTACCTTGTGGTTCATTTGTTTTTTTACGTACCGGGCAAGCTCTTCGACGCCGAGCATAAAAGCCTTGATGCGGCCGTAAAATGGGTAACTGCCGGAAAAGTGCAAAAACTCAATCCCCAGGCGACCGTAAAAGAAGATCAGGTCCACCCGAACGTAATTTTAACGCTTGCGCCGCATTTTTTTCCTGTGTATGCCGTGTTGTTCGCGTTTTTATATTTTGCGGCGTCGCTTTTCTGGGAAGTCGGGAGCATGATAAGGCCCTTATTATTTTTAATGGGCGCGGGGCTTGTTTTTCACATGGTGTTTACCGCGCAGTCGCTTAAAACGCGCCATAAAAAGCTTATCGGCTCGGCATACCTGCTTTCCATTACGCTTATTTATATTTTTAATGTAGCGATAGTAACGTTTGCCATGAGCCTTTTATTTAAGGTCATATCCATGAAGGATTTTCTTGCTGCTTCATGCGGTATGACAAAGGATATTTACGTAGATATTTTCCGTCAGTTATTTTAACTTTAGACTTTGATTGGTTGTCATTTAGGTTGTCATTACAAAATTCAAGGTTAAGTTATGATTAAAATTATTAAAAACTCAGCCACAAAAGAAGAAATAACGGATATGCTCAAGTTTCTTGAGACCTATATCAAGGTAGCCGTTGATATCAAGCGGGAGATTTTAGCCGGCGGCGGCATACTTCACGCTGACTGCGAAAGCATTCTATTGGATGATGGCAGCAGCCAAGAGGATATCTGGGGCGCTGATTGGATACCTGCTTCCGGCGAGATTAAATTTGAAGCATTAATAAACATCCGTCCCAAGCAAAACAATCGTTCAATGAAAATTCAAGATCCCGGTATTCAAAAGAAAGTAGAAAGTATAGTTCAGCGGTTATTACAAGGAAGATGAAAAATTTAGACCTGATTCGGAATAGATACTTGAAAGACCCGTTACCTGTTCGCTTAGGCAATTTAGCTGCTAATCTTGCCCGGATAGCCTCGTTTTCAGGTTCCGGGAAGAACAGAGAGGCAATTAAAAGCTTGATGGAGGAAAGTAAATTTTTCATAGAGTGGACAGCCAATGAAGCTTCGCCAGAAATACAGGCTTCTTTGGTAGAATTACAAGTAAAACTTGCGCTGCGTGAGCATTCATTAGCAAAGCCTTCTTTTGCCATAAGCCAGCTTTGCGAAGAGTCTCAGGCTTGGTCTGATGAGGTATTGCAGAGTTCCGGTCTTATATAAAAACTGGAAGGATGGGAGAGCGGTTTAATCCAGGCGCCTTGAAAGCGTCCAGGCCGCAAGGCCTCGCAGGTTCGAATCCTGCTCCTTCCGCCAGATTTTCCGACAAGGAAAAATCTGGCGGATGCCGAAACGAGCGTAGCCGAGCGACAAGCGAGGCAGCGAGTTCGGCGCCGCTGCTTTTGTCTTAGTTTAATTAGCGGCAAAAGCGTCCCGAAGTCTGCGAACGCAATTTTAGGCGCTAAGCGCCAGAAATTGCGGAGCGTTTAGACGAGGGATATCTAGTATGGCAGAAAAGCAGGTGCAGGAACCAAGTAGCAGGTAAGGGGTAAAGGATTATTCCGCCTCGTAGGATGTATCAAAATTCTCTACGATAATTTTGATACACTCGACGGAATGAGTTTGATAAAGTAAACATAGGCAAATTCTAGGAGAGTTGGCTGAGCGGCTGAATTCAGAAATAATGGCATAATTGCCCTTGACAATACAACTAAATAGTTGTATACTTTAAGTAGAGACAGGATACCTTTGAGTAACTACACTTGTTATTATTTTGAAACGGGAACCGGTAAAAGCCCGGTCAGAGACTTTATTGATTCTCTAGATCCGGCAACTCAAAGAAAGTTCTTTGTCAAAGTTGGCTGGCTTGAAGAATGTGGGCACCGCCTGCCAATGCCACACGCAAGACACTTAAAAGATGATATTTTCGAACTACGGCTTGAGGGTAAAGAAGGTGCAATTAGGATATTATATTTCTTTTTTAATGGTAACAAGATAATCTTTACTAGTGGGTTTAAGAAAAAGACAGAAAAGACGCCTAAGAAAGAGCTAAAACTTGCTTTTGAGAGAATGAGGCTTTATGAAAGAGGTGATAAAAATGAAAAATAGACTTAGCAGAGTTGATGAGCACTTAAGAGCGAAATTAAAAGACCGATATTTTAAGGAACTCTACGAGCTTGAGGCTGAGAAAGGTAAAATCGCCAAGATTATCTTGGATTACCGCATTAAGCATAATCTTACGCAGGGCCAGCTTGCCAAAAAGTTAGGAGTTACCCAGCAGCATATCTCAAAGATAGAAAACGGCGATTTTAGCAATATCCTTAATATACAAAAGGTTCTGTTGGCTTTGGGCTATCACATGCTAATTAAAGCTGCACCATTAGGCAAGAAGCTGCACTTACAGCCTGCATAGTAGACTAAAATCGCTTGTGAGAAACTAAGCAAAATATTGTATATTCTGATACAAAGAATTGTATAAATACATGCAAATTGTTGGAGTGATGCTACTTCGCCTCGTAAGCCATGTCGAAATTCTTCCTGAGGAATTCCTTAGAATTCCCCAGTTGAATAATTCTGGCATACTCGGCGAAGTGACTTTATTAGGCTAAGATTACTATTCCGCCTCATAAGATGTGTAAAAATTCTGTCCCATAATTTTTACACATTCGGCGGAATGAATTTGATAAAGTAAACATAGGCAAATTCTAGAAGACTTATGCCCAGAGTAAAGCTAAATACTATATCCTTGTATTACGAAATTCACGGCAGGGGCCATCCGGTTTTATTGATATCGGGCCTTAATTCGGATAACGCAAGCTGGGCCGGTGTATACGGCAAGCTCGCGAAACATTTCCGCGTCATAGTATTTGATAATCGCGGATCCGGCAGGAGCGATACGTCGAA
Organism: Candidatus Omnitrophota bacterium; assembly: GCA_043812735.1. Taxonomy (GTDB): domain Bacteria; phylum Omnitrophota; class Gorgyraeia; order JBDRLY01; family JBDRLY01; genus JBDRLY01. The sequence goes on along the minus strand of JBDRLY010000090.1, from coordinate 788 downwards.
GAAGAAATACTCTATTCGCAAAATGGCCGATGACGCGATAGGCCTTCTTGAGCATTTAGAGATAAAGAAATGCCACGTCATAGGCCATTCGATGGGCGGGTATATCGCGCAGGAGCTTGCTATATATTATCCTGAGCGGGTCGGAAAACTCATACTTGCAGCTACTGCCTCTGTCTCATCGGCCCGTAATAATGCGTTATTCAATGATTTTTTAAAACGCTTTGAAAAAGATCGTGATAATGAAGCGTTGATGCGGCTATGGACATACTGGTCATTTTCTCCGAAAGCATTTGAACGTAAAAATTTTATAGCGACATTTATAAAAAATGCGTCGGCTTATCCATATTTACAATCAGCCAAAGGCTTTAAAGGCCAAGTTGATGCCATGGCGTCGTTTAACGCATGTGCCGGGATTAAAAATATTAAAGCCAAAACTTGTGTTATTATAGGCGGCGACGATATACTTGTTTACCCGCAAGAATCTATGAAGCTTGCAAAGGGCATCAAGGGCAGCGTCTTTGAGGAAATAAAGGATACCGGCCATTGCGTGCATGTTGAAAACCCGGACGCATTTACGTCTAAGGTGGTGCGGTTTTTGAGGTGAAATAAAGGATTATTCCGTCTCGTAAGATATGCCAGAATTCTTTCCTGAGGAATTCCTTAGAATTCCCCAGCTGAATAATTCTGGCATACTCGACGGAATGAGTTTATTAGGCTAAGATTACTATTCCGCCTCATAAGATGTGTAAAAATTCTGTCCCATAATTTTTACACATTCGGCGGAATGA
>JBDRLY010000089.1:0-17288 GCA_043812735.1 Candidatus Omnitrophota bacterium | reverse complement strand
TACTATGGTTATTTCGGAAATTGGGCGGCGTTTAATGCTGAAAGTGCGCGATGCCGTCACTGAATGGCTGGCGAACCTTAAGGTAACGCCTAATGCGCTTACCCTTACCGGCATGGTTATAAACTTCCTTGCCGGCTGGTCGTTTGCGCTTGGCAAAAACATCCAAGCCGCATTACTTATAATATTTGCCGGGGCATTTGATATTTTAGACGGCGCGGTAGCAAAACAGCGCAACATGGTAACTAAATTCGGTGCGTTTTTCGATTCCACGATAGACAGGTATTCCGATCTTTTTTTATTCGGCGGAATAATAATTTATTTTATAAGGATAAACAAGCCGTTATTTGTGGCGTTCGGAATTTCGTCCCTTATTGCCTCGCAACTTGTCAGTTACACAAGGGCGCGCGCCGAGTCGCTTACTTCAGAGTGCAAGGTGGGATTCTGGGAAAGGCCGGAGCGGACTGTATATTTATTAATAGGCGCATTCGCGAATAACCTTGCGACCGTAATAATGATTGAGGCATTTCTTATCCACACAACCGCAATACAGCGTATTTTATACGCGCGGGCAAAACTCTCGGACAATAAAAAGAAGCCGGCACTTATTTACCGGCTTATCTTCTGGGACTTCCAGCGCTACACTCTGACCTACGACATAATGGTTGCTATTTTAGCTTCTCTGCCTTTCTTCATACGCCCTCTTTAATTAAAGCGCGCTCCTGGAATTTGTTCGCCTGATACATAAAAGCTTCAAGCCGCGTACGTATATTCACTTCTTCCTGCGCGTCATAGGCTATATCAAGCCAGGGCACCCAGCCGTAATCAGCCCTTATGCGTTTTGCCAAACCTGCGACCACAGTGCTTGGCATGCAGGTAAAGGGCATAAGGTTCAAAATGCCGCATGCGCCTTTTTTAACATAATCTATCGCCTTGCCAATAGTCAGTATGGCCTCGCCGCCAAATGAAAAATTTGCATACGGCGAGGCATATTTCATAACCGTTTGCATCGCCGGCTCATGCATATCCCGCAAAAGCCCTTTAAAGTACCCGTATAAACGTTCTTCCTCCACTCTCTGAACTATATCGCGCAAAAGCGCCTTTAAAAATTTGGTGTATGTCCTTTCCTTGATGCAGCGTTCAAGGTGCGTATGCACGGTCCAGAATATCCATTCGCTTAAAGGGGAAACCTGGGCTTCGCCGCCGAGCTCTTCCACAAACCTTGCTATATTTTGATTTGAAAATCTGTTTAATCTTATAAATACCTCTCCGACTATGCCGATACGCGGACGCTTAATAGATACGTCAATTCTGACCGCAGCAAATAAATCCTTTATCCTGCGCATCGCATCGGGAATGCCGCCTTTTTCCATTGCTTGCTCCAGAAGCGAAAGCGCTTTGGCATATGCCTTATCTGCGTCGCCTTTATTTATTTCATAAGGCCTTATCTGATATAAAAGTTTAAGGATTATATCCGTCGCGACTATCGCCTGCCATAGCCGGCGCTGCATAAAAATAGACCCCAATTCGCCGTAGCCGTCTTTTGATGTGGGCGATAGAAATTCGATTTTACCGTAGCCGAGTTTTTCAAGCAAAAGTTTATGCAGGTTTACGTATTGGCCGTATTTGCAGGGGCCGGAGGCGGTCGGAAAGAAAAACTGCGTATTTTCCCTGTTAAAAGAAGGCTCTTTTACCTTGCAGATGATATCGCCAAGTGTTACAAGGCAGGGCATACATTCTTTTCCCGAGCACGCCCACCTGCCAAAATTAAGCGTCTCGTCATTTGACTCCGGCAATACCTCCGCATCCTTGCCGTATCGCCTGAGCGTAGCGGCAAACAACCTTGCATGGTCGCACATATAGGGAAGATATATTTTCTTCATCTCAAACTATCCAGAAACGCTTCCAGCCTTGTTAATACCCCGGCATCGCCCGAGTGTTCATCGACCTCTATCTGCAAATACGGCTTGCCTTTCATTACCGAGCGGAAATAATGCAGCATAAATGCGTCCGGCCCGCAGCCGAAGTTTGTAACATATATCCCGAAAAGCCGCGGGTCTTGTTTTATTACATTTGCGGCATTAAGTATCCTCTGGCCGCAGCACCAAAACATGTTGCTGAACGGCTGGTGCTTGGTATTAAGCGCCAGATAATCCATGGGCATTGCTATTTTTCCGAGTTCCTTTAATTTCTTTGGGATGCCGATGTTTATTCCCGGGTCGCAACCGTTATACGTCCTTGAAACAATAACAAATACTTTCTCATCCGGTTTCAACGCATTCAAGAGCTCTTTACCTCTTTGCTCCATTTTATCTTCAATGCCGGCCAGGTATTTTTTTGCCGAAAGAAATGCTTTTTTAACGGCGCCGGTATTTACACCGAGCATCCTGCCCATCTGTTCTACGACATTTCTTTCGCCTACTTTATCATCCATAAGATAAAGCAGGGGTGATAATAGTTTTTCCTTTTTTAAGCGTTCATCGTCCAGCGATGCACGCAGTATAAACGGCACCGCTTCGATATACGGGCACATGTAACTTTCTTTAGAATGTTCATACAGCGGTTCGTAATTCACTATACTCGGTAAAAATATAAAATCAGCGCCCTTATCCAGTAAATCAAGGACATGGCCGTGAACAAGTTTTATAGGAAAACATGTTTCGCACGATGCATGTTCGGCACTCCGGCGTATAAGCGACGGATTTGTGTAGTCGGAGTGCACTATTTCAAACCCGAGCTCGCCGAAGAATTTATTCCACAATGGCATTAATTCAAAAAAATGCAACACGCGCGGTATCCCTATCTTTGCGGTGTGCGGTGTGCGGTGTGCGGTGTGCGGTTCATTAATTAACTTGTCACGCTCGCCAAATAAATCTATTTTATCTGAACCCTGAACCCTGAACCCTGAACCCTGCTTTTCGTATTTTTCGCACCTTGCCCCGAAATAAAATGTTTCGTTATCCAAAGCTACCTTGCTTAGCTCGCAGTTATTAGGGCAGGACTTGCATTCAAAAACACTTATGCCGTAGTTTCTCGAAGACAAATCAAACCCGATAAATTTACTCCTGCCACCCGCCGCTTCTTTCGCCAAAAGCGCAGCGCCTATGGCGCCGGTAACCTCATTATGAGGCGGCACGATTATTTTTTTCTTAACTATATTCTCAAGCGCCGCCACCACCGCTTCGTTAAACGCTACGCCGCCCTGGAAAAATATCCTCTTTCCCACTTTCCTGTCTGCCACAACCTTATTAAGGTAATTTTCCGCAATTGAATACGCCAGGCCTGCCACAAGTTCATTTGTTTTTGCCCCCTTTTGCTGATGCGAGACTAAATCCGATTCCATAAACACCGTACAGCGCTCGCCCAGAGAGCACGGCCTATCGCAGGAAAACGCCGTATTCGCAAATTCCTTCGCAACATCAATATCAAGCTTTATTGCCTGCTCTTCCAAAAACGACCCCGTACCCGCGGCGCATGCCTTGTTCATTTCAAAATCAACGACAACGCCGTTATCTATACTGATATATTTTGAATCCTGCCCGCCTATTTCAAATATGGTGTCAACGGATTTGTCTATCGCTATAGACGCAGTAGCCTGCGCGGTGATTTCGTTGCGGACAACATCGGCGCCGATAAACCTTCCCAGAAGAATCCTGCCTGAGCCTGTAGTGCCGGCGCCTTTTACTTCTAAGTTATCGGCTATACCCTCGGAAACTTTCTTAAGCGCTATGCGCACGGCATTTATGGGGTCTCCTTCGGTTTTCATATAAATGCTGCGCAACACGCACAGGTTCTCATCTAAAATTGCCGCCTTTGTAGTAACGGAACCGACGTCCACTCCCACATAAACAGGTATTTTTTCGTTATTCTGCGCCGCTGCCCCGCTAAGTTCTCTTATGGCAACGCGCCCGGGTTTACGCAAAGACTCCAATCTGCTTTTCCTTCCGCCGGCGGGCTGCCTTAGCAAATTCTCTATCTTTTCCAATTTTATTTCTGATTTGTTAGCCAACAACCCGGCGCCAATAGCGCTCATATACCTGAAATGTTCCGGCAGAATTAATTCATTATCCTTTAAACCCAGCACTTCCCTAAACGCCTTCACCATACCGTGGTTGGCGGCAACGCCTCCCTGGAATATCGCGGGTGTTTTAAGTTTTTTCCCTTTCCCAAGCGTACTTTTAAAATTACGCGCAACCGCAAAACACAAGCCGGCAACAATATCTTTCTTTGGGATTCCCGTCTGCTGAAGATGTATCATGTCAGATTTTGCAAATACGCTGCAGCGGCCGGAAATCCTTGCGGGTGTTTTTGACTCGAGCGCCACCCTGGCAAAGTCCTCTATCTCTAAATTAAGCCGTGATGCCTGCTGGTCTAAAAACGAACCTGTACCCGCCGCACATAGGGAATTCATCACGAAATCCACGAGCGAAACCTCGCCTGATTCGGTGTTTTCGAGCACGAGAAGCTTTGAATCCTGGCCTCCCATTTCAATGACTGTTTTTGCGTTTGGATAGTACATAGCCACTGCCTTTGTCTGCGCCACGAGTTCGTTTACCGGGCTAATCCCCAGAAGCTCAGCCGCCAAATTGCCGCCTGAACCGGTGATGCCCGTGCGTATTATTTCTTCGGGAGGGATTTCGGACAGGAGTTCCTTAAGCGAAACGTGAAGAATTTCCAGGGGTCGGCCGCACGCATACAAATAAGCGCTGCGCTGGATACCGTTCTTACCATCCAGTAATACCATTTTTACGGTAGTCGATCCGACATCTATACCTAAGGAAAATTTATCCATAGAGTAAGAATTATATCAAAAAACGCCCCGGTGGTCTATATTTTTACCTTGACTTAAAAATGCTTTTTTGCTAAAGTATTCACATTATGCAAACACAAGCTACATCAACACCCAGCGTTAAGTTCAATCCTACGCAACAGGAATTACCCTTGGGGCTTTTGTCGTTCTGCAAAGAATGCTCAAAAGAAATACCCTCTTTGGTTTACCGCAAAGCTGATAAATTATTCTGGCAGAAAAACTGCCCTATTCACGGCGTCAAGGAAGAGGCGCTTTGCGATTCTATTTTTACGCATGACGCGCCCAAACCTACCCCCCACTCGCCATCGCATACTCATACCGGCACAAAAATAATACAAAGGGTAAATGGTTTACCCAAAACAGTCGAGACGCTTTGCCCCGAGTGCAAAAAGAATATACTCGGCATAGAGTATGACGAAAACGGCAAGGTATACATGGAAAAAACCTGCCCGGTGCACGGCTATTTTAAAGACCTGCTTTTTTCTGATACAAAGTTGTTCCTTAAAATGGAGCGCTGGGCCTTTGAGGATGACCGGGGGCTCGAAAACCCCATGGTCCGCAAAACGGCGCAATGCCCGTCTACATGCGGCCTCTGTGGCAACCACCAGAGTAATACCTGTCTTGGCGTTATAGATTTAACAAATCGGTGCAACCTAAGCTGCCCGGTCTGCTTTGCTAATGCCAACATAAAAGGTACCGTATACGAGCCGAGCTACGAAGAAGTCGTTAAAATGATGCAGGTTTTGCGCAGCGAGCGCCCGACCCCGGCTGTTGCGGTACAGCTTTCAGGCGGGGAGCCTACGCTCCATCCGCGCTTCATCGATATAATCAAAAAAGCCAAAGAACTGGGTTTTTCCCACATTCAGGTTGCGACAAATGGCATAAAATTCGCCGATTGGGAATTTACAAAAGCGTGCGCAGACGCCGGGCTGCATCAATTGTATTTGCAGTTTGACGGCGAGGATGATGAAGTTTACAAAAAAACCCGCGGTGTACCTTTATTTAATAAGAAAATGCAATGTGTTGAAAATATACGCAAAGTCAGGGAAAAAATAAAAATTGTCCTTGTCCCCACAATAATAAAAACAGTAAATGACCAAGAGGTAGCGCCGATAATAAGATTCGCCATACGCAATATTGACGTTATCTCAGGAATAAGCTTTCAGCCGGTTGCATTTACCGGGCGCCATAGCCTCGAAGAGCGGGAAAAATACCGCTTTACTTTGGCCGACATGGCGCACCTTATGCAAGACGCAGGCATTGCCAGGGTAGACCGGGATTTTTATCCGCTAGCTGTAGTAACGCCTTTTTCAAGGCTTGTTGCCGCAATTACGGGTGATCCGAAAATAACCATGTCAGCGCATACGCACTGTTCCATGGGAACATATCTTGCGGTTGACAACGACGGCAACCCAACGCCTTTTCCTTCCTTTATAGATGCGGAAGGCCTGCTTACGGAGATGAACGCGCTCGCCCGCAAAGCGCGGAAATCCCGCATAAAATTATTTACAAAACTACAGGCGTTGAATTTTATGCGCAAATACTTCAATTCCAAAAAAGCCCCCAAGGGCCTGACATTTTTGAAATTTTTACAGTCACTACAGGGTATGACGGATAAGAATTTGGGGCGCGGAAATAAAGGAAAGAAGAATTACAAATTCCTATTGGTCGCGGGAATGCATTTCATGGATTGTTACAACTATGACGTAGAACGCGTTAAAAGATGCCTGGTGCACTACCCTTCGCCTGAGGGAAAATTATATCCCTTCTGCACATATAACTGCGGCCCGGTCTTCCGTGATATAGTCGAGAAAAAATTTGCGCGCCTATAATTTCCACTCGCCGCGCAAAGCACCCACCAAATAATCCCATAAAAGACGCTTCAGGGGTATATCAGCAAAGGCCCTTATACTGACATAACAACTGCCGCATTTATTGCGTTTAGAAAAAACATCGACCAGGCCTTTGTGCGTATTGTAATAACGCGCATGGTGCGCGCACGGCCTGAACCGCCCGTCCGGGGAAACAAGCAAAAACCGTTCCCCCGCATGGCATTTTGACATAGATCCTTCCTTAAAGAACTTATAGGTTTCTAAAAGGACTCTTCTGGGCGTGCGGATTGCCCCGGGGTTTTCTTTCCTTAAATTGGTTAGTTTGCGGATATGGCTGTAGAGAAGCTTAAGATCCGCTTCTTCGGTTATGGAGTAGTTCTTGTCATTGGTGCGCAACAAAGAATACGCGCTAAAAGAAACCGCGGCGTTCCAATCCTTTGCCTTTTGTAAAATATCCGGAATGTATTTAAAATTTTCCCTCGTAATACAGCAATTCAGCGCTATATCGTTGTGCCCTAAGCCGGTTAATTGAGGAATTGTCTCGTTAAGATGGCTGAATAGCCCCTTCAGGCGCCTGAAGGCATCGTGGCGCTCGTCGGGAAAATCCAAAGATACGGAAAACTGGTTAACACCTTTGTTTCTTAATTCCAGATAATTATCCCTGTTTAAGAGATAGCCGTTTGTTACGAGTATCAGATAAGGCAGGCCGCTCGGCTCCTTTATCGCACCGGCAATATCAACTATGTCGTTTCTTAAAAGCGGTTCGCCCCCGGAAAGCTGCACTACGGGAGAACGGAATTTGCGCCATATATTTGCGTAAGCATAGGGCGAAAGTCGATTCTCCTCGTGTACTATGCCGCCTTTATCGCAGTGAAGGCAATTTGCGTTGCAGGAATCGGTGAGCTCAAACGAAAGAACAAGCGGGCGCTTGCCGGCGCAGTTTTTAAGCCCTGATAAAACAATGTGGCAGGCGTTTTTGGCTGATAAGGACATAAGGCGTTATGATTTAATTTCCCCTTTGATGAATTTTTCTACAGATTCCTTGGCGAGATTATCCGGCAACTGCTTTGGGGGATGCTTCATTGTCCAGGCAGATATCGAATGCAGCGGGCCGCCTATTTTTCTGTCCCTGGCGAGTTTGCAGCAGCGAATGGCATCTATGCTGACACCTGCCGAATTCGGGGAATCTTCTACGGAAAGGCGCAGTTCTATCTCCACCGGAAAATCGCCGAAACCCTTTCCTTCGATTCTTAAAAAACAGACTTTATTGTCGTTCTGCCATGCGACATAATCAGAAGGCCCTATGTGTATATTTTCCGGCTCAAGAGGCTTCTTCATCTGTGACTGGACTGCCTGCGTTTTTGATATTTTCTTTAGGCGCAGCCGGCCAGAATTCATCATATTCAAGAAATCCGTATTTCCGCCTGTATTTAACTGATAAGTCCTTTCTATTTTTACGCCCCTGTCTTCAAATAATTTGGTAAGCGCCCGGTGAACTATAGTCGCGCCAATTTGCGCCTTGATATCATCCCCGACAACAGGGATATTTTTCTTCTTGAAACGCTCTGCCCATTTCGGATTTGATACGATAAATACGGGCATGCAGTTTATAAAACTTGTATTTGTGTCAAGGCAGCATCGGGCATAAAATTCGCTGGCTTTTTCCGAGCCGACCGGAAGATAATTTAAAAGTATTTCCGCGCCTGATGAACGCAGGATTTTTTTAACATCGCAGGGCTTCTTTTTGCTAACTACAAACGTGCGGTCTTTGGGCTGTTCTTTCATGTGCTCGGCAACGCCGTCCAGCAGCTCGCCCATCTGGACAGTAACGCCGTTTGAAGGAATATCTTTGAAAAATACGTCAGTGCAATTAGGTTTGGCAAATAATGCCTTATCAAGCGGTTTTCCTACCTTGCGCTCATCAATATCAAACGCCGCCACTACCTCTATGTTGTAGGGTTTATACCCGGCCACGGAATAATTTATCAGCCCGGCCGTTTGGATTTTTTTCTTATCTGTGTGGCGATAATATTCTATTCCCTGTAAAAGGGCGCTTGCGCAGTTGCCTACGCCTGCTATAGCTATTTTTATTTTTCTGTCTTCCATATTATGCCTTACCCATTCCCACCATTTGGACGCGCTGGAATATCTTTCCTTCAGTCTGTATTGACGGTGCAATTATTATTTCTGTTTTCTGCATCTTTTTTATATCCTTTGCGCCCACAGAACCCATACACGTCGCTAACGCTCCAATAAGGTTTTGCGAACCGTCATCAAGCCTTGCGGGCCCGAAAAGCGTTTCTTTCAGCGTTCCCGTAGTGCCTACAAATATCCTTGTGCCGCGGGGTAAATTTGCGTGAGGCGTAGCCATACCCCAGTGATACCCTCCGCCCGGCGCTTCTTTGGCGCGCGCAAAAGCCGAACCTACCATAACCGCATCAGCACCGCAGGCAAACGCCTTGCATATATCTCCGCCGCGGGACATTCCGCCGTCGGTTATAATAGCAACGTACCTTTTGCTTTTTTTAAAATAATCGTCCCTGGCATTTGCGCAATCAATAGTGGCTGTTACCTGCGGAACGCCCATACCCAAGACGCCTCTTGTCGTGCAGGCTGCGCCAGGGCCTATGCCCACCAAAACACCGTGCGCGCCGACTTTCATTAATTGCATGGCAACATTATAGGTAACGCAGTTGCCTACGATAACCGGTATATTCATCGACTTGATGAATTTTCCGAGATCCAGGCTTTTGTACTCGCTTGAAACATGCTTTACGGTGGAAACCGTGGATTGCACAACAAAAATATCGCACCCGGCATCCTGGGAGATTTTACCGAAACGCTCCGCCCTCTGCGGAATAGCGCTGACACAAGCAATGGCCCTTGCCTTTTTTATTTCGCGGAGCCTTTTTGCTACCAGCTTCTCTTTTATCGGCTTTGTATAAATTGCCTGGATAAGTTCGGTAGCTTTCAGCGGCGTTGCCTTTGCTATTTTGCGCAAGACCTCAGCCGGGTTCTCATAGCGGGTCTGGACGCCTTCAAGGTTCAACACCGCTATACCGCCGAGTTTAGACATAGCTACGGCAAATTTGACATCAACTACTCCGTCCATTGCCGAAGCAAGTATAGGAACGGTAAAACGCCTGCCGTCAAGGCGCCAGGATGTGTCTATATCGTTAGGATTTATTGTGACTTCGCCCGGAACAAGTGCTATTTCGTCGAAGCCATAACAACGCCTTGCTTTGCGGTTTACGCCTATATAAATGCCCATTTTTTATTCCTGCACCCAAGTAAAAAAGTAGAATTTTATAATATAAAATTTATTACTTTATGTCAATAAAAAAAATAAAGGCGGCCTTAAAATCCGAAGGCCGCCCTGTTACTAGCCATTTTATAGCCCTTTTAATACATATCTCCGCCGCCGTATCCGCCACCACCGGGCATCGGAGGCATCATCGGCTTTTCTTTCTCAGGTATGTCGGTAATAAGCGCCTCGGTTGTCAATAGAAGCGCTGCGATAGAAGCCGCATTTTGCAAAGCCGTACGGGTTACCTTTGTAGGGTCAATTACACCCGCCTCTACCATATCTATATAGTCGCCTTTTAAGACATCATAGCCGACACAGGTTTTTTCCTGCTTTATCTTCTGCACAACCACTGAACCTTCGAGGCCGGCGTTATTCGCTATCTGGCGTGCGGGCTCTTCAAGAGAACGGCGCACAATATCAACGCCTATTGCCTCATCGTCCTGCAGTTTTATTTTGTCAAGCGCCGTAAAGCACCTTAATAGCGCCACTCCGCCGCCCGGAACTATGCCTTCCTCTACTGCCGCCCTTGTCGCATGGAGCGCATCCTCGACTCTGGACTTTTTCTCTTTCATTTCTGTTTCTGTTGCAGCGCCGACATTGATTACCGCTACTCCGCCGGCTAATTTCGCCAAGCGCTCCTGAAGTTTTTCTTTGTCATAATCCGAATCCGATGATTCTATCTGGCGCTTTAACTGCGCGATTCTTGCCTGTATGTCAGCTGCTTTTCCGGCGCCCTCGACGATAGTTGTATTATCTTTATCTATGGTGACGCGCTTTGCCTTGCCTAAATCCTCCATCTGCACCGATTCAAGCTTAATGCCTAAATCTTCGGTTATTGCCTTGCCTTTAGTAAGCACAGCGATATCTTCTAGCATTGCCTTGCGCCTGTCACCGTAGCCCGGCGCTTTAACCGCGCAGACAGCCAGGGTACCGCGTAATTTATTCACAACCAAAGTTGCCAACGCTTCTCCTTCAATTTCTTCCGCGATAATCAAGAGGGGCTTGCCTAACCTTGCTACTTTTTCAAGAACAGGCAAAAGGTCCTTCATTGTGGATATTTTCTTTTCATGGATGAGAATAAGGGGTTCTTCCAAAACAGATTCCATTCTTTCGGCATCAGTCACAAAATACGGCGAAAGATAACCCTGGTCAAACTGCATGCCCTCGACAACTTCAAGCGTTGTTGCCATAGCCTTTGCCTCTTCGACCGTTATTACGCCGTCCTTACCGACTTTCTCAAAAGCCTCCGCAATTAAATTACCTATCGTTACGTCATTATTGGCCGCTATACAGGCAACTTCTGAAATTTCTTTTTTTCCTTTTATCGGGCGAGAAAGCTTCTTGAGCTCCTCTACTACTGATTCAACTGCTTTTTCGATACCGCGCTTTAAAAGCATCGGATTTGCGCCTGCCGTTACGTTCTTAAGGCCTTCGCGGTAAATCGCCTGCGCCAGAATCGTAGCGGTAGTCGTACCGTCGCCTGCCGTATCGGATGTTTTAGAAGCTACTTCCTTTACCATTTCCGCGCCCATATTTTCATACGGCTCGGGAAGGTCTATCTCCTTGGCAACGGTTACGCCGTCTTTTGTAATTGTGGGTGAGCCGAATTTCTTATCCAGCGCCACATTACGGCCCTTGGGCCCGAGCGTCACCTTTACAGCATTCGCCAAGATATCTATTCCGCGCTGTATTGCGCGCCTGGCTTCATCGCTAAACAATAGTTGCTTCGCCATTTCTACATACCTCCTTTTTCAAATTATGATTACACAGATTTCAAAAAAGATTGCACAGATCATCTCGTAGACGCCGAATCTGTGTAATCTACCTTTTAATCTGTGTAATTTTAAAATATCCATTTTTATTAAATCTTATTTCTCCTTTATTATCGCTAATATATCGTCTTCCTTCACTATCAAGTATTCCTCATCCTTATACTTTATCTCGGTACCCGAATATTTTGCATACAGCACCGTGTCGCCTACTTTTACCTCCAAGGGCCTTACGCTGCCGTCTTCCGCAACTTTGCCTTTACCGACAGCAACCACTTTTCCCTCCTGTGGTTTCTCTTTCGCGGTATCGGGCAGGATAATTCCGCCTTTTGTTTTCTCTTCGGCATCCAGCGCCTTTACCAGTACCCTGTCACCAATTGGTTGTATTGCCATATCTACCCCTCCTTTTAGGATTAGCACTCTTTACCTGGGACTGCTAATAGACCCCCTATTATACAAAGCGCCAAGATCTTGTCAAGAAAATCTTAGACTTTTTTTTAAAGGTTAGAATTTTTTGTGAAGCCCCACCTTTATTCTCAGTTTTCCCGTATGTGGGGCGGAATCCCGCCCGTCCCGCTTTGCGGGACTGGATGCGGGATAAATATGCCGCAGGCCTTCAAGGGTAAGGTTGTTATCGACGAGGTCTATACTCTGGCAATAGCGGGAGATTAACTTTGCATACCCACCGGTAGCAATAACCTTGCTTTTTTTAAGGTATTTCTTGCGGAGCTTATTTACCAACCCGTCCGTAAGGGCGCCGTAGCCATGCAATATGCCTGAGCGCATGCTATTCACGGTGTCTTTACCTAAAAGCGCCTTTGGTTTTGTGAGTTTGATTTTGGGCAATAATGCCGCTTTGTTAAAAAGCGCTTCTAGGGCAATACCTATGCCCGGAACTATCAAGCCGCCCAGGTATTCACCGCGCGCCGATACAAGGTCAAAGGTAATAGCTGTCCCATAATCAACGATTATCGCCGGTGCACCATATTTAATTTTTACCGCGAGCGCATTTACCAATCTATCCTGCCCCACCTCTTTGGGCTTATCGTATAAATTCCTAATCGGCGCTACGATATCCTTACCTACTATAACAGGCCTAAGGCCCAAGAAGCGCTTAACGGAATTTTTTAAAACTGACGTAATACCGGGCACAACCGAACAGATTATTGCCGCATCAATATTTTTCCCTCGCAAGTTGCGCGCTATATCAACGGTATGTTTGGCCTGAGCAGGCACCCGCCAGGCTTTAACTAGCCTATTGCCCCTGTAAATTCCCAATACTATGTTGGTATTTCCGACATCAACCGCTAATAACATTTTGTCTCCTCATAATACACGGGTTACCTTAAAATAACCACGTCTCCGGCAAGCACTCTTTCGATAAACCCGCTGTCAAGCCGAACCAAAAGCGCCCCAGATTCATCCACGTCCATGGCATGGCCCTCGACTTTCCTGCCGTGAGACATTACCCTTAATCTTAAACCAAGCGTCGAGGAATATTCTCTCCACAGCTTTATTATCTTACGGAAACCTTCCTTCTTGAATAAAGCGTAATTCTCATCCAATTCCCGCAGGAGTTCTTTTGCCAACTCTATTCTTGATACACTAGAGCCTAGCTGTTCTTTTAGCGAAGATGCGGTTTTGGGTAAATCCTCTTTTTTTGTATTTGCATTCACGCCTATTCCCAAAACCACATAGCGCATCGCGTCCGGCTCTGCTTCCATTTCCGTAAGTATACCACAGACCTTCTTACCGTTTATAAGGATATCGTTGGGCCATTTTATTAAAGGCATAAGCGGCGTTATTTTCCTTATTGCCAATGCAACGCTTACCGCAGTCATAAGCGTTATCTTCGGTGCCTCCTGCGCCGGCATATCGGGATAAAGCACCACTGAAAAATAAATTCCATCGCCTTTAGGAGAAATCCAGTGCCTTTGCATCCTGCCGCGGCCTTTTGTTTGTTCCTCCGCAAAAATGCAAGTCCCTTCGGCTGTATGTGATTGCGCCAGTTTGTGCGCAATATCCATAGTGGAAGCGGTTTTCTGGTATGAATAAATTTTATTGCCGATAATCTTTGTGCCTAATTTCCATGAAATCTCTTCCCCCGTAAGCTTGTCAGGTATTTTTACCAATTTATACCCCAAATGCGGCACCGCTAAAATATCATAACCTTCAGTACGCAATTTTTCTACATGTTTGTGTACCGCCGAACGGGTTATATCAAGCTCCTGGGCCAGGTCTTCGCCGGAAATATAATCCTGATTTCTCCTCAGGAGATCTAAAATTTTTTCATCCATGCTTTTTCTTTAAATTTGCTATCTGGTCGCGCAGGGCGGCGGCGCGTTCAAACTGCAAATTCCTTGCTGCAAGTTCCATGGCCTCTTCTAATTCCGAGACTACAAGGTTTACTTCATACCTGTCAAAATCCAAGCCGGTAACTTCTGCCGTCAGTTCGCGCGCCTTATGATAAACCTCTATGCCTTCGCGTATCGCTTTCTCGATAGTCTTGGGAATTATTTTATTTACCTTATTATACTCCAATTGAATCTTCTGGCGGCGGCGCGTCTCATCGATCGCTTTTTTCATCGAGCCGGTTATCGTGTCGGCATACAACACAACCTGCCCGTTTATATTACGCGCCGTACGCCCTGCAACCTGTATCAGTGAAGTAGCGCTTCTTAAAAACCCCTCTTTGTCAGCATCCAGGACAGCGACAAGGCTCACTTCAGGAAGGTCCAATCCTTCACGCAGCAAATTCACTCCTACAAGGCAGTCAAACGCTCCCATGCGCAGTTCTTTTAATATCTTCACGCGCTCAATGGGTTCGATTTCCGAATGAAGGTATTTCACGCTCAAATCCATCTCTGAGAGATAACCCGACAAATCCTCGGCCAAGCGCTTCGTTAAAGTAGTGACAAGCACCCTCTCTTTCTTGCGGGCGCGCTCCTTGATTTTTGCGATCAAATCATCGATTTGGCCTTTTGTCGGATGAACGGATATCGCAGGGTCGACTATTCCTGTGGGCCTTATTATCTGCTCGACAACTTCGCCTGAACGTGAAATTTCGTATTCGTTAGGGGTGGCGGAAACATATATTAGCTGCTTTAGCAATCCTTCAAGCTCGTCAAATTTAAGGGGCCTGTTGTCAAGGCATGACGGCATCCTGAAGCCGAATTCTACCAGCGTTTCCTTGCGCGAACGATCACCGTTATACATGCCGCGCAACTGCGGCAACGTCACATGCGACTCGTCAATTATAGTAAGAAAATCATCCGGAAAATAATCAATAAGGCAATACGGCCTGGACCCGGGAGGCCGCCAGGAAAGATGCCGCGAATAATTCTCTACGCCGGCGCAATAGCCGATTTCCCGCATCATCTCCATATCATATTTTGTACGTGTTTCAAGGCGCTGCGCTTCCAATAATTTATTCTTTGAGCGCAGAAATTCAAGGTGTTCTTTCAATTCCGTCTCGATTGATTTAATGGCCCTTACTACCGTCTCCGGCGTTGTTACGAAATGCTTTGCCGGATAAACGGCTATTTTATCAAGCTCGGAAACAGCATCCCCCGTAATCGGGTTTATCTCGGTGATTTTGTCTATTTTGTTACCGAAAAACTCTATTCTTAACGCACTTGTGGCATAGGCAGGAAAAATATCCAGAATATCGCCCCGCACCCTGAACTTTCCTCTCTTAAAGTCATAGTCGTTTCTCTCATAATGAATGGCTACTAACCCTGAAAGCGCTTCGTCTATCTTTTTTTCTTTGCCTTTTTCCAAAAACAACAATAAATCTTTATAATCCTGGGGCGAGCCCAGATTATAAATACAAGATACGGATGCGACAATAATAACGTCGTTGCGCGACATAAGAGAACTGGTTGCGGACAAACGCAAGCGGTCAAGATTTTCGTTTATGGATGCGTCTTTCTCGATATAGGTATCGGTTACCGGGATATACGCCTCCGGCTGGTAATAATCGTAATAACTTACGAAATATTCAACCGCATTGTGAGGGAAAAATTCCTTAAATTCGCTGTAAAGCTGCGCCGCCAGGGTTTTATTGTGCGAAATGACAAGCGTCGGCTTGTTTACACTGGCAATGACGTTGGAAATAGTAAATGTTTTTCCTGTGCCGGTAGCCCCCATAAGCGTCTGATATTTTTTTGCGCTTAACAGGCCTTGGTTAAGCTCTTTAATAGCCTGGGGTTGATCGCCTGTCGGTTTAAACGGCGAGGCTAATTTGAATTTATCCATCTAAATAATTTCTAAAGACAGGTCCAGTGCGTTTGCGGAATGAGTAAGGGCTCCAATAGATATCATGTCAACGCCTGTAGCGGCAATTTTGCGCATATTTGCAAGCGTTACATTTCCCGAGGCTTCAAGTTTTACCAAGCCGGCGTTTATTTTAACGGCTTTGCACATATCTGCAATAGGCATGTTATCCAGCATAATAATATCGGGCTTTGCCTCTAATGCGGCTTTAAATTCTGACAGATTGCCGACTTCCGCTTCTATCTTCATTCCTTTCGGCGCCCTCTTTTTCGCAAATCTTATAGCATCTTTCAATTTTTGATTTTTAATTTTTGATTTTTGGATTTTTATATGATTGTCTTTTATCAGCACCTGGTCCCAGAGGCCTATTCTGTGATTAGCTCCGCCGCCGGCTTTTACAGCGTATTTTTCAAGCAGGCGCATTCCGGGCGTTGTCTTGCGCGTATCCATTATTTTAACCTTGTAACTCCTGGTGCGCTTCTTAAATTCCGCCGTAAGGCTGGCTATGCCGGATAAATGGCCCAACAAATTTAAAGCAGTCCTTTCAGCAGTTAATATGCCGCGCGCAGGCCCGTTTAAGCGAGCAACGATCTTGCCTTTTTTAACGGCAGCGCCGTCTTTGACAGCTGGCCTAAACTTTATTTTTCTATCGACGAGCGAAAAAACATCCCTTGCGATATTTATACCGGCAACAACTCCGGCCGATTTCGCCACGATAAGCGCTTTTACTTTGGTATTTTTAGAGACCGTTAAAGCGCTGGTAATATCGCCCCTGCCCATATCTTCCTTAAGCGCTATTTTTACAATATCTGTGATCATCTGTGTTTACAAAAGTTGTTTTAAATTATTCTCCAATTTTTTTAAGGACTCCGATAACACCTTCGCCTTTTCTTTTTCCTTCTCCACGACTTCCCGCGGAGCTTTCTTTACGAATTCTTTATTTTTAACGCGTGTGCTTGTTTTTTTCAATTCTCCACTTAACTCTTCTATTTTTGATGATATTCTTTTTTTCTCCACTTCCGCATCGATAAGGCCTGCCAGAGGCACGAATATCTCCGCTGCCTCCAGTACGGCGCCGGCCGAGCCGTGCGGGCGTTTCAATTTCTTGCCTATTTCTAGGGCTTCAATACCTGCCAGGGCTTTCAGGTAATTTTCATTTTGCGTAATGGTGTTTATGTCGCTTTGTTTTGCCGCTGAAAACAGCACATGGCATTTTTTATTCAGCGGCACACCCATTTCGGCGCGTATATTACGTATAGCAACGATCGCATCCATTATCAATTTCATGTCCTTTTCCG
>JBDRLY010000088.1:0-35050 GCA_043812735.1 Candidatus Omnitrophota bacterium | reverse complement strand
GCGGCGCCCTTCTCAGCACAATGCAGTTTTTGTTTTTTTCAAAAATGGCAACACTTGATGTTCCGCTTGTATTTTTTCTCTGCGCAGCGCTATTGTGTTTTTTAAAAGGAAAAAAAGGCAGTAAAAACTGGCTTTTCGGTGTGGGGATTTTCTTCGCCTTGGCCGCGCTGACCAAGGGATTATCCGCCCTGATTATCCCAGTTGTAATATTTTTATCCGCAGTTTTATCCGGTGAGTTTAAGGCATTGTTAAAGCCGGCGTTGTTTGTAGGGCTTGCGGCAGGCATAGTGATTATTCTGCCCTGGCATATATTTGAGTATTGTAAATATAAAGAATTATTTCTGGATGGTTACCTGTTTAAACACCTTATTCGCAGGACTACAATGGTTTTGGACGGGCATACGGGGAACAGTTTTTATTACCTGAATGTAATAATGAATAAAGGCAGGCCGTGGGGCATATTGGGCATTGTTTCGCTGGTTTATATGTTGTATCCGGCGTTTAAAAAAAGCACTAGCCGGCCCGCAAACAGACAGGCAGCGATATTTGTTTTATCATGGGCTTTAGCCGTATTGGGCATCTTTACTTTAACAAAAACAAAATTGCCCTGGTATGCTATACCGATATATCCTGCGTTATCGATAGCAACCGCAACTGTGTTAGAGAAGTTTCTGAAACAACGATGGGTGCTGTTTTTTATTCTGGTTATAATTATCATAGCCTCTTACAGCACAAAATATCATATTTTTAATCTTGATTTTAATAAGGAAGCCAAGTCGCTTGCAAGCATAGCGCAGTCTCATTCCTCTGAAGAAAAAGGCGTATATCTGTACCGTGTTTCTGACCCCGGAATAATATTTTATTTCGGAGATGTGTTCAAAAAACTGGACGATGAGGCCAGCCTGATGAAACTTGTTACGCCCCAAACGCAGGCCCTTTTTCTCATGAATAAGCAGGATTACGACAAATTATTATTGAAGCTACCTGCGATAAAAATACTTGCCACCAGCAACTACCACATACTTTTTTCGCGATGAACACGGTTGAAATTTCCGTAGTGATACTTTGTTATAAGGCAGGCGAGAGGATATATGGTTTTGTAGATAAAACCGTAGAGTTGTTGAATAACTCTGTCTCTTCCTGGGAGATAGTGCTTGTCGGAAATTATTTTGAAAATACAAATGATACTACCCCCAAGGTGGTAAATGATATTGCATCGAAGATGGAAAATATCAAAGCCGTCGCGCAGCCCAAAAGGGGTATGATGGGCTGGGATGCAAGAAGCGGACTGGCCGCAGCCACAGGCAATTATATATGCTTTATTGACGGCGATGAACAAATGCCCATGGATGACATTATCAGGGTTTACAAAAAGATAAAACAGGACAATTTGGATTTCGTGACTACTTATAGGCTCCTAAGATATGACGGCCTCAGGAGGAAAATTATTTCAGGCGTATATAATTTTTTGTTTAAGATATTATTTCCGGGCATAGGCGTAAGAGACGTCAATTCAAAACCCAAGATTTTTACCAAGGGGGCTTACGCTAAGATGCATTTAACATCGGAGGACTGGTTCCTTGACGCCGAAATGGTGCTCCAGGCGAGGCGCCTTAAGCTTAAAATGGGGGAAATCCCGACAAAGTTTTACAGGTGCAACTACAGGAATTCGTTTGTTAAATCAGAGACTGTTTTTGAATTTATCAGGAATTTAATTCATGCAAGAATCGCTGGATTTTTTAAATAAATGCAACCTCAAAGTATCTTCCTAACTGGCTCAACAGGCAAAATCGGCCGATTTTTACTGAAAGAGCTGCTTGCCAAAGATTATAAAATAACCGTGCTTCAGCGAGAAGCGGTTGCGCCTTCGCTTGATCCGAAAATAAAATTTATTTCAGGCAGCCTGTTAGACAGCAAAAGCTATGCCAGTAGTTTAGACGCTACCGATACCGTGTTGCACATGGCAGCCATAACGCATACGAACAAGATAAGCGACTATTACGATATTAATGCGTATGCTACGCTGGAATTGCTGAAACTCTGCAAGTCAAAAGGGGTAAAAAGATTTATTTTCATAAGCACCAGGGCGATATCCGGCGAGGGGGGCCATTACAGCAAGTCGAAATTGATGGCGGAGGATTATGTCCGGGAAAGCGGCATTGATTGGGTGATTATGCGCCTTGGGGAGGTATACGGTTTTTCAGGAAAAACAGGCGTTGACATGATTTTGAATAATATCCAGAAATTTCCGTTTATACCGATTATCGGAAGCGGGGAATACAAAATGGCACCTGTGCATATAACGGACGTCGTTTCTTCTATGATAACTGTTATAGAAAATAATACTATAAGGAATAAAATTTATAATATAGCAGGTCCGGAGACCTTTACGTACAGGCAATTTGTTGAAAAGGTACTGGAGTTAAAACATCTAAAGAAGCCAATGGTGTATATACCGCTGCCCGTATTCCGGTTGTTTGCAGCTATTTCATCTGTGTTCCTGAAGAATAGCTCCTTAACAAAAGATCAAATACCCCGCCTGCTGTGCGAAAAAAGCAATGACATATCATTAGCTGCGAGCGAGCTGTCTTTTAGGCCTCAGCGGCTGGAAGAAGCTATATCCCGCCAGCAAAAGTAATTTTTAAACAAATATTTTTTTAACGCCTCCTGGAGATTCCTACCCGGTTTTTCCGTCGATAAAGCCAGTCTAATCAATGCACAATAAAAAAACTTTCATTTTGCCCCTTGACAAAGTGGAGTGTATGGTATATATAAGTACTGTATCGTGGAGGAAGGTGGAGTAAAGTGGAAGGAGGACAAAATGAATAGGGTAGCAACGGCAACAAAGGGCGCTTCGGCGTACACCCGCAAAAGGATCTATTGGAAGACATCCGGCGGTCTGGAACACGGCTTTATAACTAAAGAAAACGGCACAAGCGTAGAGGCATACAGCTACGCAAGCGGCGAGACTGTCCAGGTCGCAAAGAAAGACATAACAAAGGTGATAGCAGAGGAGCTCTAAAAGGTGAGCGATGTTTTACGGAGAGTATGAACACTCGATAGACAAAAAAGGAAGGCTGATCCTTCCTTCAAAATTCCGCGAGGCATTTAAAGCCCATTATGTCGAACGTATTTACGCGACAAGGGGGCTTGACAAATGCCTTTTTGTTTTTACGGAAGAGGAATGGAAGCAGCAGGAGCAGAAATTCAAAAGCATGCCTTTTACCAAAGCCCAGTCGCGCCAATTTAACCGTCTTTATTTTTCAGGCGCGTGCGAACTCGCTTGCGATAAGCAGGGTAGGGTGCTTTTACCCGGGTACCTTAAGGAATATGCCGGCATAAAGCGGGATGTGATGGTTGTCGGCGTTTCAAACAGGATAGAAATCTGGGCAAAGGATAAATGGAGTGAATACTACGACTCTTCCAAGGGGTCTTTCGAAGAAATAGCGGAGAAAATTATAGAGTAAAAAGTATTAATGCATATACCGGTTCTGCTAAAGGAAATTATTTCGTACCTTGAACCAAAAGACGGGAAGGTTATCCTGGATTGCACGGTAAACGGAGCCGGCCATGCGCAAGCGATATTGAATCTGGTAATACCCAGCGGCTTGTTGATAGGAATTGATCAGGACAGGCAGGCATTGAGGGCGGCGCAAGAGCGCCTCGCCGGGTTTAAGGACAAGGCGATATTAATCAAAGAGAATTTCAGGAATATTGACCGAGTTCTTTGGGATTTGGGAGTAACAGGTGTTGACGGCATGCTATTCGACCTGGGTATGTCAAGCCTCCAGCTGGACGATGAAAAAAGAGGCTTCAGTATAAGGCTGGATGCGCCGTTGGACATGCGCATGGATTTGAACGCCGAAGTCAGCGCCTGGGATATAGTAAATAAAGGGACAGAAGATGAGCTGGAGCGAATATTACGAGATTATGGCCAGGAGCGCTGGTGTAAAAGAATTGCGCGTGCTATTGTCAAAAAGAGGCACCCGAAGCCGATCGAGCGGACAAAAGACCTGGCCGGGCTTATTGAAAGTGTGGTTAGGCGGAGGAAAGGCGTTAGGATACATCCCGCGACAAGAACATTTCAGGCGCTGAGGATTGCGGTAAACGACGAGCTCTCCGCGCTTGATGAAGCTTTGAATAAAGCAGTTAATTTTCTGAACAAAAAAGGACGCATATGCGTTTTATCCTATCACTCCCTTGAGGATAGGATTACGAAACAAAAATTTAAAAGCTTATCGCTAAAAGGGAAAGTTCGTTTATTGACAAAAAAGCCTGTTGTGCCAAGCGCCGAAGAAATACAACGTAACCCGCGCTCGCGCAGCGCAAAATTAAGGGCAGCGGAGAAGCTTTAAAATGTACGCTAAAAGAGCTATATTGTCATTATTCATAACTACCGCAGTGGCACTATGTTATGTACATTTACAGACAAGCCAAATTATCCTAAGCTACAATGTAAAAACCTGCGAGGTCAACTACCAAAGATTACTTGACTATAACGCCCATCTTAAATATAATAAATTTGCGCTTGGAAGTTGCAGGAACCTCGAAAAAGCCCTTGCGTCCCAGAAGACAGCTATAACCTGGCCCAGCGAATCTAAGGTAATAACAATGGCTTTGGCAAAGCCGCAGGAGACCAGGCAGGCGAACAAGGGGATAATTAATAACGCCTTTAGGCAACTCGCAAGTATATTCACCATAAAACGAGAAGCTCACGCAACAGCGCTTAAATAAAACCCCATTATTCGGATTTTTAGTGTGTATAACCCCAAACAGAAGTCCCGTCTGTTTATAATATTTCTCGTATTCAGTGTCATTTTTTTCCTTCTTTTCATAAGGCTCGCTTACCTTCAGGTAATACGGCATAATTTTTTATCCAAGCTTGCCGCATCGCAGCACGAACTTACGGTAGAAATTCCTGCGCAAAGAGGCGATATCTATGACAGAAACAAAAAAGAACTGGCCATTTCTACAAGGACGGATTCCCTTTACGCGATGCCGCGCGAAATCAAAGATAAAGAATACACCGCCAGAATACTTAGCGATGTACTAAAAATAGACCAGAACCTTATGGCGGAAAAACTCAACGCCGATAAGGGTTTTATTTGGATTGCGCGCAAGTTGCCGCCTGATTTGGCGGTGCGTATTCGCTCTTTCAAAATAAAAGGGCTTGATTTTGTGAAAGAATACAGGCGCTTTTACCCGAATGGGCAGTTTTGTTCGCATCTTCTGGGATACGCAGGAATAGATAATGTGGGGCTCGACGGCATAGAACTTTATTATAATAAATACTTAACAGGCAAGCCCGGCTCAAGATGCATAGAAAGGGACGCCAAGGGCAATGTTTTGCCTGCCCTGGAATCTAGCTACCTGCCGGCAACTGACGGTTTGAGTTTGATAACGACCATAGATGAGGTTATCCAGCATATCGCAGAGCGTGAACTGGATAGGGCAATAAAAGAATCCAATGCGGCTACAGGCACGGTTATCGTTATGGACCCTTACAGCGGCGGCATACTTGCGCTTGCCAACAGGCCTTCTTTTGACCCGAATTATTTTTGGAACTATGACAATTACCAGAGGCGCAACCGCGCCGTAGCCGATATTTTTGAACCGGGCTCGACGTTTAAAATTGTGACTGCAAGCGCCATTTTAAACGAAAAGCTCCTTAATCCCCAGGCAAAATTTTTCTGTGAAAACGGCATGTATAATTTTGCCGGCCACACGCTGCATGACCACAGGCCGCACGGTTGGCTGACGTTTAAAGAAATAATAGAAGTATCTTCTAACATAGGCACATGCAAAGTTGCGCAGATTTTAGGCAAAGACAGGCTCTATCGGTATATTAAACTTTTCGGATTCGGGGAAAAAACCTATGTGGATACGCCGGGCGAGGCGAAAGGAATCGTCAGGCCGCCGCGGCAATGGTCAGGCGTCTCGATAACGAATATTCCCATGGGGCAGGAAGTAGGCGTTACCTCGATTCAGCTGGCATGCGCAATAAGCGCAATTGCCAACGGCGGTGTTTTGGTGAAGCCAAGGATCGTTAAGGAAATAATAGACAGCGAGGAGCAGGTAGTTTATGAGCGCGAACCGACACTCGTAAGGCGCGTGATAACCGAAGAGGCCGCTGCGAATACGAGAATTTTCCTTAAAGGGGTGGTCGATTCCGGCACAGGCCAGCGCGCCAAAGTGGCTAATTATGCCGTCGCCGGCAAGACAGGCACGGCGCAAAAATTGGAACAAGACGGCACTTATTCCCACTCAAAATTTATTGCCTCCTTCGCCGGCTTTGCGCCGTTTAGTAAACCCATCATTACCATTGTGGTTGTTCTGGACGAACCGCACCCGTATTATTTCGGAGGCACTGTTGCCGCGCCTGTGTTTAGCAGGATTGCCGGCGATACGCTGCGCTATCTTGGGTTGCCGCCGGAAAAAAATTAGCAAAAGCTAGGAACGATGTCAAATCTCAGTGAAATCTTGGATAACATAAAAATAAGCGATATTACCTGCGATTCTAAAAAGGTAAAGCCGGAAGGTATGTTTATAGCCGTCAAGGGAACGAAACTTGACGGTTATGAGTTTATCGGCGAGGCAATACAGCGCGGCGCATCATGCATTGTAGCCGAGAGGGATTTTCATTGCCCGAAGCATATTACAAAGATAATTGTCAAAGATTCAAAAGAGGCTCTCGTTGAGATAGCGAAGAGTTTTTACGCCGACCCCTCGTCAAATTTAAAAGTCATCGGTATTACGGGTACAAACGGCAAAACTACAACCGCATATTTAATCGAGAAAATGCTTACAAGCGCCGGGTATGGCACGGGTGTTATCGGAACGATATCTTACAGATTTGGCAACCGCGCAATACCGGCGACGAACACTACACCCGGGGTTTTGGACCTGCAATTTATGCTGCACGAAATGGTACAGGAGCGCCTGCAATACGTCGTGTTAGAAGTATCGTCCCACTCCTTAGACCAGGATAGGGTTGCCGGCATAAACTTTGAATGCGCTGTTTTTACAAATCTTACGCATGAGCATTTAGATTATCATAAGGATTTGGAAGATTATTTCCTGGCAAAATCAAAGTTGTTCGGTATGCTTGCGGGCGATAAGTTTGCCGTGGTAAACAAAGATGACCCCTTCGGCGTGCGGCTTATTAATTCAAGAAAAGGAAAGATCCTCTCTTATGGCTTAGACGCAGGCGCGGATATATCATGCAGGATTCTGGAGTTAAATAAAAACGGCTTGAAATTTATTCTCAATTCATGCGGTAGGACAGCCGAAGTCAATTCAAAGCTTATAGGCAGGCATAACATATATAATATTTTGGCGGCGGCGGGAGCGGCTGCTGCATGCAATGTGGATTTTACAAAGGTAATAAAGGGTATTGAGAGCGCAGAGCCTCCGCCCGGCAGGTTGCAAAGAGTCGAAACAGGCAAGCCGTTTGAGATATTTGTGGATTATGCCCATAGCGATGATGCACTGAAGAATGTAATTACGGCGCTCAGGGAATTAAATCCGGAAAGGATAATTGTTTTATTCGGGTGCGGCGGCGACAGGGATAAACTAAAAAGGCCGAAGATGGGCAAAATAACGACGGAATTGGCAGATTACGTTATACTGACCAGCGATAATCCCAGGACCGAAGACCCCGGCGCCATAATACAGGACATAGAAAAGGGCATAACAAAGTCAAATTACATAAAGATAACCGACAGAAGAGATGCGATATTCAAATTGCTTGGACTTGCAAAGCCCGGCGATATGTTATTATTAGCCGGGAAGGGTCACGAGACATACCAGATTTTTAAGGATACAACGGTTTCCTTCTATGACGTGCAGGTAGTCAAAGAGGCGTTAGAAAAGACAGATTTTACGGCTTAAGGATAGGATATGGCCAAGTTTACGCTACAGGAAATAATAAAATGCACAAAAGGGAAGTTGCTTAGCGGCCGCGGGAAAGCAATTTTTTTCGGCATATCCACAGATTCGAGAACATTAAAAACAGGAGAATTATTCCTGGCGATAAAAGGAAATAAGTTTGATGGGCATAATTTTATAAAATATGCGCTAAAGCAGGGCGCCGGCGGGATTATTATTCAGGATAAATCACGCCTCCCGTCTACGCTTGGCGATTTGCCGGTAATTTTAGTTGAAGATACCACTAAGGCGTTTGGCGACATAGCTCATTACCACAGGATGAAATTTCGCATACCGGTTATTGCGATAACGGGTTCTAACGGCAAGACAACGACAAAAGACATGATTGCGGCGCTGTTAAAGAAGCGTTACCGCGTATTAAAAAGTATCGGCACGGAGAATAACAATATAGGCGTCCCCAAGGCATTGTTGGGCATCTCAAAACAAACAGGCGTTGCCGTGCTGGAATTGGGCACAAATCATTTCGGAGAGATGAAAAACCTCGCGGACATAACAAGGCCTACGGTATGCGTAATTACCAATATAGGCCCAACGCATTTGGAATATTTAAAAACTACCACAGGCGTTTTTAGGGAAAAAATCTCGCTTTTAAAGAGTCTCGGCCCCCGCGGCAGTGCGCTATTAAATGCGGACGATGACTATCTTTCGCGGGTAAAAAATGTAAACTGCAGCGTTATAAGATTCGGGAGAAAACCCGGTTCCCGATTTCGCGCGACAGATATTATTTTTGATAATTGCGGTTTTAATTTTACGCTCAATAGTAAACTAAGATTCAGGGTTAATTTGCTGGGTGAGTATAATCTATATAATGCCCTTGCCGCGATAAGCGTTGCGAGGCTCCTAAGAGTGTCTTATTCCCTCATAAAAAAAGCACTAAGCGAGTTTAAGGCTCCGGCAATGAGGATGGAAGTTATAAAATTAAACGGCGTAGAGATAATTAACGATGCGTATAATTCCAATCCGCAGTCGCTTAAGGAAGCGATACGGTGGCTCGGTAGCCGCAATACGAGCGGCAGAAAATTTCTGATAGCAGGCGATATGCTTGAATTGGGTAAAGATAGGCGAGCATACCACAGGAAATCGGGCGAACTGGCAGCGAGACATAATATCGATTATGTGATATCATATGGTGAACTTGCCCGCTTGATAACTATGGGCGCCGTGGAGGCAGGCTTAAAGAAAGACAGGGTTTTTAGTTTCACCGGGCAAAAAGGCGCATCCCGCATTGCGTCTATTTTAAAAAATATGTTAAAACCCCGCGATGTCGTATTGATAAAGGGTTCGCGGGCAATGAAAATGGAAGAGCTGATAAAATGCTTTACTACATCCTGTACTCGCTAAGGGACACTTTCTTCGGCTTCAACGTATTCCGCTACATAACCTTCCGCTCGGCGTGCGCGCTTGTGAGTTCATTTTTAATATCTGTCTTGATCGGGCCGTTTGTTATAAAAAAACTTACCCAGCTTAAAATAGGACAGCATATACGCACGCATGAGGCGCCGTCTTTGTATGAATTGCACAAAACAAAGCAGGGTACCCCTACGATGGGCGGCATAATTATTTTAATCGCCGTTTTAGTTGCAACCCTGCTCTGGGGGGATATCAGGAATAAATATGTGATATTGTCCATGTCATCGATGCTGTGGCTGGGATTAGTGGGCGCCATGGATGACATCGTAAAACTAAAACGCAAGAACGCCAAAGGCCTTACAAAAATCGCAAAATTGCTTTCTCAGGTATCGCTGGGTATTATTGTCGGAATAATTATTTTTAATGATCCCGCCATATCGCACAATCTGGACATACCGTTTTTCAAAAAACTGGTGATAGACCTGGGGATATTTTATATACCATTTGTGGTCATAGTGCTTGTCGGCACCTCAAACGCGGTAAACCTCACCGACGGGCTTGACGGCCTGGCTATCGGCTGCACGACAATGGCCGCCTTTACGTATTTCGGTTTAGCTTACGTCACGGGCCATGCGAAATTCTCAGGTTATTTGAATATTGTTTTTACGCCCGGCGCGGGAGAATTATCCGTTTTTTGCGCAAGCCTGGTAGGGGCGGGGCTCGGGTTTTTATGGTTTAATGCGTATCCGGCGAGCGTGTTTATGGGCGATACGGGATCGCTTGCTTTAGGCGGCGCAATAGGCATTGTGAGCATCCTTATAAAGAAAGAACTTATTTTAATTATTGTCGGCGGGATATTCGTGATGGAGGCATTATCCGTGATAATTCAGGTCACCTCTTTTAGGTCGCGGAAAAAGAGGGTATTTTTAATGGCGCCGATACATCATCATTTTCAATTAAAGGGTTGGGCCGAACCCAAAGTAATTGTGAGGTTTTGGATAATTGCGGCATTATTGGCGCTGATGTCGCTGAGCACGTTAAAATTGCGGTAACGCTGGAAAATATTTAAACGCAGATGTTCGCGGATTGCCTGTCTGCCGACAAGGCAGGCACGCAGATGTCCGCAGATTTGTCTGCGTGAATTTGCGTTTGATTTGCGGGAATCTGCGTTAAAAATGGGTTTTAATTCTATGGAATTGAGTAATAAGAATGTAACGGTTCTTGGTTTGGGAAAAAGCGGTTTAGCGGCGGCGCAGGTTCTTAAAGCTAATGGCGCGATAGTTAGCGTTAGCGATTCAGGCGATAGCCAAGAGCTAAGCGAAAATAAGCAGGTTCTAAAGAAGCAGGGAATAAATGTCGAAACAGGCAGCCATAGCAAAGAATACATACTGGGCCGGGATTTAATCGTAACAAGCCCGGGCGTACCCAGAGGCGCTTGGCCGCTTCTTCTGGCCGGAGAAAACAATATCCCGGTTATAAGCGAGATAGAGCTAGGTTTCTGGTTTTGCAGGGCCCCGGTTGTTGCCGTAACCGGGACAAACGGCAAGTCTACAGTTACGAGTTTAATCGGCGAGATATTAAGCGATGCCGGCAAGAATCCGATCGTCTGCGGCAATATAGGAAACCCGTTCTGCGGCGAACTGCCACGCATAAAAGAAAATAATATCGTTGTTCTGGAGGTAAGCTCGTTTCAATTGGAAACAATAAAAACTTTCAGGCCAAAGGTATCCGCCTTGCTTAATGTTACCCAAAACCACCTGGACAGGCATACGGATTTTAAAGAATACCTCAGCGCCAAAAAAAGAATATTCTTAAATCAGCGCCCCGATGATACCGCGGTTTTATTCTATGACGACCCCGTACTGCGGGCCCTGGCCAAAGATGTTAAGGCCGAGGTGCTCTATTTCAGCTTAAAGGACAAAGTAAACGGCGCATACCTTAAAGACGGAAAATTATTTCTTCTCGAGCGATTTCTTATGGGCGCGGGCGATATAAAGATAAAAGGCGAGCATAATATATTAAATGCCCTTTGCTGCGCAATTGCCGCATCGGTACTTGGCGTAAGCGATAAGTCAATTGCAGGGACAATTTCGCGTTTTAAGGGCCTGGAGCACCGCTTTGAACATGTAAGAACATTACGGGGCGTTAATTACGTAAACGATTCCAAGGCAACGAGCGTAGATGCCGCAGTGTATGCCCTGCGCTCGATACCGGGCGGTATAATTTTAATAGCAGGAGGCAGGGATAAAAAAAGCGATTATAACATTGTAAAAAATATAGTGAACGAAAAAGCAAGGGCGGTTATTTTAATAGGCGAGGCAAAGGAAAATATAAAAATAGCTATACAAGGCAGAGCCCAAGTGCAATTTGCCGCGTCTTTGGAAGATGCGGTAAAAAAAGCCAGCGACATCTCGCAAAGCGGCGATACAGTACTGTTATCCCCCATGTGTGCGAGTTTTGATATGTTCAGGAACTTCGAGGACCGCGGCGATAAATTTAAAGAAATAGTTTCCCGCCTGCAATGAGACAGACGCGAAGAAACCTACTTTTAATTACGCTTTCCCTGGTTTGTTTAGGAATTGTAATGGTGTACTCCTCAAGCGCCCTCTACGGGTATCATCACTACAAGGACGCCATGTTTTACCTTAAGCGCCACCTGTTATATGCTTGTATCGGTATTGCACTAGCGGCGTTTGTCATGGCTATGGATTATGCCAAGTTGCGTGCTTTTTCAAAACCGATTTTATTTTTGTCCATTGTTTTACTTTTATGCGTATATATACCCGGGCTGGGTGTACAAGTAGGCGGCGCGAAGAGATGGATTAGAATAGGCAACTTCACTATACAGCCCTCCGAATTCGTAAAACTCGCCATAATTATATACCTGGCTGATTTTCTCTCGCGCAAAAAACATGTTATAAAAAGCTTCGTTCAGGGATTTTTACCGCCGAGTTTAATTGTGGGCGCTACGCTCGCGTTAGTCCTGGCGCAGCCGGATTTGGGCAAGACGGTATCGATAGCGGTTGTTGCGTTTCTGCTCTACGCTGTAGCAGGGATAAATTTTGCGCATATGGTGTCGGTTTTCCTTTTTTCACTGCCGCTTGTTTACAGCCTCGTTTATCAGGTTGCATACAGGCGCAAAAGAATACTGGCATTTTTAAATCCGTGGCAGGATCCCAGAGGGGCGGGGTACCAGATAATACAATCATATATCGCACTCGGCAGCGGCGGACTTTTGGGCGTCGGCCTCGGCGCATCAAGGCAGAAACTTTTTTACCTTCCGCAATCACATACCGATTTCATTTTTTCTATAATAGGCGAGGAGCTGGGCTTGGTCGGCGCATCAGCCGTTATTATTTTATTTTTTCTTTTTGTTACGGAAGGAATGAGGATATCCGCCCGCGCGCGGGATTTGTTCGGGCAGCTTCTCGGCGTGGGCATAACTTCAACCATATGCATGGAGGCGCTCATAAATATAGGCGCCAGCATAGGGGCCATACCCACGAAGGGCCTGCCGCTTCCGTTTGTAAGTTACGGCGGCAGCGCGATTATAGCTAACCTAATAGGCGTGGGGCTATTGTTGAATATAGCCAAAAATAGAAGGGTTAACGTATGAGCGTAAAAATCCTTATTGCATGCGGCGGAACAGGGGGGCATATTTTTCCCGCTATCGCAACTGCCAAGGAGATAGAAACCCTCTCCCCGGGGGCGGGCATCGCTTTTGTTATGTCGAAGAAGGCGCTTGATAAGGAAATATTTAAGAAATATAACTATAGTTCTTATGCGCTGGATGCCGCGCCTTTTCCCGAGAGGTTAGGTTTCGGGAATTTGGCATTTTGTTTTAAGACGCTGGCGGCATTTTTTAAAGCGATAGGTATTATCAAAAAAACCAATCCGGATGTGGTTGTCGGCTTTGGCGGATACAGCAGCGTTGCTTTGCTGCTTGCGGCATTTGCAACAGGAAAGAAAACCCTTATCCACGAACAAAATGTTATTATGGGCAAGGCGAATAAACTTCTGGCATGGTTCGCGGGGAAGGTTGCCGTTAGTTTTCCCCAAACCATGCAAGCGAATAATCCCAGGTGGATTTTGACGGGAAATCCCGTAAGGGCATGCTTTCTTAATCAAAACAGGCACAAGGCGCTGGAGCATTTTTCGTTTAAAAATGATGCAACCGGTATATTGGTTCTCGGCGGTAGCCAGGGCTCGCAGGCGCTCAACAGAATAATAATAAAAACGCTGAAATTAATAGAGCCGTCGAAAAAGCGGCAATTGAGGCTGATTCATATTTGCGGAGAGGCCGATTATGAATTCGTTAGCGGGGAGTATGCGGGTTTAGGGATAGAGAATAGAGTTTACTCTTTTCTGAAAGATATACAGTATGCTTATGCCGCGAGCGATATTACGCTAAGCCGCTGCGGCGCAGGAACTGTTTGGGAGATAGGCGTAAGCGCTCTTGCGTCAATTTTGGTACCTTATCCGTACGCAGGCAATCACCAGTTGCAAAACGCCTTGGCCTTGGCGAATAGCGGCGCGGCGATTTTAATCCAGGAAAAGCACTTATCCGCGGAATTATTAAAAAAACAGATAGAAGAGCTTTTAAATAACCCCGAGAGACTGCAAAAAATGAAAGACTCCGCCGGGCATACTTTTGATCCCTCTGGCGCGAGCCGCCTTGCGCAGGAAATACTCAAGCTTGGGTAACCCCGCCAGTACAAGAAAAGAGGCTTAGCGGGGTTTACCCCGCCAGTACAAGAAAAGAGGCTTAGCGGGGTTTACATAATCGAAAATAAGAGTTATAATTAATAGTTCGAACGGGAAGAGGTTAATGAGAAAAACAGCGGCAGTTATTTTAATCATGCTGGGCGTTTTCTGCTTAGCAGTTAGCAATGTTTTCGCAGAGCAAGGCGAGAAATTCTTCTCTGCCTCTAAGAAATTTTCGGACGGTAAAAGGCTGTATTTTGTGGAAGCCTTTAGCAACAGGGTGCTCATAAATGCCTGCTCCCAGACGGATGATATTATCAATCCCGTGGTGGTAATAGGCCAAACAGATCCGGCAAAAAGCATACCCAATTCGGACGGCGTAAGCGCAAGAAGTTTATGCAGCCCCAGCAGCGCCATAACTGACGGGGATATACTTGCCATAGCCGATACCGGCAATAGCAGAGTGCTTATTTACAACTCTATACCCACATCGAATTACGCAGCGGCCGATGTGGTTTTGGGCCAACCGGATTTTACATCTAACCTACCCAATTCAGGCGGCATAAACGCCAGCTCGATGTATTTTCCAAAAGAGATTTTTTACGACGGCAGAAAGTTTTACGTATCCGATACATTTAACAATAGGGTGCTGATATATAATTCGCTGCCAAGTAAGAATTTTCAGCCGGCGGATATCGTATTAGGGCAGGTGAATTTCGAAAGTAACGCCCCGAATCCAAGCGGCCCGGATGCGGCAAGCCTGTGTTTTCCCGCAGGGGTTTTCGGCGACGGCATGTGCCTTTTTGTAGCCGATGAATTTAACCACCGCGTAAAATTCTATAATGATGTGCCCAAATATAACAACGCTCCGTGTAATGCCGTTATCGGGCAGGTTGAGTTTACAAGCAACGAACCCAATCAGGGCAAGATGACACCGAGCGCAACCAGCTTGCATAGCCCCAATTCGATTTCATTCGACAGTTCCGGGCTTTATGTATCCGACTTCGGGAATAACAGAATACTTGTGTATGAGAGGTTTCCCAGGCAGAACGGGCAGGTTGCCAACGCGGTTTTAGGGCAAAGCGGTTTTACTACGAGATGAAAAAGATACACTTTATCGGAATAGGCGGTGTCGGGGTGAGCGCACTGGCGGAGATTTCGCTGGAAGGGGGCGATAAAGTCCGCGGTTCCGACATCAGGGAAAATTCAATTACCAGGAGACTGGCGAAAGCGGGTGCGACGGTATTCATAGGGCATTGCGCGGGCAATGTGGGTGATGCCGATGTAGTTGTGTATTCTTCGGCTGTGCCGGCTGATAATCCGGAACTTGCGATATCCAGGGAAAAAAATATACCGGTTCTCTCCCGCGGCGAAATGCTGGCAGAGATGATGAAAGAAAAAACAGGCATCGCCGTAGGCGGCTCGCACGGAAAAACAACAACCACTTCCATGATAGCGCTTATTCTTGAAAAGGCCGGGCTCTCGCCAACAATAGCCATAGGCGCTAATGTGGGCCATTTCAGCGGTAATGCAAAGCTGGGCGGGGGCGAATATTTTGTGGCTGAGGCGGACGAGAGCGACGGCTCATTTTTGTACCTGGCGCCGAAGCACTGCGTTATAACAAATATAGAAAAAGAGCACATGGACTATTACAGCGAAATGGTCAGGGTAGTAGATGCGTATTTGGAATTTTTAAACAAAACAAGCGGTGTTTCGTTTTTGTGTGCGGATTGCCCGAATGTGCGCCGAATCGCAAAAAAGACCAAAGCGAAAATCACAACTTACGGGCTTTGGAAAAACGCTGATTTAACCGCAAGGGATATATCGCTGGAGGGTTTAATTTCACAATATGAGGTTCTTTATAAAGGCAGGGTGCTGGGAAATGTTAAATTGGCGGTACCCGGCGTACATAATATTGTTAATTCTCTTGCGGCCTTGGGTGTTGCCATGGAGTGCGGCATAAACTTTGAAACCGCAAGGGATATCTTAAGCCAGTATAAAGGCGCGGAAAGGCGTTTTCAGGTTATCTCTGAGAAAGACGCAATAACGATAGTGGATGATTACGGCCATCATCCCACGGAAGTAAAAGCAACCGTAGCGGCGGCAAAGCAGTCAAAACCCGAAAGGCTTATAGGAATTTTTCAGCCGCACAGATACACGCGCACGCTTAATCTTAAAGAAGAGTTCGCCGCGGCATTCAGCGGCGTTGACAAATTAATTCTGACAGATGTATATGCGGCATGCGAGAGGCCGATACAGGGGGTCAGCGCGGATTTAATCCTTCAAGGCGTTAAGCGCTGGGGCCACAAAGATGCTGTGTATATGCCTAAGGATAAAATAGTAGATTACCTGGAGCGCATAGTAAAGCAGGGCGACTTTATTTTGTTCATGGGTGCAGGCGATATAGGAAATTTGGCTTATGAATTGGCGGGAAGAGCCGCTGTCGGCTCATACAACGTTTAAAATCGGCGGCATAGCGAAATATTGGATTGAGCCGGATACCCTGAATGGGTTAAAAAAAGCGGTTATTTTTGCAAAAGAAAAAGCCCTGCCTGTTCTTGTAATAGGCTCAGGCAGCAATATGTTGGTTAGCGATGAAGGGTTCGCCGGCGTTGTTATAAAGTTATGCAAACCGGACTTCTGCTATTTGAAATTTGAAGGCACCCATGCCGTATGTGCAAGCGGATTAAAATTAAGTGAGTTATGCGCCGGGGCGGCTTCCAGTTACTTGGGAGGGCTGGAAACTTTATACGGTATTCCCGGAACAGTAGGCGGGGCGCTTGCAGGTAACGCAGGCGCAGGAGAAAAATCTATTTGCGAATTAATAGAAGAAGCCCAGGTTATGGATACGGACGGTAATATAAAAACACTTGAAAAAAAGCAGATAAATTTCGGCTATAGATATTCCAGCCTTTCTGATTACATAATATTGAGCGCGAAATTTAAATTGCAAAATGCGCCGCGCCAAGAGATAGAAGACAAGATGAAAGAGGCGCTTGGCAGTAAGAAAAAAACACAGGAATTATCCCTGCCTTCGGCCGGGTGCGTGTTCAAAAATCCAAATGGCCATTCCGCTGGCGCCCTGATAGATGCATGCGGCTTAAAAGGCAAAAGGGTAGGCGATGCCGCTGTATCGGGGAAGCACGCGAATTTCATTGTTAATTTGGGAAAAGCAACATTCAGCGATGTTGAGGCTTTAATTAAGGAACTGAAGGCCGAGGTAAAAAATAAAAAAGGCATTTTACTTGAGGAAGAAATAAAGATACTCGGTGGCAAGAATAAAGAAATCAACACAGATGGACACGGATAAACAACTGATGCACACAGATACTTATCAAGAATTCATCTGTGTGAATCATTTTTGTATCTGTGTGAACCTGTGTTATTAGGAATTATGATTGAGAATATAAAAAATAAGATCAGGGAATTTGGCAGAATAGGCGTTCTTTTGGGAGGGCCTTCGAGTGAGCGTGAAATATCGCTGCGTTCCGGCAATGCCGTTTGCGAAGCGTTGCGCGGCGGCGGCTATGATATTGTTGCGATAGACCCCAACTCTAGCAGCTTGTCGGATAATGCCGCCGGATTTATTAAGGAAATCCGCGATGCTAATATCACCGTTGCGTTTATCGCGCTTCACGGAAAATTCGGAGAAGACGGTACGGTCCAGAAAATACTTGAGTTAACGGATATCCCCTATACGGGCTCAGAGCCCCTGGCGAGCAGGCTTGCGTTAGATAAGATAAGTTCGCGCAGGGTATTTGAAAGCGCCGGAATAAATGTTCCCCAGTATAGAGTTTTCCGCCGTAACCAGGGGCTGCCGCCGGATGTGATGAAATATCCGGTTGTGGTAAAGCCCGCTATGAGCGGTTCTTCCATAGGCTTATCAGTTGTGAAAAAACAAGATGCACTTAAAGAGGCTCTGGATGCGGCATTCCAGCATGATGAGTGGGTAATTATAGAGCAATATGTCGATGGACGCGAGGTGACGGTGGGTATATTAGACGATGAGCCGCTGCCTGTTATAGAAATAATTCCGAAAGAAAAGATATTTGATTACCACGCAAAGTATACGCCCGATGCCACCGAGTATGTTGTTCCGGCGCTACTCGAACGCCGCCTTTATCAGGCATGCCAGAAGGCGGGCCTTGCGGCGCATAAGGCGCTGGACTGCCGGTCATTTTCAAGAGTTGATATGATTATAGACACGAAAAATAATACCCCGGTGGTATTGGAAGTAAATACCATACCCGGCCTTACCGCTATAAGCTTATTGCCTAAAGCGGCAAAGGCAGCCGGCGTGGATTTTCTGCAATTATGTGAAAAGTTAATTTATTCAGCGATAAATTCTTATGAAAACAAGACGTCGGACGCGTGCGCGCAAAAAGAAATTAGAACCTAAGAAAATCCTACATTGGCTATATCTGTCCGTGCCTTATATTGCAGGAGCCGGTATTATTTTTGTGCTTTTTATAACCGTGCGGGTGTTTCTCGCTAGGCATAATTATTTTGACATAAAATATATAGATGTTTACATAGACGGCAAACCGGCTTCACCGAATTTAAAAAATTACTACCACTTTCAGGCAAGTTCAAATATTTTCGATACTAACCTAAAAGCCATAGAGGCCAAGCTCAAATATGCGCATCCGGAAATAAGAAACGTTACCGTAACTACGTGCCTGCCGGATCGCTTGCGGGCGGATATTATTTCACGCAAGCCGGTTGCGCAATTATCCACCACAAATATTGGCGGATCCGGCTTTGGCGGACGAAGCAACAGATATTATCCGGTGGATATAGACGGCATGGTCCTGGCGGATGTGCGCAATGAACCTTTACCGGGTTTACCTGAGATTATCGGCGCGGAGGGGATACGGGAAGAGCTTATGATAGGGCAGAAATGCTATACGCCAAATCTAAGGCAGGCTTATGGGCTTCTTAGCCAGATACAGCAGTCCGGGTTTATAAAAACATATAGATTACATTACATAGATTGTTCCGACTCGAAGAATCTCTGCTTTTACATAGGAAATCCCGAGATCGAAATAAGAGTGGGGGATGGGGATTTTCAGCGGAAACTTTTGGTATTATCGTCAATGCTGGATAAAATGGATACCGACGTTCCTAGTATAAGATATATAGACTTGCGCTTTAGGGATCCCGTTGTCGGACCAAGGTTGAAAAGGTAAATGGCGAAAAAGAATTACATTGCAGGCCTGGATATCGGTTCAAGCAAGATATGCGCTGCGGTGGGTAATGTAAATATTAACGGACAGGTCGAAGTAGCCGGTATAGGTACGGCCCCAGCGAGGGGTTTTTCACTTGGAGCGGTAAGCGATCTTTCGCTTGCAAGCGAAAGCATCGATAAGGCCATATCCGTCGCTGAATCACAGAGCGGCGCCGGGACTTACCGGGTTTTTGTGGCGGTAATAAACCCCGACATCGGCATTATCAACGCATTGGGTAGTTCTACGATAGCAGATAAAGAGAACGAAATAAATCAAAGGGATATTCATCGCGCCATGGCGTCAGCGCGCGACACCGCCATACCGCTTGAGCGCCAGGTTATACATACGGTAAATCTCGGGTATTCGCTTAATGGCCAAAGAGGCATAAAAGATCCCCTGGGGCTTTACGGAACGCGCCTGAATGTCAATTTGAATTTAATTACATCGCCCTATGCACTTTTACAGAATTTAAGCAAGGCAGTAAGCGCCGCCGGCTTGGAAATAGAAGGGGTATGCCCTGCAAGCGTAGCAACAGGTATGTCTGTTTTGAAAGAGGAAGAAACACAGGACGGTGTCGTGTTAGCCGATGTAGGCATGGGCCTTACGGAAGTTTCGATATATCAGAACGGAGCGCTGCGGGAATTACATACCATGACAACGGGCATGGCGGCAATAACGCAGCATATCGCCGCGCACTTTAGGATTCCGGAGGACACGGCGGAAAGCATAGCAAGGACATACCTGTGTTTTCCCTGCGAGAGCGTTTCTGCAACGGAGAAGATATCTGTCCGCACTAATTACGAAGAGACGGCAATATTGCGAAGAGAATTATGCGACGTTGCAGGGTGGAAACTAAAAGAGATATTTTCAACAATAAAAGATAAAATTGATTCTTATAATTTCGGCAAGGCTCCTTACAGCATTGTTTTAACAGGAGGATTAAGCCTTGTCGACGGGGCGGCTGAGGCCGCAGGAGAATATTTCGGTTCTTCTGTGCGCCTGGGCTATTCCAGGAATGTTATGGGATCTTTGAAAAACATAACAAACCCCACTTACTCCAGCGCAATAGGGCTTTTGCGCTACGCCGTAATTAGGCGCAGCATAATAGAGCGGCCTAGCGGCAATTTTGTATCCCGCACCGTATCGCGCATAAAAGAGTTATACAGGGAATATTTTTAGTAGCACAGATTATCGCAGATTAAAAGATGCAGATTGACGCAGATAGAAGGAATTTGTGGAGAAATAATATTGAGTAATTTGTTTTAATGATAAAAGATAATATCGAGGATATCCGATGCAGGATAAATGCTGCTATAGCGAAGGCAAACCGTTCGATTGATGATATAGCCGTAGTCGCTGTTACAAAGACCGTCCAGCCGGATAAGATCCGCGAGGCTATCGGTTGCGGCATAACGGATATAGGAGAGAATAAAGTTCAAGAAGCAACGCTCAAATACAATGAAATCCCAAAACAAGTACGCTGGCATATGGTGGGGCATTTGCAGAGCAATAAGGCAAAGGCCGCGGTAGAAATATTCGAAATGATCCATTCGCTTGATTCTTTGCATCTGGCCGAAGCTATAGATGCGCAAGCGCGGAAACTTGATAAAACACAAAAAGTTTTAGTCCAGGTTAACGCCTCCGGCGAGGAGGAGAAATCCGGAGTTGCCCCGGAGGATTTAGATTCGCTCCTTAAGGAGATAGATGAGCTTAAGAATATTTCTGTTACGGGGCTTATGACAATGGCGCCTATAGCGGATAACAAGGAGAAGGCCAGGCCTTATTTTAGAATTTTAAGGGATTTGTTCGAATCCGCCAAGAAAAAAGGATACAAGCGTATAAAAATGCAGCATCTTTCCATGGGCATGTCGGAGGATTTTGAAACGGCTCTTGAGGAAGGCGCAAATATGGTGCGAATAGGGAGGGCTATATTTAAATGAAAAAAATAGGATTTATCGGGGCGGGAAATATGGCTGAAGCCATGATAAGGGGCCTAGTAAAAAACAAAGGCATATCTGCCAAAAATATAATCGCATACGATATAAACCCCCAACGCCTTAAGCTTATGAAGAAACTCTATAAGATAACAATTGCCGACAGTAACAAGGAGCTTGTGAATAAAGCCGGCATTATCATTCTTGCCACGAAGCCGCCGGATGTCAGTGATGCTTTAGGAGAAGTGAAAAATGCTGTTTCGAAAGATAAGCTTCTGATATCCATAGTAGCCGGCATAACCAGTTCCCAGATAGAAAAAGCGCGGGGTAAAGGTACGGCTGTAGTAAGAACTATGCCCAATACTCCGGCTTTGGTGGGAGCAGGGATAACGGCAATGGTAGAGGGAAAGTTTGTGCGCAATAGCCACAAGGCCGCGGCAGAGAAGGTATTTAAGGCGGTGGGTGAGGTTATATGGATAAAAGATGAAGATTTGATGGATGCTGTTACGGCGCTCTCCGGATGCGGCCCGGCTTATTTCTTTTATCTGGTAGAGTCGTTTTTGGTTGTGGGACTCGAATTGGGGGTGGACTGGCAGACAATCCTTAAATTGGCGGGCCAGACGGCACTCGGCAGCGCAAAATTGCTTATGGAGACAAAACTTATGCCGCACATCTTAAGGGAACGCGTTACGTCAAAAGGCGGGGCTACCGAGGCGGCTATAAAGATATTTCATAAAAAACACCTAAGTGAAATAATACAGGAAGGCGTGAAGGCTGCAGCAAAGCGCTCGAAAGAATTACATAAAAAATCGGGGAGATAAGAAAGTTTTCCGGAAAGGAGTACAAGATGTCGCGTATCGGTATTATCGGAGGTAGCGGTTTATATAAAATGGACGCTATTAAAGAAACACAGGAGCTGGAGGTCAATACGCCGTTTGGCAAGCCGTCAGATAAATTTATTGTGGGTAAATTTGACGACAAAGAGCTGGTATTCCTGCCGCGGCATGGTGTGGGCCATCGCATATCTCCCAGCGAAATAAACTACAGGGCGAATATTTATGCCATGAAGAAATTAGGGGTGGAGCGGATTATTTCGGTTACCGCCTGCGGAAGCCTCAAAGACGAATTAAAACCCCTGGATTTCGTGGTAGTTGACCAGTATGTTGACCGCACTAATCAGGCAAGAAAAATGACTTTTTTTGAAGATGGAATAGTAGGGCATATATCTTTTTCGCATCCGGTTTGCCCGGAATTATCGGGTTTATTGTATGATGCAGGCTATGAAGCCGGCAAGAGCTTACGGATAAAAATGCACAAAGGCGGAACCTATATCAATATGGAAGGCCCGGCTTTTTCCACTCTGGCCGAATCAAATCTCTACCGCCAATGGGGCATGGATATTATCGGCATGACCAATATGCCGGAGGCAAAGTTAGCCAGGGAGGCGGAAATTTGTTATGCTACTTTGGCATGCGTCACCGACTATGACTGCTGGCATCCGGATTTTGAGAAAATCACTATAGAAATGGTTATAAATAACCTGCATAAGAATATCGAAAACGCCAAGAAAATATTACATACCTTGCTTGAAAGGCTTCCCGCCAGAAGAACTTGCCCCTGTAAGGATGCGCTTAAAAATGCGGTTATAACGGATAGAAAGATGATTCCGGAAAAAGTTAAAAAAGACCTGGATATTATTCTTGGAAAACATATAAAGTAAGCCCTATGGATTATAAGAATACGCTTAATCTACCAAAAACAGATTTTCCCATGAAGGCAGACCTGCCTAAAAGGGAGCCCGCTTTACTTAAAAACTGGCAAATTGAAACGCTCCATACCCTAATCCGCAAAAAATCCGCCGGTAAACCCAAATTTGTGCTGCATGACGGCCCGCCCTATGCAAACGGCGACATACATATCGGCCATGCATTGAATAAAACGCTTAAAGATATAGTGGTTAAGTATAAAACAATGCGCGGCCACGATGCCTTATATGTGCCGGGCTGGGACTGCCACGGATTGCCGGTTGAACACCAGCTCTTTAAGGAGTTGCGCGTTACAAAATCGCAGATAGGGCAGCTTGAGTTCAGGAAAAAAGCGCATGACTATGCGATGAAATACGTAAATATACAGCGCGAGGAGTTCAAAAGATTGGGCGTATTCGGCCTATGGGAAGAGCCCTACCTGACGTTAAATCCCGAATACGAAGCAGCGATCATCCGCACATTTGCAAAGCTTGTCAGAGAGAGTTATGTCTATAAAGGCAAGAAGCCCGTCAACTGGTGCACGAGATGCGAGACAGCCTTAGCGGAAGCAGAGGTGGAGTATGAGGATAAAACCTCGCCGTCTATTTATGTCAAATTCGAATTACTGAGTCGGTTAGCGGTTAGCGGTTCTCGTTTCTCGGCCGAAAACCGCACACCGCACACCGCACACCGAATTTTCTTTGTAATTTGGACTACAACGCCATGGACGCTTGTCTCTAACGTGGCGGTGGCCGTACACCCCGAGATGGAATATGCAATGGTAAAGGCACAGGGCTCCGCCGAGGTATGGGTTATCGCAAAAAATTTACTTGCCGATGCCCTGGAAAAAATCGGCATAAAACAGTATGAAATTATAAAGACCATATCCGGCAAAAACCTTGAAAATTCAATATTAAAACACCCCTTTATCGACAGAAATTCGCAGGTAGTGCTGGCAGATTTTGTCTCAAGGGAAGAAGGCAGCGGCCTTGTTCACATAGCGCCGGGGCACGGCGCGGAAGATTATATAATAGGCCTAAAATATAAACTTCCCATGGTAATGCCGGTTGACACGCAGGGAAAATTTGACAAAACAGCAGGGGCGTTTTCCGGGATGAAGGTACATGACGCAAACGCGGCCATTATAGAAAATTTGAAAAAAACAAATACCCTGCTTTATGCAAGCGAGGCATCCCATTCGTATCCGCATTGCTGGCGCTGCAAGGAACCCATTATATTCAGGGCAACGGAGCAGTGGTTTATGTCTGTTGACAAAAATAACCTCAGGCAGCGCGCCCTGGATGCAATAAAGGAAGTCAAATGGATCCCTCACCAGGGGGGTAAGCGCATTTCCAGCATGGTAGAGCTCAGGCCCGACTGGTGCCTGTCAAGGCAGAGATACTGGGGAACGCCGATTCCGGCTTTTTACTGCGCAAAGTGCAATACGCCTATACTGGATGCAAATATAATAGAAATCATCGCAAATGTATTCCAAGCGCAGGGCTCCGATTCGTGGTTTGCAAAGGACGCAAGCGAGTTCTTACCGGGCGGTTTTAAATGCCCGCATTGTTCAAACGGTACTTTTAGAAAAGAATCCGATATCCTTGATGTATGGTTTGACTCCGGCGTAAGCGGCATTGCGGTTTGCAAGAACAATAAAGAACTCTCTTTCCCAGCGGATTTATATCTTGAAGGAAGCGACCAGCATAGGGGTTGGTTTCAGACATCGCTTTTGGCTACGATGGGCGCAGAGGGTACGCCGCCGTTTAAAGCGGTTCTTACGCACGGTTTTGTCGTGGACGGGGATGGGAGGAAGATGTCTAAATCGCTGGGCAATGTAATTTCTCCCGATGAGGTTATACAAAAATACGGCGCCGATGTCCTGCGCTGGTGGTGTGCCTCGTGCGATTACAATGAAGATGTGCGGCTTTCGCAGGAAATCGTTGCGCGCTGCGCGGAAAGCTACCGCAAAATCCGCAACACCCTCAGGTTTATACTGGGCAACTTGTACGATTTTATACCCGCCAAAGACAAGGTTTCGTATAAAGAAATGGATATAATAGACCGCTGGGCTTATACGAAATCACAGGCGCTTTTAAGAGAGGCAACCCGCAGTTACGATAAATATGAATTCCATCGTGTCTGCCATTTAGTGCACCAATTTTGCGTCAAAGATTTGTCTAATTTTTATCTGGACATTTTAAAAGACAGATTGTATACTTATCCGCCTAAATCGCGCGTACGTCGCAGCGCGCAGACAGCAATGTCTTTGATCCTTGAAATTTTGCTCAAAATTACAGCGCCCATATTGGTATTTACGGCTGATGAAGCATGGCGCATGTTTACGAAAGAAGATTCTTCCGCCAGCGTTCATATATCCGAGTGGCCGGCTTCGCTTGAAGACCTGGATGAAGCATTACTTGCGGAC
The DNA here is from genome assembly GCA_043812735.1 of Candidatus Omnitrophota bacterium. Lineage (GTDB taxonomy): Bacteria > Omnitrophota > Gorgyraeia > JBDRLY01 > JBDRLY01 > JBDRLY01. Next base: position 9,714 of record JBDRLY010000088.1, on the reverse strand, counting down.
TGGGAAAGGCTTTTTGCGGTCCGCGACGAAGTGATGAAAGCGCTGGAGGAAAAACGGGCAAAACAAAATATAGGCAATTCTCTTGAGGCCGGGATAGAGATATCAGCCTCAGGCGAAACTTATGAACTGCTTGAGAAATACGGGGATATAATCTCCGCTATATTCATAGTTTCCGCAGCCCGCTTGAGCAAAAAACAAACAGGGGATATTGCGGTAGTAATCGAACGTACGCAGTATAAAAAATGCGAACGCTGCTGGATATATTCCGACAGTGTAGGTAAATTAAGCGAACATCCGGGGATTTGTAAAAAATGCGCAGACGCTCTAGCGGAACTAAAGTTAAAATAAGCAGCTCCAAGATGGCAGCGGCCGATTTGCAGAAATACAGGGCATTACTCCTTAAGAAAAAGGAGATACTTGTTAACGATATAAAGCATATATCCAGCGACAATTTGTCCAAGAGCCAGCGTGATGCTACCGGGGAATTGTCCGGTTATACTTTTCACATGGCGGATGTTGCCACAGATAATTACGACAGGGAATTCGGCATGGGCCTTGCGGCTACCGAACAAAAAGTCATCTGGGCGATAGATGAAGCGCTGGGTAGAATTCAAGACCGCAGTTTCGGATTTTGCCAAAGTTGCGAAAAGAAGATTTCCAAAAAAAGACTCACAGCCGTTCCTTACGCCAAATTCTGCGTGGATTGCCAATCGAAGGAAGAAAAGAGAGCCAAGGAAAAACGCTAAAGTTCTGGCTTATTTTCTTTGCCCTCGGAACCTTCCTCGCCGACCAAATAAGCAAGCTTCTGATTCTTAAGTTTATTCCTTCTGAACGCGCCGTCCCCGTAATAAAAAATGTCTTTTACTTGCACGTGGTTGAAAACAAAGGCTTCGCTTTCGGTCTTTTTAAAAATGAAATTGCTGCATCCTCTTTGTTGTTTGCCGCAGCCGCAGTGCTGTTTTTAATCGGCTTGAGAATATTTGCCAACGTTTTTAACGGCAGAAGATGGCCGCAGGCCATCAGCTTCGGATTGATTATCGGAGGAGCCGCAGGCAATATTATAGATAGGATAAGGTTAGGGTACGTGGTGGATTTTCTGGATTTTGTGGTGTGGCCCGTATTTAATATCGCTGACTGCGCCATTACGGTTGCCGTGTTAATACTGGCGGTACACTTGCTAAAACCAAAAACCAAAAATACCTGCCTGCCGGCAGGCAGGAAAAACTAAATATTTAATATTTAATTTTTAATGTTTAATTTAATATGCATCCTGTAATCTTCAAACTCGGGCCCATAACTGTATATTCATACGGCACCATGCTTGCCCTGGCTGCCATGGTATCGACGTATCTCGCCCAGCGGCGCGCCGATAAATTAGGATTCAGCCGCGGCATAATTTATGACTTGTCACTATGGATTATTGTATCGGCAGTAATAGGCTCAAGGGCGTTTTATGTCTTGCTGAAAATCAGCGAATTTAAAGACAATCCCGCCTCGGTGTTTGCGGTAAATGAGGGAGGGCTGGTTTTGTACGGCGGCCTACTTCTGGCAATATTAAGCGGCTTTTTGTTCTGCCGGATAAAAAAACAATTCTTTAACCAGCTGGCGGACTTAATCGCGCCGTATATAGCTTTAGGCATAGCAATAGGCAGGATAGGGTGCTTTCTTAATGGCTGCTGTTACGGCAAAAGCATAGGTAGTTTCACGCATCCGGTACAGCTGTATGAATCATTTTTGTGTTTGTTGATATTTTTATACCTTATCCGGGTTAGAAACTTAAAGGCTTCTGATAAGGGAAATTTTGTAAGGCTGCTTGTGTTGTATTCTGCGGCAAGATTTTTAGTTGAGTATTTCCGCGGCGACAACCCGTCTGTGTTTTTAAATTTTACCTTGCCACAAGCCTGCAGCATTATAATAATTATCTCGGTTTTAATATGGCGGAAATTTTTAAAGTAGAAGAAAACGAGGCGCATCATAGGTTGGATTTGTTTCTGGTAGGACGTCTGGGGAAAGATATTTCCCGCAGCGAGATACAGAAACTTATTAAGGAAGGCCTTGTGCTTGTAGGCGGAAAGCCGGCAACGCCGCGCATCAAACTTAAAACAGGCCAGGTGATAGAGGCGGAATTAAAACCCAAAAGCGAAATTTCGGTTGGGCCGCAAAATATACCGCTTGAAATAATTTATGAAGATGATAACGTCGTGGTAGTGAATAAGCCTGTAGGCATGGTTGTGCATCCTGCACCCGGAAACCAGAACAATACGCTGGTAAATGCCCTCATGCATCACGGAAAACTTGCTTCGCTTGGCGGGCCCTTGCGCCCGGGTATCGTGCACAGGCTTGATAAGGACGTATCCGGAATATTGATTGCGGCGAAGACGGATGCCACATACTTGAACCTTGTGAAACAATTCAAGGAACGCAAAGTAGAAAGAAGATATATAGCCGTTGTTAAGGGCAAACTGGAGTTTGACGAAGGCGAGATCAACCTGCCGTTAGGCCGCCACCCCAGGGCCAGGAAAAAAATGGCGGTGTGCTTTACGAAAAGTAAACACGCGCAAACCAGATATAAACTGTTGAAAAGAGGTAAAGACTTTTCTGTGGTGGAACTGGGCCTCGGGACCGGTAGGACGCACCAGATAAGGGTGCATTTGGCTTATTTGAAGCATCCCATTATAGGGGATGAGAAATACGGCTTCGGGGATAAATCCGACAGGATAATGCTGCACGCAAAGAGCCTGGGTTTTTACCACCCTAGGACGGGAAAATATATGGAGTTTTCCAGCAAAATACCTCCTGAGATAGCGGCATTCAGCGAATAAATTTTTTAAAGAAACTTCTTGCATACTATTTTTAGCTGTGTTAGAATTCAAATTTAGTTAATTCAAAAAAGGAGGAAGGAATGGCTAAACCAAAGTTAAGCACAATACTATGGTTATTGGTATGTGTTGCGTTAATCGTAATAGTATTGGCATTATCCACTAAATTAGTCAGCGTTACTAGTACGTTAGAAGAGCGCAATCAGGAAATAACCGCCCTTACGGGGGAAAAGATGGAGCTTGAGGCAGAACTGGAGCGCGTAAGAGGCGATAACGATGATTTGGAAGCGAGACTGGCGGCAATGGACGAAGAAGTGCGCGCCTTAACAGCAAGTATGAATGCAGTGAGAAGCCGCGAGAAACGAGCGTTTGACGATATGACAGCCGTCAAAAGACAGTTTGATGTGGTAAAGAGAGAAAAGGATGCCATGTCGGTTGAATTGGTAAAAGTAAAAAAGGATTATGAATCGGCCAAGAATCTTTTGGATGAAGTGCGCCAGGCAAAAGAGGCGCTTGAGGCAAAAGTAAAAGAATTTATGGCGAAGAAAGAAGTTGAGCTGGAGAAAATCGAAGTTACCCCGGAAGAAATGCAATACCCGGCGGAGCTGCCGGCTCCATTACAGGGCGAGGTATTAAACGTAAACAGGGAATATAATTTTGTAGTAATAAACCTGGGCGAGGCAGACGGCGTTGGCGTAGGCGCGGCATTCGAAGTAATGAAGGGCAAAAAGAAAGTCGGCGTGGTTCAGGTAGAAAAAGTATACGAAAAAATGTCCGCTGCTAGCATAGTGACCGAGCAGAGAAAAAATATAGCCAAGGGCTGCGCGGTAAAATCGTTGTAATTAAACTAATTATAGATTAAAATATAAGGGCAGGGTAAAAATTAAAACCCTGCCCTTTTTAATATGATTTTTCCGAAAAACAATCCTCAACATGGAAAAGATAAAAATAAAACAGGCAAAAAAGATACAAGGCCAGGTTACGCCTCCGGCCGATAAATCCATAAGCCACCGCGCGGTTATGCTCGGTTCAATCGCGCAGGGCAGGACTGTGATAGAGAACTTCTTATTCGCGGATGACTGCCTAAGGAGCGTTGAGGCATTTTGTGCAATGGGAGTGGATATAACGAGAGATGAAAAAAACGGCTTGGTTACTGTGGAGGGGAAAGGCCTTTACGGTTTAAGAAAACCGGCGGCGCAATTATATCTGGGCAACTCGGGCACATCGATGAGATTGCTCTTGGGTGTGCTTGCGGGTTGTGAATTCGAGGCTACAGTTAGCGGGGACGAGTCGTTATCCAGGCGGCCGATGAAACGCGTTACAGAACCGCTTCGGCAAATGGGCGCCGAGATAAAAGGCAAAGACAACGCCGATTTTGCACCGCTTATTATCAAAGGCAGAAAACCCCTTAAGCCATTAGAATATGTTATGCCTGTTGCGAGCGCGCAGGTAAAATCCGCAATTTTATTGGCAGGTTTATATGCGGACGGTGTGACAAAAATATCAGAACCCATCAAATCCCGCGATCACTCCGAGAGGATGCTGCGCTTATTCGGCGCAGATATCAAAATTGACGGCGAGACAATTTCGATAAAAGGCAGCCCCGTCCTTAAATCAAAGAATATAAGGGTACCGTCCGATATTTCAAGCGCCGCATTTTTTATTGTAGCCGCGGCTATTCTACCGGGCTCCTCCCTGACTATAAAAAATCTCGGCTTAAATCCTACCCGCACAGGGATAATAGATGTGCTTAAAGCAATGGGCGCAAAAATCACTATTTCGAATTTCAGGGATGATTATGAGCCTATAGGCGACGTAACTATCGCGGGCTCCGGGTTGCGCGCTACGGCAATAGAGGCGGACATTATTCCGCGGCTGATAGACGAACTTCCCGTTATAATGGTTGCCGCGGCAGTTGCGGACGGCGTAACCACGATAAGGGGCGCCGGCGAATTGCGCGTGAAAGAAACAGACAGGATAAATTCTATGGTTACCAATTTGAAAAAAATAGGCGCCGATATCACCTCTGCAGAAGACAATATTCTCATACACGGGCCTACCAGGTTTAAGGCGGCTTCGGTGGAGAGCTTCGGCGACCATAGGACGGCGATGTCCATGGCGGTTGCCGGACTAGCCAGCGATGGAGGCATGGAACTAACAGATACACAATGTATTAGCACGTCATTTCCGAGCTTTGAGGCCATGCTGCGCTCGGTGGCGGTTTGACATGAAAATTATTTGATACTGAGTATTCTATTTTGGCGTGTACAGGGGCCGATAAAATAGCGATACGAATGTGTTGACAATAAATAGGCTTTTTAGTATCATACACCTATTACCTACGAAGGGGGAATTTATGAGGCCTAACATATTAGTGGAGTTTATAAGGCATCGGTTTAACGACATTCCCGGTATGTTTTCTAACGATATGGGCATAGACCTGGGTACGGCTACAACCCTGGTATATGTGAAGGGTGCCGGTATAGTTTTATGCGAACCGTCTGTCGTAGCAATACGAAAAGCCACAAACCAGGTTATTGCCGTAGGTGACGAAGCAAAGAAAATGCTCGGAAGAACCCCTGGTTCTATTATGGCGATAAGGCCCATGAAAGACGGTGTAATAGCTGACTTTGAGATAACGGAGCAAATGCTCCGTTATTTTATTAAGAAGGTTCACAGCAGAAAAGTTCTTGTGAGGCCGCGTATGGTTATTGCGATTCCTTCCGGTATAACCGAAGTGGAAAAGCGCGCCGTTAAAGATTCCGCTGAACATGCAGGCGCAAGGGAAGTGTACCTGGTTGAAGAACCTATAGCCGCCGCAATCGGCGTAGGTTTGCCGATACACGAACCGGCAGGCAACATGATAATAGATATAGGTGGCGGCACGACGGAAATGGCGGTTATATCACTCGGCGGCGTTGTTTTTTCAAAATCCATACGCATCGGCGGCGACGAAATGGACGACGCGGTAACCCAGCATCTGAAAAAAACATATAATCTTATGATCGGAGAGCGTTCCGCAGAAGAAATAAAGATAAAGCTCGGCAGCGCCTATCCGTTAGAAGAAGAAATGACGCTTGAGGTAAGGGGACGGGATTTGGTTGCCGGGTTGCCGAAGATGGTAACCATCACATCGGAAGAAATAAGGGAGGCGCTCACCGAACCTATCGCGCAGATTATAGAAGCAGTAAGAATAACCCTGGAAAAAACCCCGCCGGAACTTTCGGCAGATTTAATAGAGCGCGGTATTGTATTGGCGGGCGGCGGTTCGCTTTTGCGCGGAATAGATAAACTGATATCGGAAGAGACCGGGTTGCCGGTTCATTTGGCAAGCGATCCTATTACGGCAGTTGCGCTCGGAACAGGGGTTTATCTCTCCGAACCAAAATACCTCAAAAAAGCAGTAGCAACTATTCCTTCCCGCACAACAACAGAGTTTTAAACCCCTTATTATCAGGCAGGGCAGGTTTTAAATGGGATTTATCTGGAAACTTGCAGGTATCGTTATTCTGATTTGCATTTTATTTTTTGTATGCATGTCGCCTGCACCCGTGCGCACAGCGCTAAAGATGCTTGTAGTCGGCGTGGTAAAATTACCGCTTGAAGGCACAAGCGCTGCGGCAAAAGAACTTCCGGAAATATTTTATCAGGGCCGTATTCACAAGGAGAACAAGCTTCTAAAAGAAAAACTGGGCATACTAGAGAGAAAAGTACTGGAACTACAGGAGGCCTCGAAGGAAAACGAACGACTTCGCGGCCTTTTGAATTTTAAATCCCAGGCGAAGCACCGTGCGTATCCCGCGCTGGTTATAGCGCGCGATGCCTCGAGTTATTCGGACATAATGATAATAAATAAAGGCAGCAGAAATTCGATAAAACAGGATATGGCGGTTGTCTCGAGCGAGGGGCTTATAGGCAGGGTGAGTGAAGTAGGGCGCGACGCAAGCAAGGTTATTCTAATCAGCGACCCGAATTTCAGGTGCGCGGCGCTTATCGAAAGGACGAGGGAGCAGGGTATTATCGAGGGGACCCTCTGGGGCAATTGCAGATTGAAATTTCTTACGCTGGATGCCGACGTAAAACTCGGAGATATAGTTATAACCTCGGGCTTGGGCGGCTCTATACCTAAGGGGATACTTGTTGGTAAAGTTGTTTCAATCAAGCCAGAAATATCCTACCTTACCAAATCCGCATACATAAAACCCGCCGCAGATATAACAAAGCTCGAGGAGGTTTTGTGCGTCGAGTAAATAAACTGCATTTTATTTTATCCTTCCTGGTCTTGGCGATTATTCAAAGCGCCCCGTTTATGCACCTGTCTATTTACAGGATAAAGCCGGATTTACTCTTAAGCGGCGTTCTGTTTTTCGCTTTTTTTTACGGCGGGAAAATGGGCCTGGTAAGCGGCATAGTCGCGGGCCTCTTAAAGGACGCGTTAAGCGGCTGCTATATTTTTTCCAACGCTTTTTCGTTTGCAATAGTAGGTTTTATAATAGGATACTACAGGAATAACCTCTACATACAGCATTCGCTGGTGCAGGCGCTGGCAACCTTTGTAGCTGCCATCGCCGCTTTTTTATTTTATTATTTGTTCGCGCAAATATTCATGCCAATGCCGGAATTTTGGCAAAGTTTTGTTTTTTTGGCTTTGCCCACCGCGGCATACTCCGCTTTTATGAGCCCTTTTGTGTTTATGGTCCTTAAAAAGACAGCCAAGTTAAACTAAATATGCGCCTGAGAATATTTAAGATAACATTAATCGCGGGGTTCGTGCTTTTACTGGCCGGATTATTTTATATGCAAATTATAAAAGGCCTGCGGTATGCTAATCTTTCCGAATCAAACAGGATAAGGCTGGTGCCCATTGAGGGGTTGCGGGGCACTATATATGACCGTAACGGCGAGGCAATTGTAAATAACAGGCTTTCGTTTGATATTGTCGCTATCCCGCAGGAAATGACCGGCCGGGAGGCAACTTTCCGGAAATTAAGCGATATTCTGCAGATTCCCCAGGAAGACCTGAAAGAGCGCTACAAGGAAAATTATATCGTGCCTTTTGCGCCGGTTTGCCTCGTGCGCGACGTAGAGAAAGAAAAAGCAATTACGGTTGAATCGCATAAAGTTTTCCTGCCTGGAATTACGATCCAGACGCGTCCCATGCGCAATTATGTCCGTAAAGATATGGCATGCCATTTACTGGGTTTTCTGGGGGAAATAGACAGGGAAGAGCTGAATGCCTTTTCAGAATACGGCTACAAGATGAGGGATCAGATAGGCCGCTCAGGCGTAGAGCGTTATTACGACACATATTTAAGGGCGGAATCAGGCGGCATGCAGGTTGAGGTGGACAATAGGGGCCGTTCGGTAAAGGTACTCGGCATAAAAGAACCCAAGCGCGGTTTGGATATTCAGCTTACCATAGACTGGCGCGTGCAGAAATATCTTGATGATGCCCTATCCGGGCATACCGGCGCAGCGATTGTAATGGACTCACAGACAGGCGAAGTTATCGCATTAAGCAGCGCGCCGGGTTTTGACCCGAATGTTTTCGTAAGGTTTGATGAAAAAAACAAGGTAAGAAGTTTATTAAAAGACAGAAGCAAGCCCCTCTTGAACCGCGCCATAAGCGGCTTATATCCGCCCGGCTCTACGTTTAAGATAATAACAGCCGCGGCCGCGCTTGATTCGCAGAAAATAACGCCGAATAACGAATTTACCTGCCCCGGGTATTATCATTTAGGCAACCGTACCTTTAATTGCTGGAATCCAAACGGCCACGGAAGCGAAAATTTAAAAGGAGGCCTGGTTCATTCGTGTAACGTGTATTTTTTCAATCTCGGGAGGCTGGCCGGTGCGGATAATATCGCAAATATGGCCTCGGTATTTGAACTGGGCAGGAGAACCGGCATTGATTTACCCGGTGAGTCGCGGGGTTTTGTCCCTACTAAGAAATGGAAGAAAGAAAAATATGCGCTGCCGTGGTTTGAGGGCGACACGCTTAACTTTGCTATAGGCCAGGGGTATCTTATGCTTACGCCCGTACAGATGGTTCGCGCTATTAATGCCGTAGCAAACGGAGGTTATTTAGTGCAGCCGATACTGGTAAAGAAAATAGGCGATGTTGAAGTTGCCTCGCCAAGGTACAAAAGGATTGCGCTAAGCGCGAGAATTCTTTCCGCCATAAAAGATGGCTTGGATTGGGTTGTTGAGGATCCAACGGGAACCGGCGCGCGCGCCAAATTAGAAGATGTAAGAATCGGCGCGAAAACAGGCACTGCACAGACGCCTAAAGGTATGCCCCACGCCTGGTTTATGGGATACGCCCCCCGGGATAATCCCAAGGTGTCATTTGTGATATTTTTGGAATACGGCGGCTCCGGCGGGGGTATTATTCCGGCAACGATAATACGGGATTTAGTAAAAAAATTAAAGGAATGTAAAATAATATGATAACAAAACAGGAACTGCGCGATTTCGATTACATAATCGTATTGTGTGTTTTATTCATATTTTTATTTGGCCTCCTTTCGCAGTACAGCGCGTCTTTCCAAAGAGGAGAGTTATTGCATAAAAACTTTGCCCTCATGCAGATTGTCTGGGTCCTGTTGGGAGCGGCTGCCGCGTTTTTGATTCTTAACGTAAGTTATAACAGGTTTATCGAGTTTGCATACCCCCTGTACGCTTTGGGTATAGCGCTGCTTGTTCTGGTATTAGTTTTCGGCAGGACAACATACGGCGCCAAACGCTGGCTTGATTTGGGAATAATATCGTTTCAGCCCTCCGAATTCGCAAAAATCGCAACCATACTGGCGCTTGCAAAATATTTAGGCCAGATAAATAACCGCCAATACACGCTTGCGGAATTGATATTGCCGTGTTTTATCGCGGCAGCGCC
>JBDRLY010000087.1:0-3203 GCA_043812735.1 Candidatus Omnitrophota bacterium | reverse complement strand
AGAGATAATTCTAAACCAGAGCTTGTATTTTTGGTTATGATTTAGCATCGTATTCCCCCAACTATAATTTTACCATAAATCTATTATTTTTCAAGCATTTAAATACTTTAATTAAGTATTTATAACCTCTTAAAAGATATGCAAGTATAGCATACATATGGCAGGTTGTCAAGGTAGGCACCTAAAATTTTTATATTTGTAACTTATTGATATTAAATAAGATATGTTTTAAGCCCGAATATTTTTTTGTATCAAATTTTTTTTTAACAAAATTTAAAAAACTTGGAGGGAAAAGGTAAAAATAGGGTTAAATTGCAATGTCGATCAGCTGGAACTTAGGCCATTTTGGCAGAGGGTTTAACTTCCTTACATTCACCCCTTCTCCCCCAATCTTTGCCTGCAGCCTTTGTTCCAAATGGATAACTCTGTCACTGCGGTTTGATTGGCTATTATCGTTTCCCGGTCGGGGAGAACTGGGTAAGGCAAAACTTGAATCCAGGTAATCAACGTTAGCGCTAAAGCCAAGCCCCTGCAGAAAATCCTCATATTCTGTCTGGGATTCGATATACGCCTCCAAAAGCGCATCATAAATTTGTGACCAGAGAATACTACCTTGTATAACCTGAAGATAATCGCCTTGCAACTCGGAAAGAATGTATTCCATCTGCGGCTGAATCCGTTGACGCAACTGTTGCATCGAAGCATCGGCAAATAAAAACTTTTCTGCGCCCCATTTTTTATCCTCTACTTTTTCCCAGTCATCTTTTACATTTTGGATAAGCAATATGCTTTCCGCCACCAACACCGCCAACGCATACAGCACCTCTCCCCGGCCGGCATTTGCCGCCGCTTTGAATTGAATATAAGCCGGCACTAGCTGCCCCAGTTCAAAATGACAAAAACCAATGTAAAAATTCATATCCCGTTCACTGGGCAAAAGCCATAATATTCTCTGATAATCCACAAGGGCCTCCTGAGCTAATCCCTCTTCCAACCTTTTATCGGCTCGATATTTTAAGGCGGCAGTAACATCCGGCTGAATTTCAGAGACATTTTCATTTATCTCTTTTAACCGTTTAAGGTTGGTGTAGGCCTCATCCAACTTGCCGTTTTTCAACAACCGCTGAATTCTGGCTTTCGGGCTAAAATATACGTCATTAAAAGATATCACCTCCGCGCCGCTTGCGGGTTCGGCTGTCTTTTCCTCTTGCTCTTTCTTTTGCTGTTTGTGCCGGACAATTAGCGGCGGGTATAATCTGTGCCACTCGCCTGTAGGCAGGTTATGAATATGGCCGCGCCAATCTTCTACCTCAAACGACTTCTTAAGCTCCTGGATAAGCCCTACTCGGTAATCGCGGCCGAAAAACATATCATAGTGATGCCCTTTATGCAGCCTTAAGATTAACATCCCGTCTTTCTTTAAAAGCTTCATACTCTCTTCAACTAAAAAATCCGCCGGCCGGTCCGGCGCGGAAATATTAATGATATCAAAGCTATTTCGGCCTAGGTGTTTTTCCGCGTTTTCTATGTCCATAACCTTTAAGTTCCGGCCTGCTCTCAAGCCCAAAGCCACGCGTTTAGGGTTATTATCAATACCTGATACAGAAGCCGGCATATTGTTTTTGTCCAGTATCCGCTGGAATTTTTCTACAAACTCTCCGGCACCTGTGCCTACGTCCAAAACTCTTACTTTGCCCTGAAAACGTTCTTTTATGATCGGGATTATCGACCTAGCGGGTTTTAACCCGAAATAAAAATCAACGAGCCGGCCAAATCCATACACGCCAATTCGAAACGGTAAAAGCAAAATGTTCAAGCCACGAATAGAGTCAAGCTTATCTTCTGAAACCACAAACTTTAATGATCCAACCAGGATTATTTGAACCGTTTTAAGACTCATCTTCAAAATCACGGATATCCAGCTGATATCACGCCAATCATTATTTTGTATTTCTATAACCGGCACATTCTCAGGAAAATATGGCTTTAGATAAAGCTCGTTAAAAAATTTAAGCGCAAACACGCCATAGCGCATAAGATGCCGTTTGAGCCTGGTTTCTTTTGGCGCCTTTATATTTACAATTACATCAGGCGTATAGCCGGCTTTTTCCAGATAATGCCCCATTTCCGCCCCTTCCAGAATTATCAGCTGCTTATCCGTCCCCGCCTCCTTAAGCTTTTTTTCCAGTATAAACGGCCCCTCAAGCATCGCCTCTAAAGCACTAAGATCCTCTTCTTTCTGAAGGCTATTAAGGATATCATCTAAGCTTATATTCAGCATTCCATCGCGGCTAAATCCGGCTATCTCCTTTTCCAACAAAGTACGGACAAAAGTTGTCTTCCCGGCGCTCACATCCCCTTCCACACATAAAATCAACTGCCTTTTTTTGTTCTTTTTTATACTTGTAAGCAGGATATTTAATTTTTTATATCCCTCGCGAAAACTGTTTGCTTCAAAGTGCAGCTCAAATTCCGCCGTTGTCTGCGCAGCCGGCGGCAAAGATTGTTCTGTCAAGCGAGAAAATCCTGCTTGAAATAACTGCCGGTTTAGATGAAGCCGCGGGGAAAGAGTATCTTGCGGCTGCCGAGGGAAAATACTTTCCGCTGCCGGCCCGCACCAGGCGAAATTTGCCAGCCAAAACACCTGCACCAGCGTCAGCGCCGTCATCTTGAAAACTATATTTATTTGTTTACTCTTCTCTATGTTCATTTCTGATTTTTAACTTTTAGCTTTTAATTCTTAACTTATAACTTATAATTTATAATTTTTAGTTAGATTGCCTGCTCGATAGCTGCCATCTCATACTCAAGCTCTAATTTCAACAATATTTCTGGTGGCGCGCTTTCCCACGCCTGCGCAATAATCTCATCAATTTTCCGGAAAAGCTCCGCAACCTCTTCCAATTCGGCTGCTTTTTTTCTGCCGCTACAAGCTTATTTGCCTTTTTAAAATCAATTACGTTAACCGCCCGATTAGCATTCGTTGCAGACTCTTCATGCGCAGGCTTCAGCGCGGGCTGATGTGTTTGTATGTGTCGAACAAACGCCGTTTCCTTTTTCGCGTCTTTGGCAAAAACTGCCCCAGGAAGGCTTTTAAAGAATCTCATCCCTCTGCGGCCGATATAAATATTCCCTTGGGGGAAATATTTTATTTTATTATTTGGCGTTATGGTATTAGCCGCATGCTGTTTTATTTTAATTTC
>JBDRLY010000086.1:0-17699 GCA_043812735.1 Candidatus Omnitrophota bacterium | reverse complement strand
AATGCGCTCGAGGATTTCTTCTGTACCTATTCCTTCCTTTGCCGAAGCCATAATAACGTCTTCCCCGCGCAGCCCTAATATATGCTTTATCTGCGATTTTACTTTATCAGGCTCGGCGTTTGATAAATCTATTTTATTTATTACGGGTATTATCAGAAGGTTACGCTCGGTGGCATTGTATAAATTCGCAACCGTCTGCGCCTCAACGCCCTGCGCCGCGTCGACAACTAAAAGCGCCCCTTCGCATGCGGCAAGGGATTTTGAAACTTCGTACATAAAATCCACATGCCCCGGCGTATCTATGAGGTTCAATTCGTAATTCTCGCCATTCTTTGATTTATAGAAAATCCTTACCGCCTTGGCTTTAATGGTAATACCGCGCTCCCTTTCCAGGTCCATATCATCAAGCATCTGGTCGTGAAACTCGCGATCGGATATGGCGCCGGTAAACTGCAGCAGCCTGTCGGCAAGCGTTGACTTGCCGTGGTCTATATGCGCTATTATCGAAAAGTTTCGTATTAGTTTCTGCTCCATATTCTACCCACTTTAAATTCGAAACACGAAATCCGAAATTCGAAACAAATTCTAATTTCTAATTTTCAAAATCCAAAACATATTTGCTTACGCTTGTTTTGATATTTGAATTTTGGGTTTGTTTCGTGCTTCGATATTCGAGTTTTGTATTTACCATTTAATCACACGGAAAAGGCGTATTTCTTGCCGAATTTCATAAGCGCATTTAGTCTCTTTTCGGTAAACGCCTCAACGTATATGCGCAAAATCGGCTCTGTGCCCGAGAGGCGGAATAATATCCAGCTGCCGTCTTCGGCAATAAACTTGCAGCCGTCATAAGTTTTTGTCTGGACTACCTTAATGCCCATGAGCTCTTTTAGGGGGTGCCTGGCGAGTTTTGCAAAAAGTTTCTTTTTTAAGTTATCGGGATATGCGGCATCGTCGCGCATGTAGTGGTGCCTTTTGTATTTTTTCTCCATTTCATCCATAATTTTCATTATCCCTTTTTTCCTATGCGCCATCATCTCCACAAGCAGTAGCCCGGCAACCATGCCGTCTCGCTCGGGCGGGTAATTTTTAAAGCCTATGCCGCCTGATTCTTCTCCTCCCACCAGGATCTTGTTAGTAAGCATCAACTTGCATATATACTTAAAACCAACCGGCGTTTCATGCAGTTTAAGGTTATAGTTCTGGGCGACTTTTTCTATCAGCGAGGTGGAGGATATTGTTTTTGCTATTTCGCCGCGCCATTTTTTATCCTCATAAAAATGTATGGTTAAAAGGGCGATTATTTCGCCTGATGACACAAAGCGCCCGTCGGGGCGCACCACGCCTATCCTGTCGGCATCGCCGTCTACCGCAAGGCCGATATCATATTTGCCTTTTTTTGTGCGCCTGATCAATTCCTGCAGATTTTTTTCTATGGGCTCGGGCGCTATACCTGCGAAAGACGGATCCGCATCCGCATGAATCGTGTCAACTTTTATGTTTGTTTTTTCAAACAAACGCGCTATATATTTGTCGCCAACGCCATGCATGACGTCGACCAGAATTCTGTACTTTTTCTTCTTCAATAAATTCATATCAAGGTACTTCTTTATAAAGCCCATATACCTGGAATTTAAGTCCGGGGTTTGTATCAGTTTGGTTTTTAAGCCCTTACCGAGGGGCAGGATTTTTATTTTGTTTCTGCCCAAAAGCGCTTCTATTTTTCCGGTAATCGAGGGGTCTGCGGGGCCGCCGTAATTCGCTTTAAATTTTATACCGTTATATCGCGGAGGATTGTGGCTGGCAGTAACAATAACCCCTGCGGTTAATTTCCTGTCTTTTATGGTAAAGCTTATAAGCGGTGTCGGCGTAGGATGCGTCGCCAGCAAAACCTTTATGCCGTTTCCCGCCAATACCTCGGCTATAGCTTTCGCGAACTCAGCCGATAAAAATCTTGTATCGTAGCCCACTACCACAGTTTGTGGTTTGTGGTTTGCGGTTTGCGGTTTGATATAATCGGCTATCGCCTGCGCAACAATTCTTACGTTATCAAATGTAAAATCGCTTCCGATTATACCCCGCCAGCCGTCGGTGCCGAATTTTATATTTTGCATATTATCTCCCGGATATCATTTTTATTATGTCTAGATAAGGGCCCTATCGCCGCGACAGAAAGCCGCTCAGGCCTTAAGACCTCATTTGCAACGTCATATATATCGTGGCGTTTTACCTTTTTCATTTCGCGCAGGATTTCTTTCGGCGTATATACCCTATCCAGCGATATCAAATTCTCGCCAAGCCAGAGCATAAAATCGGTCGTATCCTCAAGGCCCATTAAAAACTGCCCCTGATAAAATTCTTTGGCCCTATTAAATTCGCTTTCGGTTACCGGGGATTTTTTAATTTTACGAATTTCGTCTATTATAAGCTCCAGGGCTGATTCAACTTTTTTATTATCGATTCCGGCATTTATCAAAAATGCGCCGGTGTCGCTGAACCTGACAACCTGAGTGGATATTTCATACGCGAGCCCCGCCCTTTCGCGTATCCTCCAGAAAAGCCGCGATGACATATTGCCCCCGAGAATTATATGCAACAAATTCAGCGTATGCCGCCTGGGATGCTGACGCGGATAACTGTGCAAGCCTAACGAAAGATGGGTTTGTTCTGTTTTTTTAAAAAAAATATCCAGCTGCGGGCTTTTTTGTTTGATATCGACTTTTTCAAAATCGCTGCGCTTGCGCGCTTTAACTTTCCCGAAGGCGCGCTTTGCAAGGCGTTTTAATTCATCGTGATTTACTTTACCGCAGGCAACGACTATGATATTGCTCGGCGTATAGTAATATCCTTGAAACTCATCAAGCCGTTTTCTTGTTATATTACCCAGGGTATCCAACGTACCTATGATGCTTCTCCCCAGCGGGTGCCCGGGCCACATGAGCCTGTCTAATATATCATGAACAAAATGCGCGGGTATGTCGCGGTACATCTTTATTTCCTCTATGATAACGCTGCGCTCTCTCTCGATATCTTCCGGTTTTAAAAGGGGGTTTATGACCATATCCGAGAGCACATCCACTGCCTGCGCCAAATACTTTCCCGTTGTTTTTACCAGATAGCATGAATATTCTTCGGATGTAAAACCGTTCAAATTCCCGCCTACACCTTCTATAATCTCCTTTGACCTCCTTGCGGAATAGCGTTTTGAGCCCTTGAAAAGCAAATGCTCCAGAAAATGCGCTATGCCCTGATATTGTTTTTCTTCGTATCGCGCGCCGGTGCGCACCCATATGCCTAAAGCAACCGAATCCATGCCGGGCATTCGATGCGAGAGTACACGCAACCCGTTCTCAAGTGTCGCAATTTTATACATCCTGTTTTTTTCTCCAGTCGATATACGCCTGCAGCAAAAGAGTAGCCGCCACCTGATCCGATATTTCCTTTCGTCTTTTGCGGCTCTTATCGAGCGCTATCAAGTGTCTTTCGGCCTGCCGGCTTGTAAAGCGCTCATCCCAGGTGGTAACTTCCAGCCCGGTTGCCTGTTTTAAGTGTTCGACGATATTCAGTATTTTTTTGGCACTGTCACCAACCGTGCCGTCAAGATTAAGCGGGAGCCCTATTACGACGTGCGTGGCGTTATTTTCTTCGGCGGTTTGCTTTAATGCTTCTACTAATTCCTGTATTCCCTTATTTTCAATCGTTGTAAACGGCTGCGCAATAGTGCACGACTCATCGGTTATTGCAACGCCCACCCTGCGCTCTCCCATATCAACGCCTAATATACGCATGATTACGTGTATTTCTTGAATTTCCTGCTGGCGCGCAGGCGCTTGACCAGCTCTTTTACTTCCTGGGCCCTTTCTTTCGCGCAGATGAGCGTTGCGTCTTCTGACTGGACAACGATAAAACCGCTTAAGCCTATTGTTGCAAGCAGGCGGCCTTTATCCGTTATCAAAATAGAATCCTTTGTGTCAATACTGAATTGCTCGCCTATACTAAGGTTTCTCTTCTTATCGCAGAATCCCAGATAATCCAGGCTCGACCACGAGCCGACATCGTCCCATTTTAAATCGCTGGATACGGTAAAAATGTCAGGCGAGCGCTCCAGGATGCCCTTGTCTATAGAAATATCCTTAAGTGCCGCATATTCTCTTTTAAGGACCTTTGCGTAGCGCCTTGTGCCAAGCGCCTTATTTATCCTCAATAACGACATATAGAGCTTTGGCATATGCCTCCTGATTGCCAAGAGAATCGACTTTGCCGGCCAGATGAAAATTCCAGAATTCCAGAGATATTTTTCGCTGCGGATGAGATATTCTGCGGTATTTGTATTTGGCTTCTCCATAAATTTATGCACCTTAAATACCCGTATGCCACCAGAGCTGCCTGAGGGCCTGCCTAATTTTATGTAGCCAAAACCTGTGGCTGGGAATCTCGGCACTATTCCTACGGTAACAAGGGAGCCGTTGCTTTTTGCAAGCGACACAGCGTGGGATAACACCGTATGAAATTTCCTTTTCTCTTTTATTATATGATCCGACGGCAAAACAACCATAACCGCCTCCGGGTCCCGCTTAAGCATCCATAAAGCAGCCAGGCCTATACACGCGGCTGTATTCTTGGTAAAAGGCTCAAGAATCAGATTTTCTTTCGCGAGGCGCGGAATCTGTTCTCTCACGCCGTTTTTGTGGGTTCGGTTGGTTACAACAAATGTATCGCCGATATTAACCATGGGCGAGAGGCGCTCAATCGTCCTCTGGAGCATTGTTTTTTTACCCCAGAGCGAAAGAAGGTGTTTGGGATTTTTAAGCCGGCTTGCGGGCCATATTCTCTGGCCCCTGCCGCCCGCCATTATCAAAGCATATACGTGTTTCATAGTCAGTTAATTAGCCGGTTAGTGCCTAAATAGCGCTGACTAACCGTTGAACAAATTTACCTGTTTTTTTAACGAGGCCCTTGCTGTGGCGATTCTTCTCTATCGCGTTGACAATTGCGCTGCCGACAATTACGCCGTCGGCATATTTCGCTATCATGCGCACCTGTTTTGGGGTGGATATGCCGAATCCTACGCATAGCGGTTTCTTGACAAGGCGCCTTATTCTCTTGAGATCCCTGGTTAAGTCCTTTGGCAACTGTTTTCTCTCTCCTGTTACACCCGTAAGAGAGACGTAATATAAAAACCCGCGGGTTTTTTTATCTATCAGTTTTATCCTCTGGTTGGTAGTTGTAGGCGCGGCCAGGAAGATTACCGCAAGGTTATATTTTTTTGCGGCTCGGGTTAACTCTCCTGCTTCATCCGCGGGTAAATCAGGAATAATTATGCCGTCGCATCCGGCGCCGGCTGCGTCCCTGACGAAGTTTTGTATTCCGTAGGCATTAATTAAATTATAATAAGACATGGGCACAATAGGCATATCAACTTTTTGCCTTAGGGTTTTTACAAGCGAGATAATTTTTGTAAGCGTCGCCCCTTTGGTAAGCGCCCTTTGAGAAGCGCGCTGAATTGTTGCTCCGTCAGCCAGCGGGTCAGAAAAAGGCACGCCCAACTCCAGGATATCAACGCCTGATTCCTCCAATACCGGTATTAACTTTTGCGTAGTGGACAAATCAGGGTCGCCTGCTGTTATATAGGCAATAAATGCCTTCTTACGCTTTTTTCTTAATTCCCTGAATTTTTTATCTATCCTGTTCACCCCGCCATTCCTTCCATATTTCACCCCACTTTTCCTTTATTCACTTTAGGAAAGGCGGGGTTCATCTCGCCCCTGACACGACATCAGCATCTTTATCCCCGCGCCCCGACAGGCACAAGACAACTATTTTCCTCTTAAGCCGCGGAGCGATTTTCGCCAGATACGCTAGCGCATGAGACGGCTCAAGCGCCGGTATTATCCCTTCTGTCTCGGATAACAATTTAAATCCGCCGAGCGCTTCTTTATCCGTAACAGCGGCATAGCGCGCGCGTCCTATTTTTTTGTAGTAAGAATGCTCCGGCCCTACGCCGGGATAATCCAATCCTGCCGCTATTGAATGCGCCGGTTTAACCTGCCCTGCCTTATCCTGCAACAGGTAGCTCTTAGAACCGTGCAAAATACCCACTTTACCCCGGCAAAGTGCGGCTGAGTGCTTGCCGCTCGAAAGCCCGCGCCCCGCAGCCTCCACGCCGATAAATTTTGCCTTTGTATGGAAGAACGGATGGAATAAACCCATAGAATTCGACCCGCCCCCAACGCACGCTATTAAATAATCCGGCAGCCTTTTCTCATACTGGAATATCTGGCGCATCGTTTCTTTGCCTATAACCGCCTGAAAATCCCTTACAAGCGCAGGATACGGATGCGGGCCCACAACCGAGCCGATAATATAATGCGTATTGCGCACGCTGGTGACCCAGTCGCGCAGAGTTTCGTTTATGGCATCTTTTAATGTTTGCGAACCGCTTTTAACGGAAATCAGCCTTGCACCTAAAAGTTTCATCCTGAAAACATTTAATGACTGGCGCTCTACATCCTCGGCGCCCATATAAACATCGCATTCCAAACCGAA
Organism: Candidatus Omnitrophota bacterium; assembly: GCA_043812735.1. Lineage (GTDB taxonomy): Bacteria > Omnitrophota > Gorgyraeia > JBDRLY01 > JBDRLY01 > JBDRLY01. The sequence continues at coordinate 11,153 of JBDRLY010000086.1, read as the reverse complement.
CATTGCCGCAGCCGTGGCGGTTGCCACGCCGTGCTGGCCTGCGCCTGTTTCTGCTATAACGCGCGGTTTTTTCATGCGCAAAGTCAAGAGCACCTGCGCTAATGTATTATTTATTTTGTGCGAGCCCGTATGGCAGAGGTCTTCCCTCTTAAGGTAAATCCTCGGCCCGCCGAGGGCTTTTGAGAGCCTTTCGGCATAATACAACGGGGTCGGCCTGCCGGCATACTGACGCAGGTAATAATTAAGCTCTTTCTTAAACCGTTTATCGGTTTTTGCGAAAAAATACTCCTCTTTTAGCTCGTCCAGCGCGCAAATAAGCGTCTCAGGGACAAACCTTCCTCCGAATTCTCCGAATTTTCCGAATTTATCCGGCAGCATAATACGTAAAGTTTAACACACGCTTATCTATAAATCAACGAAAACAAAAATCCCAGGCCAAGCGCAAGAACGCTGATTGACGCAAGATAAAACGACAGGACTTTCGCGCCGAATTCTTTCCTTAAAACAAGAATTGTACCATAACTTGTTATCGGTCCGACCAAAAGTAAAACCAATCCCGCGCCGCCGCTCATCCCCTGTTTTATCAACGCATCTACCAAAGGCACGCTTGCCGTCGAGCAGAAATACATGAGCAGCCCAAAAACCAAACTGAATAAATATGCCCATGTGCCCGCAAGATATGTTTTTATAAAATGCCCTATCGGCAAAAACGCCCCCACTGCCGCCGCAAGCACCAGGCCGATAAGTATTTCCATGCCCAATTCTTTCGGCATATCCCAGAAAGCAAATTTTAATATCGACTTTATGCGGCTGCCGAAGCCGGGTTTATGCGCGCAGTGTTGCTGTTCTTTTTCACAGTGCGGGCATACGTCTTTTTTCTGTTTTTTTGGTTTAAACCCAAAGAAATTCCCGAGAATACCCGTAATCATACCCATAATAATTACGGAAAAGAATATGTAAACAGTAAAACCCGGCCCCAAAAGCTTATAGGAGACGAAAAGGGCGGTTACGGATGTAGCCGGCGTTGCCACCAAAAAAGCAAGTATCGGGCCGAGGCGCGATCCTTTTTTGTAAAAACTAACAGCGATCGGCAGGGAGCCCCAGCAGCATACGGGCAGAAAAGTACCCACAAGCGTCGCATAAAAAATAGGTTTTATTCCTCTGGCGCCGAGATATTTCTCGACCCAGGCCATCGGTATATACTCATGGATAATCCCGCTTAATAAAAAGCCGAACAAGACAGCCGGAACTACCTCTATTAAATAATGCCTCAGGACTAAAAGAAAATTTTCCATTGTTTATCCTGCCGGTTGTTCCATGCTTAAATACCGCTCGCCCGTATCGGGAAATATAACTACAACCGTTTTCCCTTTTCCCAATTTTGCCGCAACTAAAAGCCCCGCAAACGCCGCGGCGCCGGATGAGACGCCCACAAATAACCCCTCTTCTCTTGCAAGTTTCTTTGCGCTTGCAAACGCATCCTCATCGGATACCTGAATTATTTCATTGATAATCTTTGTGTTTAATACCTTTGGCACGAACCCCGCGCCTATACCCTGTATTTTATGCGGCCCGGGCTTTCCGCCCGAGAGCACAGGTGAGCGCTTCGGCTCGACTGCTATTATTTTTATTTCGGGGTTGCTTTCCTTTAATACCTCGCCGACGCCGGTAATTGTCCCGCCTGTGCCCACGCCCGCAACAAATGCGTCAATTCTACCGGCCGTTGCATCAAGAATTTCCTTTGCCGTTGCCTTCCTGTGAATTTCGGGGTTTGCCGGATTTTCAAACTGCTGCGGCATAAAGGCGCCTTTTGTTTTTGCGAGAATTTCATTGGCCTTGTCTATGGCGCCTTTCATGCCTTCTTCGCCCGGCGTAAGCACGATTTCAGCGCCGTAGTTTTTAAGTATCTGCCTTCGTTCCGCGCTCATTGTTTCAGGCATTGTGAGCATAACTTTATACCCCTTGGCAGCGCCCACCATCGCAAGGCCTATACCTGTATTGCCGCTCGTCGGTTCAATAATTACAGAGCCCGGTTTTAGAAAACCTTTTTTCTCGGCGTCTTCTATCATGGCAAGGGCTATCCTGTCTTTCACGCTGCCTCCGGGATTAAACATTTCAAGCTTCGCAAGAACTTCTGCCGAATCAACCCCGGTAATTCTTGTAAGTTTTACCAGCGGCGTATTGCCTATTAATCCAAAAACATTTTTTGTGATTTTTGCCATCTAAGACCTCCTGTAGAATTCCCTCATTACAAGCATACCCCCTAAAACAATAAGCGCACCGGATAAAAAGAAAACCCAGCGCAATCCGATTATCGCCGCAAGCTGCGTTCCCGCAAACGGCGCAATTGAACCGCGGATGCCCATAAGCGTTATGTGTATGCCTGTGTATTTTGGTACATTTACCTTTTTTGAAATTTCTATGATGCTGTTCATCGTTATAAGTTCAAGGCCGGCCAGCCCTATGCCGGAAGCAGCCGCGGCAATAAATAATATCCAATAGTTTCCGGCAATGCAGTATACAAAAGGCGTCAGGCTTAAAAGCAAAATTACCTTTCCTGCTAGCCGGAACGCCCCTTTTGCGTCAATTGCATGGCCCCAATAATACATAGCGCCTATACCCAGCAAACTTGCTACGGTGGCCAAAAAACCTACTTCGAAATTAGTCAGTTTCAGCACATCTACGACAAACAGGGCATAAACCGGCAAAGCCATCAAATTGCCGAACCCGAATATAAAAAAACCCTGCTCAAATTTTCTATAGGTTGCGTCATTTTTTAAAATCTCGAATGCTTCCTTTAGCCTGAACCCCGCCCTTCCTTCTCTTTTATTCTGTAATTTCGTTGGGAAGGGCGGGGTGAATTCCCGGATATCATTGTCATCTTTGGGCGAAGGCACGCAGATTTTGCTGAATGCAAAATTAGCTAATACGCCCAGCGCGCCTGCTATCGGATAAACAACTCTATAACTGAAAATATCAAGCAGCCTGCCGCCGAGAAACGATGCAAATGTTGTTGCGGAAGATATTCCTATTCTTACGTATCCCATTGCCTTGCCGCGCGCGCTATCCGGATAAATCTGCGCCATAATGCCTGTATACGCGGGGCGGCCCATATAGAGCATAAACTGGCTGAAAAATATTAAAGTACAATACCAAAACGGCGTTAATTTAAACACCGCGAATAAAAGTAAGCTCATGGATACAACGCCGCCCAAAATAACGCAGCGTTTGCGGCCGTAGCGTTCCGCCAAGTGCGCCCAGTAAAACGACAATAAACTGCCTATATACGGCGCGCACACAAGAACCGCCAGATAACCTGCGCTTGCGCCAAGCCTTCTTGCGACTACGGCAAGGAAAGGCGTAGTGAGCCCCAGCGCCAGTCCGTTTAAGACGCCTGTTGTAAAATCAAATCCGTATGCGCGATGGATCTCTTTCGGCAGTGTTTTCTTAAAAATCATTTTAGCCTCAGCATTAAAAGCGCGTATATCTTCGCCGTATCAAGCAGGCTTTTTATATAGACAAATTCATCGTCACCGTGGCAACGGTCAAGCCCTGCCGTGTTATAACCGACGGCGGGTATGCCTCGTTTTATCAAAAAACGCAAATCGGTTGCACCGGGGGTAATCGCAAGTTTTACTTTCTTTTTTACTACCTCTTTTACGCAATCAAGCATTGTTTTGCATAAGCAAGAGCGCGGATTTGTAATTACGGGGGACTCCTCCATGAGCGTTTTCACTCTTACCTTAAATTCCGGGTTATCTTTTATAAATTTATGCACCACGGCCAAAATTTCTTTCTTACCAAGCACGGTATTTTCCTCGGGCAATAGCCTCCTATCTACTGTAAAGGAACAATAATCCGGCACGATATTTGTTTTTGTGCCGCCGCTTAAAGCCCCTCCTATAACCATTGTTGCAAACTTATCCCTTGCATCCATTGTGGCAAGCGTTGTCTTTCTTTTCTCTATCTCGGCTTTCAGCTTAAGCAGCATGTTTGTTAATTTATTCATGCCCACAAAGGCATTTATACCTTTATATGGCGTTGAACCGTGGGCGGATTTTCCGCTTATATGGATTTCAAGCCACAATACGCCTTTGTTGCCGCAGGATACGTAATTGCCGAATAATCCCTCGCTTAGCGCATAATGGGGCTTTATAAATCCCTTTTTAACAACGTAACCCAATCCTGTGTTTCCGCCTATTTCCTCATCAGGCGTAAAAGATAATTCAATATTAACGCGCGGCGTTATGCCGGAAGCCCTCACGGCGCTTACGGCATAAATCATTGCGGCGATAGTGCCTTTCATGTCTTCGGCTCCGCGGCCGTAGAGCTTTGCATCTTTTATAATTCCCTTAAAGGGTTCTACCGTCCAGCCCGATGTAACCGGCACAACATCATAGTGGCCGTTAAAATGCAGGGTATGCTTCTTTTTTGTATTCCATCGCGCTAGAAGGCATATGCGTTTTGACCCGCCGCTTACGCCTGCTTTTCTCAATTCTTCGGGCGGCAGGACTATCCTTTTTGTTACAAGGCCTACTTTGCGGCATTCTCTTTCTAAAACCGAAACTATTTTCTCGTAATTTTCTCCCGGCGGGTTAATAGTGGGGATACGCACCAGTTCCCGGGCAAACTTGATGATATCTTTTTTCCTATTATTTATATCCCGGAAGGTTATGGCAACGGGAGGGCGCATGTCATTGAGTAGGGATCTCAACCTGCGTTTTGCAAAGGACTTTAAAGTTCTGCGCATCCGCGCGAGAGCCTACAGCCGAACCCCAGTGCATGGGTACGGCAATTTTCGGTTTAACCGTATTGACGAATTTTGCCGCTTCATTTGCATCCATCGTATAAGTGCCGCCTACAGGCACAAGCGCGATGTCCAGCTTTAGGGTATTCATCTCCGGTATATAGTCAGTATCGCCTGCGTGGTAAACTTTAACGCCATTTACATCTATTATATACCCGACCCAGCCGGACTGCTTAAGATGATTAGGCTTATTAAGGTTATATGCCGGCACCGTCTCGATATCAATACCGCTTATGTTTATCTTCTCGAACGGTTTTACAACCCTGATGTTGCCCTTAAATTTTTTTGCCGAATCCTGCGTGGCAACTATAACGGTATTAGGCCCCTGTATTTTTTTTACGTCATCGGGTGAACAGTGGTCGTAATGCGCGTGGGTAATTAATATTATATCGGCAACCGGGCCTTTGAAAATATTGTACGGGTCAACGTATATCGTTTTGCCGCCTGCATCAATTCTGAACGCCGAATGGCCCAACCAGTGTATATTTTCCAGCATATTCTCTACCTCATCAGCTTTCGCTCCAGCCTGCAACCCTAAAAACACAAATATTACGGCTATAAGCGCTGTGGCCTTCACTTTATAATTGAGCTGTCTTTGCCAGAGCCTCTAATCTTTTTACTCTTTCTTCCATCGGGGGATGGGTGCTGAAAAGATTCATAAGCGACTTGCCTGAAAACGGGTTTATTATATACATGTGCGCCGTTGTAGGGTTTACGTTTAGGGGCGTGCGCTGCGCTGCCGCGTGAATACGGCGCAAGGCGTTTGCCAGGGCATGCGGTTTGTGCGACATCAGGGCCCCTGATTTATCGGCCCTGTATTCGGCCGCGCGCGATACCGCAAGCTGTATTAAAATAGCCGCCAGGGGCGCAACAATAATAGTAACCACCATAGCCACCAACCCGACTACGCCTTTATCCCTACGCCTGCCTCCGAATATCAGCGTAAACTGCGCAATGCGCGCCAGCATGAATATCGCTCCTGCGATACTGGCTACGATAGTCGCTACCAGGGTATCGCGGTTTTTGATATGAGACAACTCGTGCGATAAAACCCCTTCAAGCTCTTCCGTGCTTAATGCCTGCATTATGCCTTTTGTAACGCATACAGCCGCATGCGCCGGTGAGCGCCCCGTCGCAAAAGCGTTGGGCACCTCTGTATTCATAATGTATATTTTAGGCATAGGCATATTTGAGCGTTGCGTCAGGCTTCTTACAATACGGTATACCTCGGGGGCATCTTTTTCCGCGAGGGGCTTGGCGCGCGCCATAAAAAGCACCAGTTTGTCAGAGAACCAGTAAGTTGCAAAATTCATTATAAGTGCGAAAGAAAAGGCAAAAATCATTCCGTTCCTGCCGCCTAATAAATTTCCAACCCAAATAAACAATACGGTTAAAGCTACTAAAAGCACTGCGATTTTAAAGGTATTCATTGTTCTTTATGCGCCTCCTCGAAAGTAGTTATTATACCTTAATTGCCTTAAAAATCAAGGGCTGCTTATCTAGGTTTCTTTATTTTATATAAGCCATTTGTTCCAGGGCCTCTACGCGCTTGCGTATCGGGGGATGGGTAGCAAATAAGTCTGCTGCCCAGCCTTCTCTCAAACCCATCGGGCGGCCCTTGGGATCGCAAATACACAAATGCGCGGTTCCCTGGTTAATGGAGCGCGTAGGCTCCACCCTGGAATCTATTTTTTTGAGAGCGCTTGCCAATGCTGCCGGGTTGCGGGTTAATTCAGCACCTGAGGCATCGGCCAAATATTCCCTTCTGCGGGAAACAAACATCGCCAAAACGTGCGACAATATCGGCGCCAAAATCACAGCCACCAGCCACATCGCCAGAATAATTCCGGCGGCATTGCCCTTGTTTCTCGTCCGGCTTTTTGAGCGGAATAACACCCGCCCTGACCAATCTGAAACTAAAGCAATTGAGCCGACTAAAACCGCCATAATTAGCATAAGCCTGATATCTAAATTTTTTATATGGCTCATCTCATGGGCGGCAACCGCCTGTAGTTCATCGCGATTCAATGCATCGAGCAAGCCCTTAGTGACCGCGATAGAGGAATGCTCAGGGTTCCTGCCTGTCGCAAACGCATTAGGGTCAGGGTCATCTATAATATATGTTTTTGGTAGTGGTATGCCTGCGGCAACACTCATTTCCTCTATAACATTCTGCCATTGTTTCTGCTTAAGGTCGGATAAATCCAGCGCCCTGGCACGCGTAGAGGAGAGTATCAGCCTGTCGCCATATCGGTAGGCACCGTAGCTGGATGCGAGTCCGAACACAACGGCTATTATTGTAAATACCGGTATGGGTATGCCTTTACCTAACCCGTAGTAATAATCCGCTCCCAATCCGATAAACAGAAAAAACAAAATAAAAAACGCCACCATGAACCAGGTGCGGATTTTATTGCTTTTTATCTGTTCGTAAATATTCACTTAATATCCAAATCCACCTTCGGAACTTCTTTTTCTTTTGCATCCGTGACTTCAAATAATTCCGAGGGCTTGAAGCCAAACGAACCGGCTATCATATTTGTAGGGAAAACCTGCTGGCTGATATTATACCTCGTGGCAATATCATTATAAAATTGGCGCGCAAATCCGATGCGGTTCTCGGTAGACGTAAGCTCCTCCTGAAGTTTGGATACATTTTCGCTGGATTTCAGCTGCGGGTAATTCTCTACCAGCGCGAATAGCTGCCTCAAGGCGCCTGTAAGCATATTTTCCTGGGCAGCCTTTTCCGCGACACCCTGGGCCGATATCGCCTTGTTGCGCGCTTCTATGACTTTTGTCAATGTGTTTTGCTCAAACTTCATTACCCCCTTTACGGCCTCGACAAGATTGGGTATTAAGTCATAGCGCCTTTTAAGTTGAACATCTATCTGCTTCCATGCATTAAGCGTCTGGTTTTTTAAAGAGACCAAACTATTAAAAGCAACCATAAGCCACATGCAAACGAGCGCCACTATCCCTACGATAATCCAAAGTATCATTCTGCCACCTCCCTGCCTGCCTACCGGCAGGCTTTTTTTGACCTGCTTATAAACGACCTTATAAGTTGCGGGCTTTTTTTACCCGGAGATTTTTCTACACCGCTTGAAACATCGACGGCATACGGTTTAACTTTCAAAATTGCATCTTTAATATTAGCGGGATTTAACCCGCCGGATAAAATTATAGGCACGCCGTATTTTTTCGCTTTTTTTGCCAACGCCCAGTTAAAAGTTTTTCCTGTTCCGCCTTTAAGCTTGGGGTTATAGGCATCAAGTAACAAGGCATCAACCTTGTATCGCTTCATTTTCTTAATTACGCTGCCATCTTTCATCCTAAATGCCTTAATCACCTTTATGCCCTTGAAACTCCTGCAATACGCCGGCGTTTCATTCCCATGAAACTGAATCGTATCTAAACTGCATTGCTTAATAATTTTTTTGACAATTTCCGGTTTTTCATCAACAAATACGCCGACTTTTGTTATGGAGCCCCACGGGATTACACCCGCGGTACTTTTCTTTTTGGTCTTCCGCCCGTGGGACAGAATCCCGCCCGTCCCGCTTTGCGGGACTGGATGCGGGATAAACGGCGGAAGCGCTTCGATAATCTTTTTTGCGCGCTTTGGCGTAATTCTGCGCGGGCTTTTTGCGAATACAAAACCTATCGCATCCACGCCGGCACTAACCGCCAAAAGTGCATCCCTTAAATTCGTTATCCCGCAAACCTTAATTCTAACCATCTTGCTGTTTATGTATTCGCTGGAGCCAATGCCCCAGCAGCTACCATTGCATGATCTCTCGCACCTTCGCACCCATGTCCGGGCTACGCAGAAATGCCTCGCCTATCAAAACCGCATGCACGCCTAAGCTGCGCAGATAAGATACGTCGTTATGCGTTTTTATGCCGCTTTCACTCACGATTACTTTTTCTTTTGGTATAAACCTTATGAGCCGCTCCGTTGTGGCAATATCCACTTTGAACGTATGGAGGTCCCTGTTATTTATGCCTATTAGCTGCGCGCCGGCGGCCAGTGCCTTTTCTACGTCTTCCTGCGTATGTGCCTCCACAAGTGCATCAAGGGAAAGTTCTTTACAAAGCGCGATAAATTTCTTTATTTCCTCTTCGCTTAATATATCCGCTATCAGCAAAACCGCATCCGCACCGTAAGCTGCCGCTTCGTGAATCTGGTAGGGATCAATTATAAAATCCTTCTGTAAAACAGGCAGCTCTACCACGTCCCTGACCGCCTTGAGGTACCCAAGCTTCCCCAGAAAGAACTTTTCCTCGGTAAGTACCGATATCGCATTCGCTCCGGCTGTAGAATAAATCTCCGCTATTGTCTTTGGGTCGAAATGACTCACTATTTCGCCTGCCGAGGGGGATGCCCTCTTTACCTCAGCTATGAGGCATATGTGATTTTCTTTTTTTAAATGATCCTTAAAACCGCGCTTTGCGGTTAAAGTGGTTTTTGTAAACGCATTAAGCGGCTTTAAGCGCTTACGCTCATCAACAGCTGATTTTTTATGGTGTAATATTTCGGAAAGTATCATGCGGCTCTGCTCTTTGAAAATTCGATTAACTTATTTAACTTATCCATTGCATTCCCGGAGTCTATGGAATGCGCTGCCTGTTTTATCCCTTCTTTAATTGTTTTTGCCATGTCGGCCGCATACAAAGCGCAGCCGCTGTTTAAAACAACTATATCGCGCGCAGGGCCCTTTTTTCCTTTTAAAACTTCTTTCGCCAATGCCGCGTTATACGCCGCATCGCCGCCTGCAATATCTTTCGGCTTTGCTTTTTTAATTCCGAATTCTGACGGAGAAAGCTTATAATTTTTAATGCTGCCTTTTTTTAGCTCGCAAATATGGGTTGCGCCGGTTGTCGTTACTTCATCAAGCCCGTCGCTGCCGTGCACCACCAGCGCGTGTTTTGCCCCGAGATTCTTTAACACTTTTGCAAGCGTGCTTACCAGCGTTTTGCTATACACGCCCAGAAGCTGGTGCGCAGCACTTGCCGGATTTGTCAGGGGCCCCAGAATATTAAAAATTGTGCGGATGCCCATTTCGCGGCGCACAGGCGCAGCATAACGCATAGCGCCGTGTAAAAGCTGGGCAAATAAAAAACCGATGCCGATTTGTTCGATGCTTTTTTCCACATCTTCGGGTTTTAGTTGTATATTTACCCCCAGCGCTTCCAGCAAATCCGCGCTTCCGCATTTTGAAGAAACGCATCTGTTGCCGTGTTTCGCCACTACCGCCCCTGCGCCGGCGCTAACCAGCGCCGCAAGGGTTGACACATTAAAGGTGCCCGCCCCGTCGCCGCCGGTACCGCATGTATCCAGTACCGCGGGATTTTTCACGCGTATTTTTGTTGCAAAATTCCGCATAACCTCTGCCGCCGCGCTAATCTCATCTACGCTCTCGCCTTTTATTCTCAGCACCGTCAAAAACGAGGCTATCTGCGCAGGGGTTGCCCCGCCAGACATTATTTCCTGCATTGCGTCATGCATTTCTGATTCGCTAAGGTCTTTTTTTTCAAGCAATTTTGTTATCGTTTCTTTTATCATGTTTTTACCTTTAAGGTTATAAAGTTCCTCAAAATATCTTTTCCTGCCGGCGTAAGTATCGACTCGGGATGAAACTGCACTCCCCAGAGCGGGTATTTTTTGTGTTTTAATCCCATAATTTCTTTTTGTTTTGTCTGGGCCGTTATCTCAAGGCACTTGGGCAGAGTTTCGCGCTTAACAATTAAAGAATGATACCTTGTCGCCTCAAACGGATTCGCTATGCCCTTAAATATGGTTTTGCGGTTATGATAAATCAGCGACGTCTTCCCGTGCATAAGCCTTCTTGCGCCTACAACCTCCGCGCCGAATACTTCCCCTATCGCCTGGTGCCCGAGGCATACGCCCAAAATCGGGATTTTGCCGGCAAACTCCCTTATAACTTCTTTTGATATGCCTGCGTCCTTCGGCCTGCCCGGGCCGGGCGAGATGACAATTTGTTTGGGCTTCATTTTTTTTATCTTATCAATTGTGATTTTGTCGTTGCGGTACACAAGCAGTTTTTCGCCCAGCTCACCTAAATATTGAACGAGGTTATAGGTAAACGAATCGTAATTATCAATCATAAGAATCATTTTGAGCCGCCCTGCGCCAGTTCTATTGCTTTAAACAGCGCTTTTGCTTTATTGACACACTCGCGGTATTCGGCTTCCGGCCTGGAATCCGCAACAATACCCGCCCCTGCCTGCACATAGGCATAATTATTTTTTAATACAATAGTACGTATAGTTATGCAGGTATCTAAATTTCCCGAGAAACTGAAATACCCCACGCATCCCGCAT
>JBDRLY010000085.1:0-2890 GCA_043812735.1 Candidatus Omnitrophota bacterium | reverse complement strand
TGCCCTTTCCTCCCGCCAGAATTGCCGCAGCTATATCGGCCGGCCTATCGCTCAAAAGATACCTTCTTTGTGCGGCAAAGATTTTATCTGTTCATAGGTAAAGACCGGTCCGTCAACGCAGACAAACTTATCTCCAACGTTACAGTGACCGCACTTTCCTATGCCGCACTTCATATACCGCTCAAGCGTCATGATAATATTGTTATCTTCAAAGCCCGATTCCTTAAGCTCAAAAGCCACAAACTTCATCATGATAGGCGGGCCGCAGACTATTGATACGGCGTTTTTCGAATGAACATGGGTATCTTTCCACAGCTCCGTCACGACACCTACCCTGCAACCCCAGCCGTCACAGGGCTTATCCACCGTCAGCCATACTTCGGTATCGGGTATTTTTTTCCAGGCTTCAATTTCTTCCTTAAAACAAAGTTCATCGGGTGTTTTTGCGCCATACAAAAGCTTAATCTGCTTAAAATCCTTTCTGTTATCGAATACCAGATTAATAAGGCTGCGCAGCGGCGCAAGGCCTATGCCGCCGGCCACAAAATAGATATTCTTTCCTTTAATTTCTTCAAAAGGAAAAGAGTTGCCGTAGGGGCCCCTTACATAAATATGATCGCCTTTTTTTAGGCTATGGATGCTTTTGGTGACTTTCCCCATTGCCCGTATAGTAAATTCTAAAAAACCTTTTCGCGAGGGCGATGACGTTATGGAAATCGGCGCTTCTCCGGCGCCCAGAACAGAAACTTCCATAAATTGTCCCTGTTTGTACTTAAAATTCTCCGCAAGCGATTTGTCTAAAAATTTCACGCGAAAGGTTTTTGTATCAAATGTCTCGTTTTGAATATTATCGATTATTACCGGATGGGGAATATATTCGTTTTTCATGTCTATAGTATCCTTTTGTCTTCAGTAATTTCCTGGATAAACTTAGAAATGCCTATGTTAACCGGACAGCTGGAAAGACACCGGCCACACCCCACGCAACCGCTTGCGCCGGTGGTTTTATAATCATACTTAAGCTTATGTTCGTATCTTCGTGAGGTCCTTTGCCACTTTTCCTTCCGGGGGTTATGACCGCTGGTTTCGCGCGTATAGCCTTCAAAAATACAACCATCCCAGTTTCGCAAGCGTTCTCCGCTTGCGCCGCGGCTATTGTCAAAGGAGTTAAAGCACGTACACGTGGGACAGACGTAGAGGCAGGCACCGCAATAAATACAGCGCTCGCCGATGCGTTTGTAGTTTTCCTCCGGAACAAAAGCATCCTTGCTCATCAATGCCACGGCTTTATCAAAGTCTACCTTTAATTCTACGGATTTTTCTGCATCTGATTTTATGCGGGAAATTGCGCTTTGATTGTCTTTGAGGGAATCTTTAAAATATTTTTTAAACTGCGCGATAAATGCTTCGCCTTTTTTTGAACCTATTTCGACAAAGTATGAATCCTTGGCATCAATTAATTGCACATCGTATCCTTCTCTGGCAAAGGGACCAGTTTTTGCCGATGCGCAAAAGCATGTTGCGCGCGGAGGCTTAATGCAGCCCATAACGACGATGAGCCTGTCATTGCTACGGCTTAGATAATATTTATCTTCGAAGTTACGCTTATAAAAAGCATCGCTAAAAAGCATACCTTTTAAATCGCACGCTTTTATCCCGAATAATAACTTTGGTGAAGATTCGACTGTTTCTTTAATATGCCCTTCGTTAAACTTAAATATCGTTTCAAGCTGCGGGAAAAAAATGTCTTTAGCGGATACGAGCGTATCCGAGCCTTCCAGAACTATATTTTCCAGTGATTCCTCCAGCGCTACTCGATCCTTCGGCAGCGGCTCTATCCAAATATCGCCCCCTAAATTTTTCTGCGGCACGTACACATTCCACTGCCCTGCCGCTTCCTTGAGCAAAGTGTTTATATTTTTTTTATCGAGTATTTTAATCTTCATGCTTTCGCCACCTTTGCCGCGCAGACTTTATATTCCGGAATTTTCGCTATCGGGTCAACAGCGCAAATCGTTAGAATATTAGCGGCGGCCTCTCTAAAATGAAACGGTATGAACAAAGACCCTTTTGCCACTTTCTGGCCGACCCGGGCTTTTAATGTAATACTTCCTCTGCGTGAGCTTACTTTTATCAGCTGGTTATCCCTTATACCGAGCTCTTTCGCGTCTTCGCTATTCATCTCGGCATAGGGTTCAGGTGATTCTCTTTCAAGCGTAGAAGTTCTATTGGTCATCGTGCGCGTATGCCAGTGCCAATAAACCCTCCCTGTCGATAAAACAAAATTATACTCCTCGTCCGTGGGCTCCGCGGGGGCGAGGTACGGCCGCGGCATAAAAGTACCTTTTCCTTTCGTGAATTTTTCTTTATGCAGTATCGGCGTGCCGGGATGCTCTTTGGTAGGACAGGGCCATTGCAAGCCATAGGGGTCTAGCCGATCATAGCTGATTCCTCCATAGATAGGAGTTAGGCCGGCAATCTCATCCATAATTTCAGAGGGGTGTTGATAATCCATTCCTGTATATCCGGTTTTTTTCGCGACTTCACACAATATTTGCCAATCAGCCTTTGCCTGGCCGGGAGGCTCAATGACTTTCCGTATCCTTTCCACCCGCCGTTCGGTATTGGTGAAGGTTCCATCCTTTTCGGAAAAACTCGCGCTGGGCAATACAACATCCGCGTACTCCGCGGTATCTGTTAAAAATATATCCTGCACTACTAAAAATTCAGTTTCATCTAAACATTCTCTGACGTGGCGCGAATCAGGATCGCTGATAGCGGGATTTTCTCCCATGATATAAAGCCCTTTAATCGAGCCCTTGCCCGCGGCACTCATAATTTCCGTAACCGTAAGGCCGGGCACCATGGGCAAGCCTTGCGCCTTCCATGC
>JBDRLY010000084.1:0-2343 GCA_043812735.1 Candidatus Omnitrophota bacterium | reverse complement strand
AAGAGGAGCGGTTATGTTATCCGGCAGATTCAAAAGCCGATACTTTACCGGATGCTCAGCAGCAATCTCTCCCCCCAAAGCAAAAGATTAACGGTAAAAATGCGGTGAAATCAGCCTTATTTTTGTTTTTAGGTATCAGCTTAATGATCCTTCCTTTTGCCGTGCGCAATTATCTTCAAGGAGGAGAATTTGTCCTGATTTCCACAACCGCGGGAATAAATTTATATATTGGCAATAACCCCGCCGCTGACGGCAAAAGCGCCTACCCACCCTCGCGCGATTTTGCCTATTCCGGATGGCAGGATAATGTCCTGGTTGCCTCCACTAAAAGCGCGTATCGGGCCGCAGGGCGTGAGCTTAGTTCTGCTCAGGTATCCCATTTTTGGATGGAGAAGGTATTTGAGTTTATTTATAAAAACCCGGCGAAAGCCCTGGAATTGGTTATACGCAAGTTTTATTATTTTTTCAACGCCTATGAAATCGCGGAAAATCAAAGCATTTATTTTTTTAGGATATGGTCGTCATTATTGAAGGTTTTGGTTTTTTCAACCGCTTTTCTCGCTTTTCCTTTCGGGCTCATCTGCCCCCTGGCGCTTTTGGGGATTGCCGTATCCGTAAAGAAAAACAGAGGCGTAATCTTAATCGTTTTTTTTATTCTTGCGCACCTATTGCTCATGATGATTTTCTTTGTCTGCAGCCGTTACCGCGCTGTCGTTATCCCTTATTTTATAATTTTCGCAAGTTACGCGGTTTTTTGGGCCGGAAAGCAGCTAACCGCCAAAAAATTTAAACACATTAGTTTAGCCGCGCTATTTTTTATATTTACGTTCATATTTTCCAATTCCGCCCTGTTCGGTGTCAAAGCTGAAGATGATTCGAAGTGGTTCTTTAATTTAGGCAACGCCTTCCGTTATAAAGGGAAAACGGAAAGCGCGTTTAGAGCTTACAAATACGCAAACAAGCTTAATCCGGGTAATCTGGACGTGCTTTATAACCTGGGAGTTTTGCATCTTGAAAAAGGCCGATATTCAGAGGCGATAAAACGATTTGAGGATGTGCTCGAAAAAGATCCGGGAGATTCTGCGGCTTATAGCAATATTGGTTTTGCCTTAGCCAAACAGAACAAAGCAGAGGCTGCTTTGGGTTATTATCAAAAGGCGCTGGCGCTCGACCCGGACGATTTGGGGGCGATGGTTAATCTGGCTGCGGCTTATGTGGAGCTTGAGGATTTACCCGGGGCGCTGTCTATTTTAAATCAGGCGCAGCGTAAAGACGATAATTTCGCCCCGCTGCATAACCATTTGGGAGTGGTGCACGAAAAAATGGGCAGATTGGCGGCTGCGGAAAAGGAATATCTACAGGCCTTGGCGTTGAACCCTGAGTATTTTGAGGCGTATCAAAACCTTGCTTTACTTTATAAGCGAATGGGGCGGACCCATGATTCCAACTATTTCAAATCAAAGGCGTTAGAACTTTTACCGAAAAAAATTAAATGAGCGATAAACTCTAAATTTTATATATACTTGACAAATGAAAAGTTATGTGTTATATTTTTATCAACAAGTAGCCTTTAAGCTGGTCCTGTGAGGCCAGCAAGGAGTAAAATATGAACAGAATCCTGTCAATCCGATTATGACGTAAAAACGGAAGGCAGGATTTTTTTTGCCATAAGGAGCGGACAAAATGGGATTAAAGGTGAAAACAAGCTTAATGGATGAACAGATGATCAAACGTACGCTGTTGCGTATCAGTCATGAGATTTTGGAACGCAATAAGGGGACCGGGGATTTAGCAATTATCGGGATTAGATGCCGGGGGGCGTATTTGGCGCAGCGGATCGTGGCGCTTATTCAACAGATCGATGCGCAAAAAACAACGGTTCCGGTGGGGATACTGGATATCACGCTTTACCGGGATGATTTAACGATGATTTCTTCTTGTCCGATTGTACATAGTACCAAGATAGATTTTGATATAAGCAATAAAAAACTGGTGCTGGTCGACGATGTTCTTTTTACCGGCCGCACGATCCGTTGCGCTTTGGATGAACTTGTTGATTTGGGCCGGCCCAAAATATACAGCTGGCGGTATTAGTTGACCGCGGGCATCGGGAATTGCCAATTCGCGCGGATTATGTGGGGAAGAATATCCCGACTACACTTAAAGAAAGCGTTGAGGTAAGATTGAAAGAAGTGGATAAAGTGGACGAGGTGGTTTTAATCGTTCCGGGGAAGAATAAAAAATGAATGGCTGGAATAGGAAAGATTTATTAGGGCTTGAAGATTTAAGCCGGGAAGAGATTGGATTGATTTTGGAAAGCGCCACTTCCTTTAAAGAAATCTC
>JBDRLY010000083.1:0-17140 GCA_043812735.1 Candidatus Omnitrophota bacterium | reverse complement strand
CGGCGGAGTTGTGCCTGAAATAGCATGCCGTTATCATGTCGAGTATATAGGATATGTTTTAAAACAAGCGCTGCTTAAACCCGGCATTTCCCTGGATGATATAGATCTTGTGGCGGTAACGAAAGGGCCGGGCTTGGTGGGAGCGCTGCTTGTAGGCGTTTCGCTGGCAAAATCACTTGCGCTTACAAGGAACCTGCCTCTGGTGGGCGTTAATCATTTAAAAGCGCACATATGGGCTGCTAAAATGTCCGCAGCAAATTTGCGCTTGCCGTTTGTGGGCTTGGTTGTTTCTGGCGGGCATACGGCACTTATACATGTAAAAAGCTCGGACAAAATGAAGCTGTTGGGCCAAACAAGGGACGACGCGGCCGGCGAGGCGTTTGATAAAGCGGCTAAGATATTAAAATTAGGCTTTCCCGGAGGCCCCGCCATAGAAGAAGCCGCAAAAAAATCCCGTAACGGCTGCGTGAAATTTTCGCGCCCCAGTATTGACGGAAAATCAGTGGATTTTAGTTTCAGCGGTATTAAAACCGCTGTTTTATATCATGCCCAGGCGCTCGGTGCGAAGTTAAGCGCCAAAACCCCGGCGATTGCCGCAGGGTTTCAGGAAGCGTGCGTTGATGCGCTTGTTGAGAAATCCGTACTCGCCTCTAGTAAAACAAAGACAAAACGGCTTGCCGTAGGCGGCGGCGTAAGCGCAAATAATAGGCTGAGGGAAAAACTAAAAACCGCATGCGATAGCGAAGGAATAGAATTGCACCTTCCGCCATTTGAGCTTTGCACGGATAATGCGGCTATGATTGCCGCGCTGGGTTATGAGTTATATAAGCGTAGCAAAAAAGACACTTTAAACTTAACGGCAGAACCTAATTTAAGCTGGTAATCCCCGTCCTTTAAAAAGGTCGGGATAAACGGAGGAGAATATGGTTACGGAGACGCAAATGATTTTGAGGCTGCTTTTAGCCGTAATTTTGAGCGGGCTTATTGGTTTAGAGAGAGAAATGCATGGCCGCGCTGCCGGGCTGCGCACCCACATACTTGTATGCCTGGGGTCTACATTGATCATGATAACATCCATGCACGTAGCCGATATTTACAGGGGTAGCGTAAATGCGGATCCTGCCAGAATTGCCGCGCAAGTGGTTTCCGGCATCGGGTTTTTGGGGGCAGGCACAATTATACGTTTCAGGGCTTCCGTGCGCGGGTTAACTACTGCGGCAAGTTTATGGTCCGTAGCAGGCGTAGGCCTGGCTGTGGGCTCCGGCCTATACCAAGCAGCCATGTTTACAACTGCGTTAGTTTTAGGCTCACTGTACTTATTAACTAAATTTGAGTATCGCTTTGCGCGCAAGGACTGGTATAAAATGCTCGTTGTCCAGACAAAAGGCGATCCCAAACAGCTTCAGGAGATACGCGAAACACTCTCGGATTACAACACAGAGATGAAAGATTTCAATATACGCCACACGGATACCCCCGGCGAGGTTATCCTGGAAATAGCACTAAAATTGTTGACTGATAGGGAAGACGCTAATATAATATCAGATGTGATGTCAGTTGAGGGCGTTCGTCGCGCCTCATGGAAATAAAACCCGCCGGTAGGTGAGGGAGGTAAAATATGATAGGCGACAACAAGAAAAAGAAAAAAGAAGCGTTCGAAGAAAAAATTCTGGATGTTGACGCAGCAATGACGGGGTCTTTAATATTTAAAGATCCGGTGAAGTTAAAAATTAACGGTAGATTTGACGGCAATTTGGATATGAAGGGTACGTTAACTATCGGCGAAGGCGCCAAGGTTAACGCTAAAATTGTCAGCGATGAAGTAATTGTGTCCGGGTATTTGGAGGGAGAAGTTATAGCAAAGCGCAAGCTCTCTTTAACATCAACCGCGAGGCTTGTCGGAAAAATAAGAACCCCCAAGCTTGTAGTAGAAGACGGCGCAATACTGCAGGGCGAATCCCTGATGAGCGAAGAGCAGACATTAGGCATTGATGATCTTGCGCGGTATCTCGAGGTTGACGTATCGTTAGTCCAGGAATGGGCTAATTCAGGAAAAATACCGGCACAGAGAGAAGGCGACAGCTGGAAGTTTGAACGCAATCTTGTAGATGAGTGGCTTGCCACCCAGAAATAACCATCCAACAGCTAATTTACTAACCGACAGATCAACCTATTATGACCCAGAAATTATGGAATATACAGGAGACGGCTGCCTATTTAGGCATTGATCACGATGAAGTAAGAGCCTTGGTTGAAAAAGGGCTTTTGCCGGCCTACAGAATCGCAGGTTCGTTTTTGCGTTTTGATCCGGCCGTAGTAGAGGCAAAAAAAGATATCCTCCTTAAAGAAGTTTCCTCCGGTATAAAACTTACAGCTGATAGGCGGGTTTCATATACTTTCGGTGCGCGGTTCAAAGACCTCGTTTACTTCAACAGTTTTTATTTTATATCGATACTTATAATCGCTGCGTTGCTTATCTTCATTTTCAGTTCATGAACTCAAGATCCCAAATAAAGAAAACACTAAGCCTCCTTAAAAAAGGTAAAATTACACTGCGCAAGGCGTTCGGGCAGCTAAAGGACCTTCCTTATCTTAATCTTGGTTTTGCCAAAATTGACACTCACAGGCATATGCGCCGCGGGTTTCCGGAAGTGATTTTCGGGGACGGAAAGCCTGTTTCGGAGATAACCCGTATCGTAAAAGTTATACTTAAAAATAGCGAATCAGTTTTAATCACCAAAGCAAAACCGCGCACCTACGAGGAATTGCGCAAGCTGTTCCCCGGGCTCGAATATGATAAAGCGGCAGGGATGATTTATACGCAGCCAAAGAAAACAAAGAAAAAAGGGGCGGTTTTAATCATAACCGGAGGCACAAGCGATATTCCCGTGGCGCAAGAAGCAAAGAGGATATGCGAGTTAATGGGCAATAAAGTTACGTGCCTTTATGATGTCGGCGTTGCCGGCATACACCGCCTATTGGATTTTCGCAGTATTATAAAACGCGCAAAGGTTATAATTGTAGTGGCCGGCATGGAAGGGGCCCTGGCAAGCGTGGTTAGCGGCCTTGTGGGCGTCCCGGTTATTGCAGTGCCGACAAGTGTAGGCTACGGCGCAAGTTTCAGGGGAATCGCACCGCTTTTAACGATGATGAATTCCTGTTCTCCGGGTATTGCGGTTGTCAATATAGATAACGGATTCGGCGCGGGGTATTTTGCGGGGTTGGTTAATAAATGAACCCCGCACCTTCTTTATATTCAATTTCAATGTAGTTTCATTTGAGGAGGGGTGGGGTGTAAATGCATATTATAAAATGGGTGAATAAAATAGAAGGTGCGGGGTGAAGATAGCTTATTTTGACTGTTTTAGCGGTGTATCAGGCGACATGATTATAGGCGCGCTTTTAGATGCCGGTCTTAGCAGGAAAGCGCTTGAGCGTGAGCTCATGAAACTTAACTTAGGCAAAATAACGCTGAGCACGAAGAAGGTTATGCGCGGCGGCTTGAGAGGCGTTAAGGTTTCTTTTAAATGCAGAAGAAATACTTTAGCGCTTGATAGGATTATACATAGAAGCCGGCTTGATAAGGATATAAAGGAAAAATCGTTAGAAGCCTTCGGGAAATTAGAGGCGGCGGAGAGAGGCATTCATGGAAAGAATTTTCACCTGCACGAACTGGGTGAGATTGATACGCTTTTGGATATAGTAAGCGCCGCCGCCGGCTTGAAGCTTTTGGGAATAGAGAAGGTGTACGCTTCAGCTCTGCCGTATTCGCACGGTTTCATCAAAAGCCATCACGGAAAATTGCCGGTGCCCGCGCCGGCCACTGCGAAACTTATGGAAGGAGTAGCCGTAAATTTTCCTGATACCGAAGGAGAGCTTGTTACGCCGACCGGCATAGCGATTTTAAGAACATTTGCGGTTTCATTCGGAAATATTCCGCCGGTAAGGATAAAAAAACTCGGCTACGGCGCCGGGTCTTATAATTTTGACGATACGCCAAATTTACTGCGTATCGTAGTGGGCGACGCTCAATCGGAGGAAGCGGACGAAGTTATGGTCCTGGAGGCAAATATAGATGATTTAAACCCGCAATGCTACGAGTTGCTTTTTGAGAGGCTCTTTAATAAAGGGGCTTTGGATGCGTATCTGACGCCTATTATAATGAAAAAATCCCGCCCGGGAATTCTCTTAAGCGTAATAGCCCAGGAAAAAGATATACCTGCTGTATCAGGCGTGGTTTTTGACGAAACGACGACATTAGGTATGCGCTATTACAAGACAAGCAGGATAAAGCTTAAGAGAAAATCCGTCAGTATTGATACAAAATTCGGAAGGGTGCGCTTTAAGGTCGGCGGTTTAAACGGCAGGCCGAGCGTTGTTTCGGCGGAATATGAGGATTTGAAAAAAATAGCCAAAAAAGAGAATATTTCTTTGAGGAAACTTAGCGAAGACATGAGGCGTTATACCCGTAAAATATATTGACAAAAATTACACTTATGCTAAAATTCTTTCGCTGCTTGGGTAGCAGAAACAGTACCTTCATTAGGATACAAACCAAGTTAAATTTCCAGCCGCAACATCCCCATGGAATAGAAAACCAATTTCTTTAACTTTATGCATGAAGCACAAAACCATTTTTTTAATAGATGCAAATTCGTTCTGCTATAGGGCATTTTACGCAATCAGGGATTTGGCGACGTCCAAGGGCGAGCCGACGAATGCGATATACGGGTTTTTGAACATGCTGCGCAAAATTATGAACGAGCAAAAACCGGATTATGTGGCTGTTGCATTTGATCTGCCGGGCCCTACGTTTAGGCATAAACGCTACGAAGAATACAAGATACAGCGCAAGCCCATGCCCGAAGGTTTACGCGCTCAGATCCCCAAGATAAAGGAACTGCTAAAGGCATACCATATAGCTATATTTGAAAAACAGGGCTTCGAAGCAGACGATATTTTAGCTACGATAGCCGAAAACCTCAAAACTAAAGCACTGGATATATACATAGCCACAGGTGATAAGGATATGCTGCAATTAGTGGACGATAAAATAAAGGCCTTCAGCCTGCACAAAGAAGGCGAGATTATAGACAAAGAGAAAATAAAGGAACGCTTCGGAGTAGACCCGTCGCAGATAATAGACTATATAGCGCTTTGCGGCGATACCAGCGATAATATACCGGGTGTGCGCGGCATAGGCGACAAAACGGCTTCAAAGCTGCTTAGCCAGTTTAAGGATATTGACTCGATATATAAAAATCTGGAGAAGGTGGAAAGCGAGTCTCTGCGGCATATGCTTGCCGAGTCAAAAGACGATGCCTATCTTTCGAGGGAACTTGCGGTTGTCGATGCAAAGGTGCCGCTGGATATAAAGCTTGAAGATATGCAGATAAAACAACCTGATACCAAGAAACTCGTCGAGCTTTTCAGGGACTTCGAATTCAGGGCCCTTTTAAAAGAAATTGCGCCGGCGCATGCGGAAGTTAGCGGCGAAAATATAACAGGAAAAAAGAACCTGGATAAATTAATAAAGGAAATATCCACCGGCAAGAAATTTTCTTTTTATGCGGATAGAGATACTAGAATGTCGATTTGCGCGCCCAGCGGAAAAGTTTATTCGCTTCCGGAGGAATTGATAAGCGGCATCGGGCAATTATTCGAAGATGCTAAAATACAGAAAATAAGCCATGATATAAAATCGCAGAAAATAATTCTTTTTAAGAAAAATATAGATATTTGCGAACCCTATTTCGATATAAAACTGGCGTCTTATCTCTTGAGCCCCCAGCGTTCAAATCATGAGCTGGAGGATATTGCACTGGGATACCTGGGGCAGGATGCCGGCGAAAGCGCAGAGTCCAGGGCGCATGTATCCATGCAGCTTTTTGAGGTACTTAATGAGAATCTCAAGGAAAAAGACATGATGGAACTTTTCTATGATATCGAGATGCCCCTTGTTTCGGTTTTGGCTTCCATGGAAAGAGCAGGCGTATCGCTGGATACGCAATACCTAAAGAAGCTTTCTTGTGAAATGGATGAAAAGCTTAAGCGTATAGCGTGCGAAATTTATGATATAGCCGGGTGCGATTTTAATATAAATTCTCCAAAACAATTATCGGTTGTTTTATTTGAAAAACTTAAACTCCCCGTTGTTAAAAAGGGGAAAACCGGCCCTTCGACGGATGTGGAAGTCTTGGAAACCCTGGCATCGAAACATGCGCTTCCGGCCGCTATCCTTAAATATAGGGAATATTCAAAATTAAAATCCACCTATGTTGATGCGTTGCCGGCGCTGGTAAATCCGGATACCCAAAGAGTGCACACTTCGTTTAACCAGACAGTTACCGCTACGGGGCGCCTTTCATCAAGCGAACCCAATTTGCAAAATATACCAATAAGGACAAAAGAAGGCCAGAGGATACGCAAGGCATTTATACCGCGCGATAAAGACAGCGTCCTTTTATCCGCGGACTATTCGCAAATCGAATTACGAATACTGGCGCACGTATCCGGCGATACCGTGTTGAGCGAGGCATTTAACAAAAATACCGATATACATACCTATACTGCATCGCTCATTTTCGGCGTAAAAGAAAACCAGGTCACAACGCAACAGCGCGATATCGCAAAAACGGTCAACTTCGGCATAGTTTACGGCATGAGCGCCTATGGCCTGTCGAAGGAATTGAATATAGATACCGCCCAGGCGGGGCAGTTTATTGATTCGTATTTCCTGCGTTATCCGAAAGTCAAAGAATATCTTAACGCGCAAATAGAGCACGCCAGGGGTAAGGGCTATGTTATGACTTTATCCCGCAGGCGCAGGTATATCCCGGATATAAGCAGCGAAAACCAGAATATCCGCTCATTCGCCGAGCGCAGCGCGATAAATATGCCGGTACAGGGTTCTGCCGCAGACTTGATAAAAGTAGCCATGGTAAATATATACAGGGAATTATCCGCCGCGGGCCTTAAATCAAAAATGATACTTCAAGTCCACGATGAATTGGTGTTCGAGGCGCAAAAGTCCGAACTTGATGCCGTGGCGCGGCTCGTAAAAGAAAAAATGGAAAACGCAATGAAGCTTTCAGTACCCGTAAGGGTGAAAATATCCGCCGGAAAAAACTGGCTGGAGATGGAAGAGATAAAATAAAGATTCACTTGAAAGGAGATATTAAATGAAAATCGCCTATTGTTCTTCCGAGGTTGTGCCTTTTGCAAAGACAGGGGGCCTTGCCGATGTGGCGGGAAGCTTGCCGCAGGCGCTTGAAGCGCTTGGGCATGAAGTAGCCGTGTTTATGCCGAAATATAAAACAGTAAAAATTTCCGGTAAAAATACCACCGTAGGAAAAAACGTTAAAGTTTATTTTATCGAAAACGAAAAATATTTCGGCAGGGATAATCTTTATGGGGACAAAACGGGCGATTACCCCGATAACCTGGACAGATTCAGTTTTTTCTGCCGGGAAACCATAGAATTTATGAAAAAAATAAAATTCAAGCCGGACATAATCAATTGTAATGACTGGCAGACTGCACTGATCTGTATTTATGTAAAGAAGGACCCCTATTTTAAAAACACAAAGACTGTTTTTACCATTCACAATTTATCCTACCAGGGGCTATTTAGTAAGGAGGAATTGCACAAAACGGGTCTTGGCTGGGAATATTTCAATATGGAGGCCCTGGAATACTACGGCAAGATAAATCTTCTAAAGGGCGGCATCGTATTCTCTGATGTTATTTCTACGGTGAGCCCCACTTATGCCAAAGAGATTCAAACGCAGCAGTTCGGTTGCGGCCTTGAAGGCATCTTGACGAAACGAAGCGGCAGATTATTCGGCATAGTGAACGGCATTGATTATGAAATATGGGACCCCGAAAAAGATAAAAAAATTTTCAAGAATTACTCGGTTAAGCAACTCAAGGATAAGTATATAAACAAAACATCGCTTCAGGAAGAGCTGGCAATAACCTCCGATGAAAATATTCCTATGCTGGGCATGATTTCAAGGCTGGTGGATCAAAAGGGTTTTGATATACTCTCAGGAATTCTGGATAAATTACTCCCGCTTAAGGTGCAATTTGTCCTTTTGGCGACAGGAGAACCGAGGTACCATGTCTTATTTGAAGAAAAGGCTAAAAAGTTTCATAATCTGGCGTGTATTCTGCGCTTTGATGCGACACTGGCGCAAAAGATATATGCCGGCTCGGATATATTCCTCATGCCGAGCCTTTTTGAGCCTTGCGGACTCGGGCAGATGATTTCCTTGAAATACGGTACCATACCCTTGGTGCGCAAGACAGGCGGCCTCGCGGATACAATAACGGATTATAACCCCCTGGATGATACCGGCAACGGGTTTGTATTTGAGGAATATAACAGCGCGAAACTTTTCGATACCATAAGGCGCGCCCTGGCGTCATACGAAAATAAGATTGCCTGGAGAAAACTGGTAATGCGTGCCATGAAATGCGATTTTTCATGGAATGCCTCGGCGAAGGAATATATAAAGCTTTATCAAAAAACAGTAAAGCTATGATTGTAATCGGCGTAACAGGAAGCCTTGGAAGCGGGAAGTCAACTGTAGCTGGGATATTCCGCGGCTTTGGCGCGCATGTTTTAGATGCGGACAAAATAGCAAGGCGCGCGCTTAAAAAAAGTAGTATCCACGCAAAAATAAAACGACATTTCGGAAAAACCGTCATAACAGGCAAAGTTGTAGACAGGAAAAAACTTGCCGAAATCGTATTTAGCGAGCGCGGAAAACTAAAACACCTAAACAATATCGTTCATCCCTTTGTTATAAGGGACATAAAAGGTGAGCTGGCCGCGATACGCGCCAGGGCGCCTCACGCCGTTGTAGTGATAGACGCGCCTTTATTGATAGAGTCAAAATTGCATAAGCTGGTCGATAATTTAGTAGTAGTAAAAGCGACAGCCCCTCAAGAGCTGCATCGCTCACTGCGAAAATTAAAAATAACAAAAACCCAAGCAAAAAACAGAATAGAATCGCAAATGCCGCTGGGCGAAAAAATAAAACTGGCGGATTACATAATAGATAATTCAAAAACAATCAAGCAAACACGCAGACAGGCAGGGCAAATATGGGAAAAGTTGGCGCGGAGGTAAAAATGGACATAGTACAATTAAAGCAGATGAAGATCTCGGACCTGAACAAACTTGCGAGAGAGCTTAATCTGGAGGGCGTTAGCGCGCTCAAAAAACAGGAACTGATTTTTAAAATCCTTCAGGCGAACATTGAAAAGGAAGGTTCTATGTTCGGAGAGGGTGTTTTGGAAATTTTACCCGATGGTTTTGGTTTCTTAAGAAGCCCCAACTACAATTATTTGCCTTGTCCGGATGACATATATGTTTCGCCTTCGCAGATAAGGAAATTTACCCTGCGTACCGGAGACACCGTCAGCGGACAAATACGGCCGCCGAAAGAAGGCGAACGCTATTTTGCCCTCTTGAAAGTTGAAGCGGTAAACTGGGAAAATCCCGAGCAGATAAAAGAAAAGATTCTTTTTGACAACCTTACGCCGCTTTATCCTAATGAACGCTTCATGCTGGAAAGCGAAGCAGGCGAGTTGTCGACTAGGGTAATGGACTTATTGACTCCCCTGGGAAAGGGCCAGAGGGGCCTTATAGTCGCCCCGCCGTATAGCGGCAAGACAGTATTGCTGCAAAAGGTGGCAAACAGTATCACAAAAAATTATCCCGACACGGTTTTGTTCGTGCTTTTGATAGACGAACGCCCCGAGGAAGTAACCGACATGCAGCGCTCTGTTAAAGGCGAGGTCATAAGCTCGACATTTGACGAGCCGGCGGAGCGCCACGTACAAGTTGCGGATATGGTTTTAGAGAAAGCAAAACGTTTGGTTGAGCATAAAAAAGATGTAGTGGTTTTGCTGGACAGTATGACAAGGTTGGCGCGCGCCCATAATGCCATAACGCCGCACAGCGGCAAGGTTCTTTCGGGCGGTGTCGACGCAAATGCCCTGAAAAACCCCAAGAGGTTCTTCGGCGCCGCGAGAAAGGTGGAGGAGGGCGGCTCACTTACCATAATCGCAACCGCGCTCATTGATACGGGCAGCAGAATGGATGACGTTATTTTTGAAGAGTTTAAAGGCACGGGTAATATGGAACTTACGCTTGATAGGAATTTATTCCAGCGCAGGATATATCCGGCGATTGACATAAAGCGCTCCAATACGCGCCACGAAGAATTATTGCTGCATCCGGATGAGTTAAAAAGGGTTTGGCTCCTGAGGAAGGCCCTAAATGAGCTTTCATCGGTCGAGGCTATGGAACTTTTACTGGATAAACTGTCAAAAACAAAGACTAACGCTGAGTTCTTAATGTCGATGAACCAGCACGGATACAGGGAGGTGTCTAAATGAGGGATAAAATTCATCCGCAGTATCAGACAACAACGATTACCTGCGCCTGCGGCGAGGTAATCCACACGCGTTCTACAAAGCAGAATATCAAAGTGGAAATCTGCTCCAAGTGCCACCCGTTCTTTACGGGAAAACAGAAACTTATTGATACCGCAGGCAGGGTAGAGAAATTCCGCAGGAAATACCAGAAAAATGCTTGAGCGGCTTGAGCGCAACAGAAAGAGATACATCGAATTGCAGGAGTTATTATCCAAGCAAGAGGTAATAGCTGACACTAACCTTTACAGGGCCTACGCTAAAGAGCTGGCGGCGCTTAAGCCATCTTTCGAGAAATACGACGAATACCTTAAAATACAGAACGATATTCGCGAAGCGCGCAAACTGCTTGAGAGCGATGAGCAGGATATAAAGGAACTTGCGAAGACAGAGCTTAACTGGCTTGAAGAAAAAAACACCAAACTCTTTACTATTTTACAAGAGATGAGCGTTGAAGAAGACCCGGATACTCAGAAATCCTGCATCGTTGAGATCCGTGCAGGCACCGGCGGGCTTGAGGCAAGCCTGTTTGCGGCGGATTTGTTTAAGATGTATGTGAAGTATGCCGAGAAAAGCAATTTCAAGGCGGACGTAATGAATACGCATTCTACAGAGGCGGGAGGCTTTAAAGAAGTAATATTCGCGATAGAAGGACAGGGCGCTTATGGGAAATTCAAATATGAATCAGGGGTTCATAGAGTCCAGCGCGTCCCCGCAACCGAGGCATCAGGCAGGATACACACGTCTACCGCAACGGTTGCCGTTTTGCCTGAAGCAGAAGAAGTGGATATAGAAATAAACCCTAAGGATTTAAAAATAGAGTCATTCAGGGCAACGGGCCCCGGAGGCCAGGGTGTAAATACAACAGATTCCGCCGTCAGGATCACCCATATACCGAGCGAGGTAATTGTTGCCTGTCAGGACGAGCGCTCGCAGCTTAAGAATAAAACCAAGGCAATGAAAGTGTTGCGCGCGCGGTTATTGGATAAAGCGCGCAGTGATGAACAGGCAAAGATCGCTACGCAAAGGCGCGCACAAATAGGGACAGGTGACAGAAGCGAAAAGATACGCACCTATAATTTTCCGCAGAGGAGGATTACCGACCACCGGATAGGTTTCAGCGTTTATCAGCTGGAAAAGGTTTTGGAAGGCGAACTCGATGAGATATTTAGCGCGTTGCGCAATGCCGAACGAAAGCTTGCGCAAAAATAATATTGTTAGGATTATAAATGATGCCTCGCTAAAACTAAGCCAGGCCGGCGCGGAAGCTGCGCGCAGAAATGCCGAGGAATTGCTGGCGTTTACCCTAGGAATAAAGCGCAGTTTTTTATATATATTTGATAACGATATCCAAAAACAGCAGCTTGAAAATTTTCACGCGCTTATTGAGCGCTTTATAAGCGGTTGTCCCCTTCAGTATATTTTAGGCGAAACCGAATTTTACGGCTTAAGGGTTAAAACACAAGAGGGGGTTTTTATACCGCGGCCGGAAACAGAAATACTTGTGGAAGCCGCCATCGCGCATTATGCGCTGCGGAACACCGTCGGCGCAGGGCGAATTATGGATGTCGGTACGGGAGGAGGCAATATAGCCATCTGTTTGACAAAACTGCTCAATAATTGTAGAATATACGCCACCGATATTTCACAGAAAGCGCTGGAGCTTGCAAGGGCAAATGCGGCGCTTAACGGTGTCAGCGATAAAATAGATTTTTTTTGCGGCGATTTATTTGAGGCGGTAAATCCGCTTAGAAACGAATTCTGCGAAAGAGAAAACTTTGACCTGATAGTTTCTAATCCGCCGTATATACCCAGCGGAGATATTGCAGGGTTAGCCCCATGCGTACAAAGAGAACCGCGCCTTGCGCTTGACGGCGGAGCCGACGGATTGGATTTTTACAGGCGGATAGTAAATGAAGCTCCCGGTTACCTTAACAATGGCGGCTTTGTAGTATTTGAAATGGGTGACGGGCAACGCGGCGCTGTCGGCGAAATGTTATCGGATAAGGGTTTTTCAGATATAAGTACAGTTAAAGATTATAACGGTATTGAAAGAGTAATAAAGGCTGTATGGACAAATTAATTATTGAAGGCGGCAGAAAACTTTCAGGCACGGTCAGAGTGAGCGGCGCAAAGAATGCCACCCTGCCGATTTTAGCCGCAACGCTGCTTACTGACGAGCGCTGCGTAATAAAGAATGTTCCCGAGCTGGTTGACGTTATCACGATGATGAAAATATTGCGTAACCTGGGCGTTAAGGTGCAGATGGATGATAGCGCTATAATAGTCGAGCCAAAAGGGTATTCCAGGGTAGAGGCGCCGTACAAACTTGTCTCAACGATGCGCGCATCCGTATGCGTCTTAGGCCCTTTGGTTGGCAGGAGAAAAAAAGCCAGGGTTTCCATGCCCGGAGGATGCATTATAGGCCCCAGGCCCATCGATTTGCATTTAAAGGGCCTTAAGGCATTAAATACGCATATAGAAATAGAGCACGGTTATATCAACGCGAGGGCCCCGCAGTTAAAAGGAAATAATGTTTATTTAGGCGGCGCGTTCGGCTCTTCTGTGTTAGCGACGGCAAATGTTATGATGGCGGCAACGCTTGCAAAGGGAAAAACAGTTATTGAAAATGCCGCATCGGAGCCGGAAGTTGTCGACCTCGCGGAATTTCTTGTAAAAATGGGCGCAAAAATAAAAGGGCAGAGGACTCATACGATAGAAATAGAAGGGGTTAAGCGGTTGCGCGGCGCGGAACACTCGGTTATACCCGATAGGATAGAAGCCGGAACTCATATGCTTGCCGCCGCGATGACCAAGGGTAATATTACGATAAAAGGCGCAAGGGCGGATCATTTGGGCGCTGTTATAGATAAATTGTCTGAGGCCGGCATTGGAGTAAGAGTTTCTGGGGATGATATAAAGGTAGAGTACAAAACGGCGCTTAAGCCGGTTGATGTCACAACGCTTCCTTACCCGGGATTTCCTACGGATATGCAGGCGCAGATGATGGCCCTCATGTGTGTAACCAGGGGGATAAGCGTGATAACCGAGAAGATATATCCGGACAGGTTCATGCATGTAAGCGAGTTAAACAGAATGGGCGCCCAGATTATGCTTGAAGGGCCGAGCGCAATAGTAAAGGGCTCGGAGCACTTATCAGGCGCTCCCGTTATGGCGTCGGACTTAAGGGCTTCGGCGGCGCTGGTATTGGCGGGGCTTTGCGCAAGCGGCAGGACGGAGATTGCCAGGGTGTATCATTTGGACAGAGGTTACGAGAAGCTGGAAGAAAAACTACATAAACTCGGCGCGCGGATTTGGCGCGAAAAGGTATTATAAAAAACAGGAAGGAGAGAACATGGCAGTAGCAATAAGGTTAAAAAGACTCGGCACAAAGAAAACGCCGCATTTCAGGATATGCGTTATTGATTCGCATAGGGCGCGCGACGGAAAACCGATAGAGGAACTGGGTTACTATGACCCATCTAAGAATCCGCCGTTTGTAAAGCTCAACAAGGAGCGCGCAAAACACTGGGTTGGCGTCGGCGCGATTCCGTCAGTGACGGTCAAGGCGATTCTCAAGAAAGAAGACGTAATTGCTTAAATACGAAATTCGAATTTAGGATTTCGAATTTATATTACTTTACTACGATGAAAATTGATATATTGACTTTGTTCCCGGGGATGTTCGGCCCAGTCATAAATGAATCCATTTTAAAGAGGGCGCAGGAAAAGAGGCTTGTTAATATACATATTCACAACATCAGGGATTACTCCAAGGATAAGCATAAAAAAGTAGACGACAAACCCTACGGCGGCGGCCCCGGCATGGTAATGGAAGCCGAGCCGATATTTCTGGCTGTTGAAAAATTAAAAAAGCCAAAGACGCGGGTAGTGCTGCTTACGCCGCAGGGGGAAAAACTTACGCATGATATAGCGCGGAAACTCGCCGGCCACGGACATCTGGTGCTTTTGTGCGGGCATTACGAGGGCATTGACGAGCGCGTAAGGGAAGCGATTGTAACGGATGAAATTTCTATCGGCGACTATGTTCTGACTTGCGGAGAGTTGCCGGCAATGGTATTATTAGACGCTCTCGCGCGCCTTGTGCCTGGCGTGCTTGGCGATGAAACGTCAAACGAATTTGATTCTTTTTCGCACGGATTACTGGAATACCCGCATTATACCAGGCCGCGGGAATTCCGCTCGATGAAAGTTCCGCCGGTTTTATTTTCCGGCGATCATGAGAAAATAAAACAGTGGCGCCACAATATGGCGCTTGAGCGGACAAAAAAAAGAAGACCGGACTTATTACATAAAAAGCACGTGAAAGGAAAAGGTGAATAACGATGAGCAAGGTAACGTTGATAGAAGAGGCCCAGCTAAAGAAATCAATCCCGAAATTTAATGTCGGTGATACCGTAAAGGTATACGTAAAAATTGTCGAAGAGGACAAGACGCGTATCCAGGCATTCGAGGGTATTGTAATACGTAAGCGCGGCAAGGGTATGGGCGCCAGTTTTACCGTGCGCAAGATTTCCTACGGCGAGGGCCTTGAAAGAATTTTTCCGTTGCACTCGCCCTTCGTGGAAAGAGTGGTAGTCGTCAAGCCCGGTAAGGTGAAGCGGGCAAAACTATATTATCTCAGGAAGAGAGTAGGAAAAGCTGTAAAGGTAGAAGAGGCGATGCGTGGAGAAAAGGCGCAAACATAGCCCTCATGCACTTACGAAGTTTGAAAGAAAAAATATAACACTAGGGTATAAATTAATCGCGGGTATCGATGAAGCAGGTGTCGGCCCGTGGGCAGGTCCCGTAGTAGCGGCGGCAGTCATACTGCGGGATTTCCGTTTTAAGTCAAGAATATATGATTCTAAGTTACTCACCCCAAAGTCCCGCCAAAGGGCGCTGGGTGAATTAAAGAAAAAAGCCCATATAGGCATCGGCATTGTTGACCATAAACGGATAGACTCGCTTAATATTTACAGGGCAACTCGCCTTGCGATGGAACGCGCCCTGCGCGCACTAAAGCCGAAGCCGGATTTTTTCCTTGTTGACGGCTTGATAAAACCAAGGACAGCTGCACCGTCCCAGAACGTAATCGGCGGAGACAGAAAGTCCATGTCAATTGCCGCGGCATCAATAGTGGCGAAGGTGTTGCGTGATGGAATTATGGAGGGTTACGATTTGAAGTATCCCGGCTACGGTTTTGCTAAACATAAGGGCTACGGCACTAAAGAACACCGTGTTGCATTAGAAAAATTAGGGCCATGCCGTATTCATAGAAGAAGTTATGCGCCGGTTAAAGTTGCCAGCAAACTTTTTCCTACCTAATTAAATCCTTAAGTAAATCCCCGGCATCATCGTTTTTGCCCAGAAGAAGCAGTGATTGCTGTATTTGCTCTCCTTCCGGAGTTGTAAACATGCCCAGTAATTTTCCATCGGGAGTATAAATGCTATGATCAAGCGCGATATTACCCTTAGCTTTCTGGTAGGTATTCCACGCCACTTCCACGTCGCCGGTATTGATGATATACACGGCTTTTTCATCTATTATTGTTATGCCGGTTTCATCTTTTATCATTGCAACGTCATGCCAGCGGTCTTTTTTAAATACCCTGATGGGAACTGTTTCTACCCCGGGAACCTGCAAGTCTTTTGCAAGCGTTGTTAAAAATAAAGCTACGTCCCTGCACGCAAGCACTTTATCGGGGTTGCCCAGAGCTACTTTGTAATCAAGGTCGTCCTTTATGAGCTGGTAAATTTCAGGGTTGGACAGAGTACCGTCAAAATAACTTTTCTCGGGATTATAATTAATGTCGGTTAGAATAGCGGAAAATGTCGCAAGGGTCCATTTGAGGTGCTTGCCGTCTGTGACACCAATATCTTCTTTTAGGTAGCTAAGCATTGAGTCGTAATCTTTGCTCTCATCGATGCCGATTATGACCTTTGTTCCGTTGTTTGAGGCAAACAGAAGTGTTTCTTCATCGAATTTCTCTATATCGGCCACAGGTTTCGATTTTGCGTTAGAGGCGTTAATTCTAAGCCTGTTATCGTTTTCCAGGGGCATATCAAGCATTAGCGTTATATAATTCTGCAATTGTCTGCCGGATGCTTTATTAAGGGAAAGCTCCGCATTTAGAAACATCGTCTTGTCTTTACCCATCGCAACAGGCAACTCTTCAACACCAAACGCAAAAGTGTTTTTATCCGCAAATAAATCGTATTTTGAGTTTCGGTTTGAATAGTTAAAATAATAGTTTCCCTGGGTGCCATCTAAGGAAAGCGTATCGAATATTTTTCCGCTCTTATATTCAAACCCTAAGCGCACCTTAGGAAAGTCATATTCAAGGCCGTACGCAGTGTTATTTTTTACAAGAGTCAGGTTAACGGGCTCGTTTAAATAAGCCGGTGTAAGGTCCCATGTTTGGGTTATGTACGATAATAGGTTATCATAACTGCGGATAAAAACACCCAAAGGTACTTGTGTTGTTGCCATTTGCCAGAAATAAATTAGGTTATCGGTACTGGCCAATAGCTGCGTATAGGCGCCTAAACCTATTTTTACATCAAGCGGGCTTGGGCTTAGCTGGTGCGCTCGGAAGAAATAACCGCTTATAGGAATAGTTGCAGAGCCTGATTGTAAAAGCATAAGGCCAAGCGAGAACCCTTTAAAGTTAGTATCGGTTTTACTTGTGTG
>JBDRLY010000082.1:0-9832 GCA_043812735.1 Candidatus Omnitrophota bacterium | reverse complement strand
GGTACGGAGCGCCTCTTTCCCGCCGCGCAGTATCACGGCATTTCCGGATTTGAGGCACAACCCCATGCAATCGCTTGTAACATCCGGGCGCGACTCATAAATAATAAGTAATACACCCAGGGGAACCCTTACTTTTTTTATTAAAATACCGCTAGGCCTTGACCATTGCGATATGGCTTCTCCTACGGGTTCGGGCAATCTGGCAAGTTCTTTCAAGCACTGCGCCATGGCGTTAAGTTTCTTTCTATCCACAATTAATCTATCGATAAACGCCTTCGACGCGCCTCTGGAGCGGGCAATTTCCGCGTCTTTTTTATTCGCGGAAATTATCGATTTCCCGCCAGATACAAGCGCCTTCGCCATAGCAAGAAGCGCTTTATTCTTAACTGAAGCGGGTAAATTCGCTAACTGTGTTGATGCTTTTCTTGCACCCTGCGCTATCTTTATAATCTCTTGCTTTAATTTCATTTTATGGCTTACTAATCCTTTAATACGACCATGTTATCCCTATGGATAACCTCGTCATAATATCTGTAACCTAATATTTTTTCTATTTCGCTTGTTTTCTTTCCCATAATCTTATGTATATCCGGCGACGAATAATCTACAAGCCCTCTTGCAAATTCTTTATTATCCTCGCCAACTATACTAACCGCATCTCCTATGTCAAAGTTACCTTTTACATTTTTTATACCGGAGGCAAGCAGGCTTTTGCCTCCTTCGCTCAGTGCTTTTTTTGCGCCGCTATCAACCACAACTGTTCCCTTTGTCTTAGCGGTAAAGCCCAGCCAGCGCTTACGCGCCGTAAGCTTCCCCTTTGGAAGGAATATAGTCCCGGATTCCCCGCCGGCTATTATTTTGCCGATAATATTTTCTTTCCTGCCGTCTGCGATTACCATTGCTATGCCGGAGGAAGTTACGATTTTCGCCGCTTGAAGCTTGCTTGCCATGCCGCCGAGCGTCAACTCGGCGCTGGAACCGGATGCGGATTTTTCCAGTTCGGGAGTTATCGCTTCTACCGTATGCATAATCCTGCCCTTATGATAAAATCCGTCGACATCAGTCAAAATTATCAGCAAATCCGCGCCTATAAGGTTTGCCACGAGCGCGGATAAAGTATCGTTGTCGCCGAATTTTATCTCATCTATAGATACGGTGTCATTTTCATTTATGACGGGGACCACGCCGTTATCCAGCAATGTTAAAATTGTGTTACGGGCATTGAGGTATCTTTTTCTGTCCCTTAAGTCCTCTGCCGTCAATAATACCTGTGCCGCCAGAAGGCCTTTTGTGCGCAAGGCTTCATCATACGCCTTCATCAAATGAGACTGCCCTATTGCGGCGGATGCCTGAAGCATGGGTAAACCTTTGGGCCTGGATTTCAATTTCAGCAATCCAATACCTGTGCCGATAGCGCCTGATGTCACAACTGCAGCGTCAACACCGCCTTTTTTGAGTTCGCTCACTTGAGCCGCTATAGCTGCAAGAAGCGCTCTATCCAACGACGCAGCGGGAGCTACAATGCTTGTCCCCAGCTTTATGACAATACGCCCGATACCCTTTAGGTATTGTTTTACTCTTTCAGTTCCTTTAAGCTCTTCCATATTTCCCAAATCAATTCCTTTGTACCTTCTTTTTTTATTGCCGAAATAGCCAGGCACTTAACTTTATGCGAGTTTTTAAACACTGCCATATTCGTTTGCGCCGCTTCCAAATCCATTTTATTGGCAACAACTATTTGCGGCTTAGCGACCAGTAATTTAGAATAAGACTCGAGTTCTCTATTTAAATTAGCGTAATCATCCCGCGGCAAGCGTCCGTCCACGCCGGCCATATCTATCAAATGCACCAGAATTCTTGTGCGTTCTATGTGGCGCAAAAAATCCAGCCCTAATCCTTTTCCCGAATGCGCGCCTTCAATAATGCCGGGTATATCCGCCATGACAAACTCGCCCTCAGGCAGTTTTACTACGCCTAAGAGGGGGGCTTTTGTCGTAAACGGATAATCGGCTATCTTGGGCCTTGCGTTTGTTATCTTGGAAATGAGCGTGGATTTTCCGGCGTTGGGATACCCGATTATTCCTACATCCGCGACAAGTTTAAGTTCCAGGAGAAGCGTTTTCTCTTCTCCCTTTTTTCCATTTGTTGCTTCCTTCTTGGTCCAGTTTCCTCTTCCGCCGCGGCCGCCCTTAGCCACAATGACTTCTTCGCCGGGATGAGCCAAGTCGCGAAGCGTATCGAGAGTAGATGCGTCTTTTATTAATGTGCCGCGCGGAACTAGAACTAAAAGAGGAGGGGCGGTTTTACCTTTTTTATCTTTGCTTGAACCGTTTCTGCCGTCTTTACCGCGGAAATGCTGCTGGTATTTGAAGTCGTAAAGGGTTTGCAGGTTACTATCGGCGCGCATAATTACATCTGCGCCGTCTCCCCCGTCTCCGCCGTTGGGAATAGGGTGCCGTGTCCATTTGTCGCGGTAGTAGCTTCTGCAGCCGTCTCCGCCGTCCCCTGCTTTAATAAATACTTTAGCCCGGTCAATAAACACTTATGAAACAACAGCAACAACGCCGCGCTTCGGAAATACTACCTTGCCGTCCACCTTGGCAAAAAGCGTAAAATCCTTCGACATCCCTACGCCAGGCCCCGGCATAAATTTACTGCCGCGCTGCCTAAGTATAATCGTACCCGTACGCACACTCTCGCCTCCGTAGCGTTTCACGCCGAGATGTTTGCCGGCAGAATCTCTCCCGTTTCTGGTTGAACCCATACCTTTTTTATGTGCCACAGTATACCTCCTTAATCATCCTATTTTGTTTTTATTTCTTTGACTTCCAGGCGCGTCAATTTTTGCCTGTGTCCGCGTTTTACCTGGGATTCTTTGCGCCTTCTGAATTTAAACGATATTTTTTTAGGGCCTTTTGTCTGCTCGGATACAACGCAGAGAACTTTTGCGCCGGAAATATAAGGTGCGCCTACGGAAATCTTCCCGCCCTCGGAAATGAGCAATACCTTATCCAGCGCTATTTCTTTGCCGGGTTCCTTGTCTATTTTTTCCACCTCAATTTTATCGCCGGGTTTTATCCTGTATTGCTTTGCACCGCATTCAATCACCGCATAAAGTTCCATATTAATCCTCCTTCAATGAGCAGACAACTTATGCGACTAAAAGGAGTATAAGTTGTAGCCCAAGACTAGTATCCGGGTGTGGGGCGTCTGCGAATTGACCCCCACCGTTTTGTTTCGTTTTGTGAAGCAAAGCGAAGCAAAACGAAACAGTGGGGGTAAATTCGGACAGTGGGTTACGTCGCTGCGCTCCGTAACCCACGTCCTCATTTGAATTTTACCATATTAGATGCAATTTCGTCAAGAGAGCTTGATATCCTCCAGGTGCAAATCCTCGTCAGGTATTATTGTTATTTTCACCCTGAAGCGCCTTTCCATTTCCTTAATCATGCCCCTGTCTTGGCCGAATAGGCGCCCTGCTACGTCGGGATGCACGCGAAGTTCCGCCTGCCTTACACGCGCGTCTTTTAAGTGTTTCTCCAGAAGCTTGCTTACCTTTATAGATACCGACAGCACCGAAGAAATCTTACCGCGGCCGGTGCAGTAAGGGCAATCCTGATATACGACGCTTTCTATTCCCTTCCTTATTCGCTGGCGCGTCATTTCAAGCAGGCCTATTTCCGAAAGTCCGAGAATATTGTATTTTGCCTTATCGCGTCGCATCGCCTCGTTAAGCGCGGCTAACACGCTTTTGCGGTTTTTCTCCAGTTCCATATCTATAAAATCAACAACGATAATCCCTCCCAAATCCCGCAAGCGTACCTGCCTCGCCAGCTCCCTCGCCGCCTCAAGGTTTGTGCGATAAACCGTTTCCTCGTGGCTTTTCTTGCCTGTGTAGCTTCCTGTATTTACATCTACCGCAACAAGGCTTTCTGTCTGCTCGATCACTATACAGCCGCCTGATTTAAGGTGGACCTTCGTTTCGTAAATTTTGTTTATTTCTTTTTCTATGCCGCGATTCTCAAACAGAGGCGTATCGCCGCTATAAAAACATAGCTTGGAGCGCATATGCGGCGAAACAATCGACAGAAATTTCAAAGCCTTCCTGTATTGCACCTTGTCGTCAATCGTAATTCTTGATACGTCATCGCTTAAATAATCCCTGATGATACGCAAAATAAGTTCGTGCTCTTCGTGAAGAACCGCGGGCGTCTTGTGCCTCTGCGCCCTTATTTTTATCCTGTGATACGTCCGCGCCAGATATTTATAATCCCTGTATATTTCCCTCTTTGACTTTTTCTCACCCGCCGTCCTGATAATTATACCAGCATGGGTACGTCCTAAAATTTCCTTTACAATTGCGCGTAAACGGGCGCGCTCATCCGGCTGGTCTATCTTTCTCGATATGCCGATATGCTTTTCTGACGGCATATAAACAATGTATCTTCCGGGAAGCGTTATATGAGTCGAAAGGCGCGCACCCTTTGTACTGAAGGGTTCTTTTATTATCTGGACCATAATTTCCTGGTCCTTTTTCACCAAAGTCTGTATAGGTACATTGGTATCTTTTCTAAAAGAATTCGGTTCCGCGTCCTCGGCAAAAAGCTCTTCAAGTTCAGCTGCAGGGCCCATTATATCGGAAACATACAAAAAGCCGTTTTTCAAAAGCCCCACATCAACAAATGCCGCCTGAATACCGGCTACAACGGATACAACCTTTCCTTTGTAGATATTCCCTGCCATGGGTTTTTCTGTAGGCCTTTCTACGAAAAATTCCTCAAGCATATTGTTTTCCAGAATAGCAACTCTGATTTCCTGCGATTCTACATTTATCAATATTTCCTTATGCATTTTTTACCTCGATAATATCTATACCTTGGGGCAATTGCGCCTGTAGCCGGTTTTTAAACTCATCTGCGTCTAAAAGGCTGGTCAATTTAAACTTTGCAAATAAATTCTCTGATTCCACGCCGAGCTTCAGCGCCGGCTCTATCGATATGCGCATTCTTGGGCTAAATCCCTGGGATATTTCAACCGGCAGCGCAGCCCTCCTGGATGAGCGCTGAAATAACCTTAAAATATCCAGGTGCGATATATATTTCATAGCACCGCACTTTGAAAACCTTGCCGTCATTGTGTATCTCGTCTCCATAAAAACAAAATTAAAGACCAAAAATGTAAAAACAGTCAAAAGAAATATCTATATTTTTGGTCTGTGTTTTTAATATTTAATTTTTAATCTTTCTTTAAAAGATATCCCTTGTTGCCGCTGTTTTTTTCTCGGGTTGTTTTAGCGGCTGCGGCAGGTACCTCTTTGGCGGTAGTCGCCGCTGTAGTCTGTAACGGCTGGCTTATCAACTCCGCTGTTGTATCCGCAGGTAAAGGCTGCCCTCCATCCAAAAGCCGTATAGTAACAAATATCAATAAATCTTTCTTTGTAACCGTTTTGCTTTTATACGTAAAGGGCAGGCCCAAAATAGGAATATCCCCCAGTATAGGAACTTTCGTCCTTGTTTCGCTTACATCTTCTCTTACAAGACCTCCTATCGCGATTGTTTCGCCGTCTCTTACCATAACCTGCGTAGTTGCCTCGCGCTTGTTAAATCTAAGGGCTGTTGTCTGAGTTGTGGCGGTCTGCGCTATCACCACCGTCCCCTCGTAGGAAGACACCTCCGGATGAAGTTCCACCACAATTTCTTTTTTATCGTTTATATGCGGCGTTACGCTAAGTATTACGCCGACCTTTATTTCGTCGCCGAAACCTACGATTTCGTATCTACCCGTAGATTCATTTAATTCGAATTTTGGCAACTTATACGTATCGCCTACCTGAATTATTGCCGGCTTATGATTTAATGTTGCGATCCTCGGGTTTGCGATAAGTTTTGTATCGGTGCGCGAAGAAATCATTCTTAATATCGCCGAGAAATTTGAAAAATCCAAAGTCCCGAAAGTAAATTGCCCTACCGTCGTCCCCAGCGAAAGCGAACCTGGAGTCAGCGGAAAAGCCGGTATCGCCAGCGTTGGAAAATCCGCGGCATCATCGCCCTTGGGAAAAAATTCAGCAACGTTGCTGGATATCGGTTTCAGGCCTTCTGAGCGGAATGGAAAAGTACTGGGCCGCTTGGCGCCTGATGCCGTTACCTCAACGTTCCAGTTTATGCCCAGGCTTTCCGTGGGGCTTAAAACTGTTTCTATAACCTTTGCCTCAATTAATACCTGCGTGGTACGTTTATCTAACTCGGCAACAACGCGGCTGATTTTGTAAAGGTTACTGGCTATATCGGTCACGATAAGGACGTTCGCCCTTTCATCATAACGCATCTTGCCTCTCTCGGAAAGCATGTCCCTTACGCCCTCTACAATTTCTTTAGACCTTGCATAATTGAGGGTATACACCTCCGTCTGTAAACCCTCTTTTGAAAGATGCTCGGAAGTAGTTACCCTTATAACGTTGCCCTGCCGCTCATAGGCAAAACCGTATGTTTTAAGAATCACATCCAGGGCTTTCTCCCAGGGCACATCCACAAGGCGCATCGTAACCGTTCCCTGGACCTCAGGCCCTGCTACAATATTGACTCCGGAGCGCATGGAAATTATTTTAAGGACGCTGTTTATTTCCGCATCTTTAAAATCAAAAGTTATGCTTCCCGAAAGGCGTTCGCCTTTAGCCTCTTCCTGCGCTTCGGCCCACATATAAAACACGGGACATAGGGTATAGCATATAAAAACGGCCGATACGAAAACTTTTAAAAATTTATTTTTCATTAAGCACCTCGATTTATTGCTCTATATAAATTTTATACTCTTTTGCGTCTATTTCAAGGGTAATCGAATCCGAATCTATCGCCGCAACGTTAAAATCCCCGATAAGCTCGCCCACTGCCACAACCTCGCCGTTTATCATAGCCAGGCTTTTCCCTTGAACGTCCCATATAATTGCGTCAAGCTTTACGTCTTCGATGCTGTTTACGGACGGTTTATCAACGATAATCCTTCCTTCTTTCGTCACAAGGGGCATAAACGGGTCTCTTTTTCCTTTGGCGTCGTACGTGAAAATCTCTTCGGCAATCAAACCGCTCGCACATAGCAAGTGGCAAACGGCTAATAGCAAAATATATTTAGTTTTAAAGGGTTTCATTTTTTCCTGGCCGTATAGGCGTAAACCAGCAGTTTGCAATCATGCCTTAAGGCATCCTGCGGGTCCGCTTCGATTTTTATGTCTTCTACGCTCATAAAATAATTTGCGAACTCCAGCCTGTTGATAAACATTGCCAGCGAGTGATACCCGCCCTTAAGTTCGATGCTGAGCGGTATCCTTCCGTATGCGGCAAAAAGCTCGCCTTCGGGTTTCTGGGGGATTATACTTATAATTTTTACATTTGACGAAACTGCCATTTTGGAGAGCTCGCCGAGCAAATAATTTATATTTTCTTCTCTTACGAGGCGCGACTCAAAATCATCCGTACTCTTTTTTAATTCATCGAGGCGCACTTTCATCTTTCCCATATTGGCAATATCCAGTTTTGTCGCCGCGTATTCGCTGCGAATCATGCGAATTCTATTAAAGCCTTTCAGCGCGCCTTTTAGCGAAGGCACAAATATAAAGTATACGTACAGCACGCCGGCTAATACGCCTATCAGTACCTTGTATTCCTTCTTAAGTTTTATATCGGGTATTTTCATTGCACTAATTTTCCTTAAGGTGGCATGCTATAACGAATTTCATAACATCCACATCTCTTACTTTGTCGCGATTGCTCGAAACTATTTTTATATCACTAAAATCTCCGGAGAATAAAATATTGGTTTTCAGGCTATGGATGAACTTGCTGATTAACGCCGTTTCGCCGCCTTTATTTGACGCCGATACGCCCCTAATTATAAAAGACCGCCCCGGCACCCCTTTGGATTCCTTGCCTATCGAAATATCGGTAAGCCAGATACCCGGCGTAACGGAATTTAATAATTCGTTGAGTTCCCTGGACCACAAAAACCGTTTTTTGCAAAAGGCATCTATATTGCTCAATTTCGCGTTAAGCGTTTTTTCCTGGTCTTTCAGCGCTAGTACATTGCGCCTGTCTGCCTCAAGCGACTTCTGCCCTGGACCAAGCGTAGAAACATTTATTATGCCGAATAAACTCATCGCGAATAGGCACATCTGTACTATTGCGAATACGATTACCGCGCGTTTAAGCGCGGGGGCAAAATCAAATTTTAGATACTCCGCGGAAAAGCCTATTCTTGGTTTTTTTCTTAAACCCTCAGGCAAAAGATTTATCTCTATCATTTAACATTCCTTATTGCCAAACCCGCTGCAACTGCCATCTCGCTTCCGGCGCCGAGTGCCTTTACTTTTAATTGCGGAGGGATAAGCAGCTTCGATAAAGGCTTCCACTGCACAACTTCCATACCCAGCATTTCTTTCAGCAATGTTGCAAAGCCGGCAAAATTTGCGCAGCCGCCGGAAAGAAACACTTTTTCAATAAGTACTTCTGACTGGCTTTCGCAATAATCGAAAGATGCCCTTATTTCTCCCGCAAGGCGCTCCATGACGCTTCTCATGGCGGCCTGCGTACTCGTAAAGGCATCGCCGGGATTTTTAAGCAGGTTCTCTGCTTCCTCAAAAGACACGCCCAGTTCGGTTTTGACAAATAAAATTATGTCTGCGCCGGCTATGGAAATATCTCTTAAGAAAAACGGCGAAAAATTGCTCACTACCGTGATATTCGCTAATTTGTGGCCTACATCCAACACAGCGCATGTTTTATTCTGAGCCTCTGTAAAAGCCGCAAACTCAAGCGCATTCACGCTTGCAAAGCCGTCTATATCAATAAACGACGCCAAAAGTCCTGCTGCCTCAAGGTTAGCAACTGTCTCTTCGATAGTTTCTTTTTTTGCGCCGACAAGCAGCACCTTCATTTTGTTCTCCGGTAACCCGCTTGCAAGCACCTTGAAATCCAGCTGCATTTCGCTTATTTTAAACGGAATATGCTTCTCCGCTTCGTACGTAAGCGAGCTACGCAATTCATCGTTAGTCATCATCGGCAAAACTACGGTACGTACAATCACGAACTGCCCGGATATAGCTACGCCTACCGGAAGAGATGCCATATTACCTGCCGCAACTACCTTTTTAAGCGCGCTGACTATAGCGGGCTTATCGCTACCAAGTATTTTCTCAGTCTCTATAGCAGATAGCCAAAATTGGGGCCCTTCTTGCGTAATACCCAGGGCCTTAACCGAATAAGAGCCTATGTCTACCCCGAATGCGGTTTTTTGCTTTTTTAACATCATGGATTAAAAACTTCCCTCCAGGAAATCAAATGCCAGTTGTCCGAATCGCCGCTTCCGGCGGCTACCAGCGCCTCATCATAATGCAGTTTTGCATTGCCTGACATATCTATATCTCTTGCGATTACCGCGCCGTATACGGCAGCATTACCGGTAACCCCTACTTCCGAATATTGCGGTGCGCCTACTTCGCCTATCGGGGCATATATTGTACCATAAAATATGCTATTTCCCGATAATTTTACATCGCTGCTGGTAGTAATGCACAGCGTAAGATTAGCCGGTATATTATTACCTTCCGCCGTCTGGGTAGTCACAAAACTGTTTCCGGAAAACGTAACTTTTCCGGAAACATATACGGTGGTATCGCCGGTATATATAAGCCGGGCAGTGCCTGATAAATCTATCGAGGTATACCAGTATGTGCCTCCCGCTAAAACAGTATCGCCGTCGGTAAGTTTCAAATCGCCGCTATTAGGCGTACCGATAGGAATAATAGGCATATCTAACGTAAGGTTCTCTGGCAGGCTATCGGTTA
>JBDRLY010000081.1:0-5192 GCA_043812735.1 Candidatus Omnitrophota bacterium | reverse complement strand
AAATTCAAACGCATACCTTATACAGCGTTCCACCCCTTTGCGCGTATTGACAGATTCCTGAATAGCCACCTCGTCTTTTGTACCTTTATTCTGAAAACTACCCTTGCCGACATAAAGCCCTTCTGTATTCTCGCGCACCACCACAAAATCAATTTCATCCGGGCCTTTATCCTTAATAGGGGTCCATACGCCGGGATACAATTTCACCGGCCGCAGGTTTATATATTGCTCCAGGCCGAAGCGTATTTTTAAAAGCACCCCGCGCTCTAAAATACCCGGTTTAACATCAGGATGCCCGATAGCACCCAGGTATATCGCATCAACGGTTTTAGTTCCTGGAATACCTTATCCGGCAAGACCTCGCCTGTTTTAAGGTAATGGTCTCCGGCGATATCGTAAAGTTTCGTAGTGTAGGAAAATCCGGTTTTCTTTGAAATTGCCTCAATAACCTTCAGGCCTTCGTTTACAACTTCCGGCCCGGTGCCGTCGCCGGGTATAACCGCTATTTTGTATGTTTTAGTCATGTGTCTTTTTTATCCACTCCATCAATCCGCCTTTTTGTATTATATCCTTTATAAAATCCGGATAAGGCGCTGTTTTGTATATTTTGCCTGTTGTAAGGTTTTTAATTGTGCCTGTATCGGCATCTACTTCCACCTCGTCATTTTCCTTTATATCTTGCGATGCCTGCGGCGACTCAAACAACGCAAAACCCATGTTTATCGAGTTGCGGTAAAAAATCCTTGCAAAACTGTACGCTATTACGCAGGGTATGCCCAAGCCCCGTATCGCGAGTACCGCATGTTCCCTTGAGGAGCCGCAGCCGAAATTCTTCCCGGCAACAATAACGTCGCCTTTTTTGGCGCGCTTTATAAATGTCTCGTCGCAACCTTCCATGCAGTGCGACGCCAGTTCCTTCGCGTCGGTTGTAACAAGGTATCTTGCGGGAATTATCGCATCTGTATCGATATTAGCGCCGAATTTATGAACCTTACCCGTATATTTCATCCGTTCGTCCTTTTAGTCCTCAGGATGACCCTGAGCTGAACCGAATGGGTCATATTTCCTCGGGATGGCCTATCCTTCCCAAAACCGCGCTTGCCGCGGCAACAGCCGGATTCGAGAGATAAACCTCGCTTTTGGAATGGCCCATCCTGCCCATAAAGTTCCTGTTTGTAGTGGCAAGCGCCCGCTCGCCCTCCGCTAAAATTCCCATATGCCCGCCCAAACACGGCCCGCATGTCGGCGGCGAAACCACGGCGCCCGATCTGACAAATATCTCTATCAGGCCTTCTTGCAGCGCCTGCATATATATTTTCTGCGTAGCGGGAATTATAATTAAGCGCAGTGTCGATTTTGCCTTGCGGTTCCTTAAAACATGCGCGGCTATTCTTAAATCGTTTATCCTGCCGTTTGTGCAGGAGCCGATAACCACCTGGTCAATTTTTATCTTTTTTACCTCCGCAACCGGTTTTACGTTTGCGGGTGAGTGCGGCAGGGCTACCTGCGGCTGCAGTTTCTTTAAATCATATTC
This sequence comes from Candidatus Omnitrophota bacterium, assembly GCA_043812735.1. GTDB lineage: Bacteria > Omnitrophota > Gorgyraeia > JBDRLY01 > JBDRLY01 > JBDRLY01. The sequence goes on along the minus strand of JBDRLY010000081.1, from coordinate 3,658 downwards.
CCTCACCTCAGAGTATTTTGCATTAGGGTCGCTGTGGCACAAAGAAAAATCACCGTGATGTGTATAATCCTTAAGGGCAGTCCTTACATAGCGCGCGGTTATATCATCCGGAGCTATCAAGCCTGTTTTTGCGCCGGCCTCAACAGCCATATTGCACATTGTAAACCGATCATCCATGCCAAGCATGCCCATTGTCTCGCCGGTAAATTCCATAGCCTTATAAAGAGCGCCGTCAACGCCTATATCGCCTATTGTATGCAGAATTATATCCTTGCCCGATACCCAGCGCCGCAGGCGGCCGTGGTAAATAAACTTCATCGATTCCGGCACCTTAAACCATAGTTTACCCGTTATCATTACCGCCGCAACATCCGTAGAGCCGACACCGCAGCCAAATGCGCCCAATGCCCCGTAAGTACAGGTATGCGAATCCGCGCCAACTACCAGCATGCCCGGTAAAATGAGCCCTCGCTCCGGCAAAAGCACATGCTCAATACCGGCCTGCCCCACTTCAAAATAATTCACTATATTATATTTTTTGGCGAATTCGCGCAGTATCTTGCACTGCTGGGCGCTCCTCGCATCTTTTGCGGGCGTGAAATGATCCGGTACAAGTGCGATTTTTTTATTATCAAATACCTTTTTTGTTCCTGAGCGCTCAAACTCTTTTATAGCCAGGGGCGCAGTTATATCGTTTGCGAGAGCAAAATCCACTTTTGCGTAAATAAGCTCGCCCGGCGCTATCTCGCGCTTATTCGTATGCCTGAGCAATATTTTTTCGGCTATCGTTAATCCCATTTTACAATTTCCTGATAAGGGCAGTTTCGTCGCAGTTCGGGAATTTATGGCAATATATGCACTCGCTCCAGATTTTATGCGGCAGTTTTGACTTTGCCAAGCGCCTGAAACCATGCCTCTTAAAAAATAAAGGAACGTATGTCAGGGCAAAAAGCTGTTTTATGCCGAGTAACTTTGCTTCGTTAACCGCGGCATCAATAAGCTTTGTGCCTATGCCCTTATGCCTGTGTTTAGGCGAAACTGCAACCGATTTTACCTCAGCCAAATCCTGCCAGCTTACATGCAGTGCACAGCAGCCAAGGAGTTTGCTTTTTTCCTCATATACAAAAAAATCCCGTAAATTTTCATACAGCTCGTTAAGCGAGCGGGGAAGCATCAGGTCTTTTTTTGCATAAAAATTTATAAGCTCCTGAATTTTCTTTATATCTTTTATTTTCGCTTTTCTTATCATAGACTACCCAGGATTTCCAGTATGCCGCGGCGTATCATGGTAACCGCAAAAGCACTCAGCAGGATATCGGCTGCTTTCGAAAACGCCCTCATGCCTCCGACGCCGAAAAATTTCACAAACCGATCCACCTGCATAAAAATAAGCATTGTCACTACCACATTTAGCAAAAATCCTAGCAGCGTAGGTATTATTCCATAGGAATCTATTAATACCAGGCTTGTGGTTAAAACTGCCGGCCCGGTAATTAAGGGCGTGCCCAGCGGAAATACGCCTACGTCTTTTTTCAAGAAAACCCTCTTGCGCTCGCCCGGCAAAAGCAGATGAATAGATATTATCAACAGAAGAATACCGCCCGCTATTTTAAAATCGGCAACACTTATACCCATTATCCAGAATACAAACTTACCGATAAATATAAAAACAAGCGCAATTGCCGTCGCCGTGATAATAGACATGCGCGCCACTTTATGGCGCTCGCGCGGCTTCATTCCCTCGGTAAGCGTAAGGTAATACGGCGAAATGCCTATCGCGTTCACCGCCACAAACAACGGTATAAAGCAAAGTATGTAGGGTTTTAATATTTCCATAGGCAAGATATTATATGCCAAACGCCCAAAAATATCAATATTCTTGCTATACCAAATGGCAGGCGCAAAAGTGAGCGGGGCCGCGCTCTGTAAGCTGCGGCTCTTCCTCTTCGCAGCGCTTAAACGCAAACGGGCAGCGGGTGCGAAAGCGGCATCCCGATGCCGAATGCAGTAATTTGTCGGGCAATGCTTCGGCACCCCGAAGCATACCCAGACCAAACGGCAACATTCGGGGCAGCGGACTTATCGGCGATGGTAGTTCCCCTTTTAGCGCTTTTACCTTTGATATATCGCCGTGTGATGCCTCAAGCAGTGCTTTTGTGTAGGGATGCTGGGGATTTTTATAAAGTTCGCGGTTTGGCGATTTCTCGACTATTTTTCCAAGATACATAACCACAATTTCATCGCTCATATGCTCTATTACCCGCAGGTTATGGGCGATAAACAAATAGGCAATTTTAAATTTTTCCTGCAAGTCCATTAAAAGATTCAGCACTTGCGCTTGCACCGATACATCCAAGCTTGAAACCGGTTCATCCAGAATTATCAATTTAGGGTTTGTAGCAATGGCGCGGGCTATACCTATTCTCTGGCGCTGGCCGCCTGAAAATTCATGCGGGTAGCGTCTCGCGTAATCAGGCGAAAGCTCAACAGACGTAAGTAAGCCCTTTACCATCTGCTGCGTTTTTGATTTTGTCTCTCCCATGGCATGGACAATTAAAGGTTCAGCTACAATATCGCCTATTTTCATTCTGGGGTTTAGCGAATTAAAGGGATCCTGAAACACAATTTGAAAATCTTTCCTTAAATTGCGCAGTTTCTCGCGCTTAAGATGATAAATATTTTCTCCTTCGAATGAAACCTCGCCTGCTGTTGGCGGCAATAGCCCTATAGCTATTTTTCCGAGCGTCGTCTTCCCGCAGCCGGACTCTCCCACCAAACCAACGGTTTTCCCCTCTTCGACGCTAAAGGAGACTCCGTCCACGGCCTTTACTTCCCCCACCAGGCGCTTTGCCAGTCCCGCCCTGTACGGAAAATATTTTCTTAAATTTTTTATCTCTAACAGCGACATTTTATACACCTTACAAAATGCCCGGGTTTTACTTCTGCAAGTTCGGGTTCCGCTTTTCTGCAGGAATCATCAGCCAGTTTGCAGCGCGGGTTAAACCTGCAGCCCTGCGGTATGCGGCCGGCATCAGGTACATTGCCTTTTATCGAAACAAGGCGCTCTTTTGCTTCGCCCGGCTTGGGCACGCAACTCATGAGGCCTATAGTATACGGGTGAAGCGGATTATTCATTATATCGGCGAGCGGGGCATATTCCACTATCCTGCCCATGTACATTATCGCAACTTTATCGGCAATTTGGCCCACAATGGATAAATCATGCGTAATTAATAAAACTGAAAGCGCTTTTGTTTTTCTTAAATCATCCAGTAACGCTAATATCTGCGCCTGAATTGTAACATCCAGCGCTGTTGTAGGCTCATCCGCCACCAATAACGCCGGCCCGGACGCGATAGCCATTGCTATCATAACACGCTGTTTCATGCCGCCTGATAACTCATGCGGATAGGCGCTTAATCTTTGTTTTGGCGCAGGCATTCCTACAGTTTCAAGAAGGCCTTCTGAAAAACCAAGCGCTGATTTTTTATCCATGCCCCTGTGCAGCATAACCGTCTCTCTAATCTGATCACCTATTGTAAATACAGGGTTAAGCGAAGTTGACGGTTCCTGGAATATGTAGGAAATTTTTGCGCCGCGGACTCCTTGAAGTTCTTTCTCGTCGAATGTAAGCACGTCTTCCCCGTCAAAGACAACT
>JBDRLY010000080.1:0-4578 GCA_043812735.1 Candidatus Omnitrophota bacterium | reverse complement strand
GATACCAACATTGCCTTTTATGGCCTTTGATTTCAAGCATTCTTATAGCCGGCTCAATTTCCACGGCCGCTTACAAATAAAAAACTTACCTCCATCCAACAACGCGATTCCCGCGGAATCATAACCGCGGTACTCAAGGCTTTTTAAACCCTGCATCAATATTGGCGCTACCGGTTCAAAACCGATATATCCGATTATACCGCACATAAATATGCCTCGAGTTATAAGTTATAAGTTATAAGTTAATGATTTTTCCTTTAATTACGGTCAGCCGCACTTTAAAATTTTTGTCAAAAATAACGATATCCGCGTCTTTGCCCGCTCCAATACTGCCTTTTTGCCTCTCAATACCCGCTATCCTTGCCGGATTCAAAGTAGCCATTCTGACCGCACTGGCAATATCCATCCCGGTAAAATCAATCATGTTGCGCACAGCAGTCAGTAGCGTAAGCGTACTGCCGGAAATCGTAGAATTGTTCAGCCAATAAACTTTATCTTTCAACTTCATCTTATGTGAACCCGGCGGCATTGCCGCGATGGAATCGCTGACCAAGACAATTTTATCCGGACCTTTGACTTTAATCAAAAGTTTCAAGAGTGCCGGATGTACGTGTTTTCCGTCGGCAATTACCTCCGCCGTCACCCGCTCATCCAGCAATAGTTTAACGATTATCCCCGGATACCGTGCGGAAATCGAACCCATGCGGTTAAAGATATGTGTAGTGTAATGCGCGCCACTGTCTATTGCTTTTTCTGCCTGCTCAAAACTGGCATTTGTATGCCCTAACGCGGTGACGATTTCATTTTTCCTCAGTAATTTTAGAATTTTTTCGATATTTCCAAATTCGCAGGCTAAAGTCATTATTTTTATGTCTTTTCCCGCGGCTCGAATTAGTTTCTGAATTTTTTTCTGTTCTGGCTTGACGATAAACCTTTTGGGCTGGGCGCCGGCCATGTCTTTATTTAAAAACGGGCCTTCAAGATAGAAGCCTAAACACTGCGCGCCACAAAGTTCTGCCTGCTTTGATTTTTCAATATTTTTAGCGTAGTTTTCGATTTTGCCGGCGTGCAGGCAATGCAGAAAAGCGGTTGTGCCGGACTTGGCCTGACGCTTGGAAATCTTTTCAATATCGCCGTGAATATGCAGGTCAATAAATCCCGGACTGAGATAATTATCTCTGGCGTCGATAACCTTGGCTTCGGCTTTGGGAACCTTCTTGCCTGTTCCGTACCCTTTGATTTTTCCATCGGTTACTAAAAGCCAAGCGTTACGAACAATTTTATCCGCTAAGATCAAACGGGTATTATGAATAAATAGCATTTTAGATTTGTGGCTAAGCATTTTTAAAAACTATCTTTTAAATAAACCCTTAAGCCCTTTCTTTAACTGGTCTTGAATAATATCGCCCTCGGGCTGGGCTTGTTGCTGCTCTTGTCCAAAAACGTCCTTTAAGATTTCCGCGCCTTTTTCCTTGATAGTCTCCTTGACAACTTCTTTAATCGCGTCCTGCATGAGGATATCCGTCTTTATTTTATCCGGTAATTGCCCGTGTGCTCTTACCTTGCGGATAATCGCGCCTGCTATTCCCGCCCGGTCTTTAAGCTCCGGCGCTAAATCCATCTCTACCGTAAAATCTATATATTGAGTAAAAGTAGCGTATCCAGTTGCCGCAAATTCGGCCATGTCTGCAATCATTTTAAAATCCTGAGTATCAACCTTTCCTTGCGCAATAGTAAAAGTAGCGGATGCTTCTGAAATCAACATTTGAGAAAGCTGATCTAATTGGAATATTTTAACAAAACCTCCGAGTTTTGACGGCATTTGTATTTTCGCATCGGTTAGCTTTAAGGCGCCGTTTCCGGATAACGCGTTCAAATCCGTTACCGGCCCGGAAATTTCGACGTTCGCGTTTAAATCTCCACTACCAACATCCAATCCAGCAAGGTCTTTTACAAGCGGCGCTAAATTTATCCCTTGGGCATCCAGAACCGCCGTAACCGGAAGTTCTTTCTGGAAAACTTTCGCGTTTCCGGAACCGGAAATTTTGCCCTCATAAAAAATACAATTTACCGGATTAAAATAAGCTATGCCCTGTTCCAATGTCAGCGATAAGTCAACATTGGAAAACCTTATTTTATCCACGCTGCCTTGGGCCAAATTAACTTTTGCATTAGCGATAAGTGAATTCAAATCGGAAATTTGACCGCCAGCCTGCGCTTGCAATTTGCAATCGCCTGTAAGTTTGGGCAGAGTTATGCCAATGAGCAGTTTCCCGATATCTTCCAAACTCAACGAGCCGGTAGCGTTTACTTTAAACTCCGGGTCTGTAAAATTACGCACCTCGGCAGAGCTCTGGATATGGGTTTTACCATAAACAAGATCGATTTTTGTCAGGTTTAAATCCTTTTCGCTATATGTGCCTTCTAAACCGATATCCATTTTTTCTTTGTTTATTAACACGCCTAACTTATTTGTAGATAAAGAGTTCTGTGTACAAATGATTTCTCCGTTTAAATTTTTGATATCCGCAAGCGGTGCTATACCGCTTACCTGAAAATTATTTAGATTTAATACCGCTTTAAAAATGGGCTTGGTGCCGGACATGCCTTGCAAATCCAGATCAACCATAGCATTTCCCCTAATCTCTAATTTCTCCTGCTTAAAAGCTATCCCCGCAACCGCAAGTTTTGCCTGCGCTGAGATGTCTTTACCTTTAAGCTTAGGCAGAGATTTTAAACTTAAATCTACTTTGCTGATTTCTAAAAAAGGAGATCCGTCTTTATTAATAATCTTTATTTTAGAAAATAAAACGCCTCGAATGGGAAAATACGATGCTTGATCAATTGTAACTTTTTTATCCAGCGCTTTCCCCAGCGTGGAAATCACAAGGGGTTTGAGATTTTTAGGAATATAAACGTTATTCAGATACAAAAATGCGGCCACAACGGTTATCAACAGCACAAGCAATAACGAAATAATAATTTTCTTTATCATTTTTTTGACCTCTTTCTGGTATAATTTTTGGATTATACCTGATTACTGAGATTAATAAAGATTACCGCGATTAAGCCATTAATCGCTATATTTAGGAAAGGAGAAAAATCCTTTCCAGAATTTATCCCGCCGTTTCTTTCGGATCATTTCTAAAATCTGCGGTTTCATCTTCTCTGCCGCTTTTTCTCCCGCCTTTATACACTCAGGCGCCTGGGAAAAGCTTGCCCAGCTAATATGCCCCACTTCCGGCAGGATTATTAAATCCGCGGTGTTTAACTTCATCTCATTTATCTTATATGCCCTGATCGCGTCCGCCTGGAACATAATATCAAAACCGTTGCCCAGCTTTTTATTATAATCTATCGCCGATTCCACTCCCACCGCGATAACCAAATCCGCATCCATCTCTTTTGCCGCGTCTACCGGTACGCTGCAGATAACCCCGCCGTCCACAAGCAATCGATTTCCCTTTTTTACCGGAGGAAAAACTCCCGGCAGCGAAACTGAAGCTAATATCGCTTCTTTAAGCTCCCCTTTACTCATAATAACCTCATCGCCGGTGCGCAAATCAACGCTCATGCAGGAAAAGGGAATTTTTAGTTTTTTAAAATCAGTGTCTAAGCCTAACTCGTCAAAAATCGAATTTACTTCTCTGCCGCTGAAAATCCATCTTTTTATCGCCCGCAGGTTCAAAAGATACATTTTTTTCACAAAGGTCAGCAATCCTTGGATAATCATTTTTTTCTCCTCAACCACATTATGGCCGCTGATCAGCCTTTCGATTTCTTTTATCTCTTTCCGCTCTAAAACTCCAAATAATTTCTTCTCGACCTCTTCGATATCCAGATTAAGCGCATAAAGAGCGCCCACAATAGCACCCATGCTGGTACCGGCAATCATGCTTATGGAAATATCTTTCCGCAACGCCCGAATTACGCCAATATGGGCAAGCCCTCGCACTCCGCCACCGCCTAAAGCCAAAACCACTTTGACGGGTATTTTGTCCATTACATAGCTTTCTTCTTCCATATAGATAGTACCTTTTAAAAAATTCTTAGTTAAAGCTATAACGCAAGTTAGATTTATTGTATGACCAGCTCCCTACAATGTCAACATTTTCCAATTTCTTGCATAATCCCAAATGATAAAACCCCACAGTTTCCTGCGGGGCATTTACAATAATTAACCCTCCGTAACTTGCCATACAGTATAGGCTCAATATCAGTAAAGGGAACAAAATCCCCGACAATTACGCGGGGCTGATTTTAGCTTGCCGCCCGCAACCTGCTTCTCTGAAAACACCCGATACAGGTGAAGGATGGCGTCCCCATGGGGATTTGGTCACTACGTCGCATCTTCCTGATGCTCCTGCGTAACCTCCCCTGCGCTCACTTTCGCTCACAGTCCTGCTCGCTTTTCCTCACATCCGTTCGGCGTTCGCTTGCTTCAAATCCCCTGATGAAAGTTATGCCCCGCAGTTTTCTGCGGGGCTTTTATTTTGGCGTCCCCATGGGGATTTGAACCCCAGTCGCAAGCTTGAAAAGCTTGTGTCCTAGGCCAGACTAGACGATGGGGACGCTGGA
>JBDRLY010000079.1:0-2481 GCA_043812735.1 Candidatus Omnitrophota bacterium | reverse complement strand
GTATCCGCACTGGCTGGGAAAAGTACAGAAATGACTTCGAGCTTAACGGGTGGGAAATTAGAAGTTGCGGTTTAGAAACATTAAGAGGCACTCTCAAACTTGTACAGAATGAGAGTGACTTCGACGTAGTACTCATCGATGTGGCGCACAGGTTCCGTAACCAGGATACCTAAGCCTATGAAATTCTGTGTAATATTTGCCGCAACATAATCGTTATATATTACTTACCGCCGTTATTATTTTGAGTTTTGCATCCCTGGAAAATTATTTTTTTAATCCCAAATACGCCGGCGAGGACTGGAGAGGCGTTTCAAAATATATCGAGCAATACTCGCGCCCGGGAGATTTAGTCCTGGTATCTTGCGGGGGGGCGACAGGCGATATGAAACTTGTGTTTGATTATTACTATAAAGGGCCTATCGTGTCATTGGCGCTTCCATATGTTTATGGGCTCAATTTGGCAAAGGCGAAGGCATTGGTCGCACCGTACCTTAGGGGCTATAAAAGGGTGTGGCTTGTGCTCTCCCATGACTGGCTGGGGCAGGGGTTTTACCGGGAGGCGCTTTGCGCGGCGCTGGAGGAAAGGCACGAGATACTTAACAGCGGCGTAAAACTGTATTTATTTGAGAAAAAATAATACTTAAGGGAATTTTTAAAATTAACCTTACATGAAAAGTATAAGCATAATAATACTGACATGGAACGGTAGGGAATTGCTGGCTAAATATCTGCCATCGGCAATAAAAGAATACGGCGCCTACAAAGGTGAAAAAGAATTAATTATTGTAGACAACGGCTCGGATGACGGAACAGCCGGTTTTCTTGAAAAAGAATTTCCGCAGACAAAAGTTATAAAGTTGCCGGAAAATAAAGGGTTTCCCGCGGGCTCCAACAGGGGGTTTAGAGAGAGCAAAAACGATATTGTTATTTTGCTGAATAATGACGTTTTGCTCGCCGAGAATTTCCTTGTAAATTTGGTGGATGGCTTTAAGCAAAATGATATATTTGCCGTAAGAGCGGGATTGGTATCGGAGAATGAGAGCGAATTGGACCTTTCGGGTTTCTTTTTGGGGCTTAGCCTTAAGCGGGGAATGATTGAGACGCCGATGTTCCTATCAAACAAAAGGCCGCATCCTTCTATAGTTTCATGTGCAGGCGGAGCCGCAGTCGCGTATGAGAGAGAAAAACTCAATGCGCTAGGCGGGTTTGACGAGATATTCAGCCCGTTTTACTGGGAAGACATAGACCTCTCGTATCGGGCACTTAAACGGGGATGGAAGATTTTGTCTGAGCCAGAAGCAAGATGTTACCACCGCCGCCATGCAACCATAGGGCGCTATTTTTCGAGGCGGTATCCTCAGATGATAAGCGAGAGAAACCGTTATCTCTTATTCTGGAAGAATATTTCCGATTTGGGAATGTGGCTTAGGCATATTCTCTGGATTCCGCCCAGGCTCATGATATTTTTGTTTACGCTTAAGTGGCATAAAATAGCAGCATTTATTCTCGCTATCAGGAAGATAAAGGAGGTAATTATTAAAAGGAAGGCATCGGTATCTAGTTTTGCAAGGAAAGATTCCGATATTTTTAGAGAGTTTCGGCCTATGCAGAAAAATGCCCGGCCACTCATCGATAAAAGCGCGCGATGATAAAGTACTCTTACATAGAGAGGCTTCCAAGAAAAGACGAAGGGCTGGTAATCTCGCCGTACGCTGCGCATATGAAGTGCATAAACTTGGTGGGCCGGGATAAAATAATTTTGGATGCAGGCTGTTCATACGGTTACATTGCAAATGAGTTGCGCAAGAAAGGCTGCAGGGTAGCGGGCATAGAAATTGACCCTGTAAAAGCAGAGAAAGCAAAACAATTTTGCGAAAACGTGCATGTGGGCGATATTGAAAATATAGAATTAAACTACAGCGATTATTTTGATGTAATTCTATTCGCCGATATTTTGGAGCACCTGAGATATCCCGGTGAAGTGCTGCGGAAATTCAGGAAATATTTGAAAAATACAGGTTTCATAGTCGCATCCATCCCGAACATTGCAAATTATACGATAAGAGGAAAGCTTTTATTCGGAAATTTTGATGCCGACGGCGGGATATTAAACCCCGAGCATGTCCGTTTTTTTACAAAAAAAAGAGCGCTTGCAATGTTCAAGCAAGCCGGTTATGCGGCAAAAATTGTTGATGTAACGACGAATTTGCCGGCTGCGAGAAGAATTCCTTTATTGCGCTCCCTTGCGCGGTCATGGATGACGTTTTTTGGTTATCAGTTTATTATTAAGGCTTATACTGTATAATACTCAAAGGAGACTGAAACTATGGAATTGCCGAATGTATCAATTGTGATAATTTCAAGGGGCAGGCCGGATAGCTTGCGCAGGGCGGTAGAGTCGGTAAAGGCCCTTGATTATCCAAAAGAGAAATTCGAAATTGTTGTAGTGGAGGAGGCGCATAAACCCTCGCCAATTGACGG
>JBDRLY010000078.1:0-8462 GCA_043812735.1 Candidatus Omnitrophota bacterium | reverse complement strand
GATAGAATTATATTCGAAGGCTTAAGGATGCTTTTAAACTTCCAGCGCAAGGACCAGTTTTTGCTGACGCTTATTTTAAGCGGGCAGATGGAACTTAAGAAAAACGTGGATAATATAAAGCAGCTGGCGCAGCGCATTTTTATAAGATTCCATCTGGACAAATTTGATGAAGCCGATACAAAGGCATATATACAGCACCGCCTTGAAATTGCAGGCGCCAAGAAGCCTATTTTCGATGCGCATGCCGCCAAAGCGATACACGAGCGCTCGGGAGGCATACCGCGCAGAATTAATCAATTATGCGAGTTAGCGATGCTTACCGGCTATAGCAAACATTTAAATACCGTAGGTCCCGAAATAGTCGCTGAAACAGCTGAAGAGCTTGAAAGGTAAATAAATGTTAATTGCGCATTCGCGGCCCGCATTGGATAATGCCGATATTGCCGCAGTGGCGGATGTAATAAAATCAAAACAAATCTCGCAGGGCGCGCTTGTGAGAAAATTTGAGAAACACTTAGCAGGCTTTATAAGCGTTAAGGATACTGTTGCTGTAAGTTCCGGCACGGCTGCTTTGCATCTGGCGTTGTTATCGCTGGGGATAAGAGAAGGCGATGAGGTAATACTGCCGAGTTTTACCTGTGCCGCGGTTTTGAACGCTGTTTTATATACAGGCGCAAAGCCCGTATTCGCGGATATAGAGCTGGACGATTATAATATCTCACTGAAGGATGCAAAGCGGCGCATCAGTAAAAAAACAAAAGCACTCTTATTAGTGCATATGTTCGGAGAGCCGGCGGATATATCGGGTTTTGGCAAATTGGGCATCCCGGTTGTGGAAGATATAGCGCAGGCGGTAGGCGCCGAGCATAAGGGCAAAAAGCTCGGCTCTTTCGGGAAAGTTTCCGTATGCTCATTTTATGCGACAAAGGTTATGACTAGCGGAGAAGGAGGCGCAGTTTTTTCAAGCGATAATAGGATTTTAGAGGATGCGCGCTCGTTGCGCGAATACGACAAAATGAACAGTTTTAAATTGAGGTTTAATTATAAATTAACCGATATGCAGGCGGCGCTCGGCCTGGCGCAGTTAAAAAAGCTGCCGGGTTTTATTAAGACCCGCCGGCGCATCGCGGCAATTTATGACGCGGCTTTCGGCAATTCCCCAAAAAAAGGAATATACTACCGTTATGTTATAAGGACGCATAAAAACGCGGATTTTATTATCGCGGCAATGCGCAAAAAAGGAGTATTGTGCGCGCGGCCGGTATTTAAACCCCTGCACCGCTATTTTAATACCGGGGGCTGCCCAAAGACAGAACTGGCATGGCAGAGGGCAGTGTCGGTGCCAATATACCCTGCGCTTAGCAATAAGGAAGTTACAAAAATAAAAAATACCCTAAGGGATATAATAAAGTTATATGGATAAAATTTTAGTTTTTTTGACATCCCTTGCGGCAGCTATTGCAGTTGTACCGCTTTTTATCAGATTATCGGTTTGGCTGGACGCGATGGACTATCCGGGCGATCATTCTGTCCACACAAAACCCATGCCGCTATTGGGAGGCGCAGCGTTGTATGCCGCTTTCCTGTGCGGGCTGGCAATGCACGGCAGATACAGCCAATCTATGATAACGATTCTTTCGGGAGGCACAATAATTTTAGCTTTGGGCCTGTTTGAGGATATAGCAGGTGTCTGGACCATAGCCAGATTGGCAATTCAGGTGCTGGCGGCTTCTTTGTTGATAGCCTGCGGATTAAGGATTTCGTTTTTGCCGCCTACGCCGTGGGGGAACGCATGCGAAATCATCCTGACGTTTATATGGATTATAGGGCTTACTAATGCCTTGAATTGCCTTGACGGCTTAGACGGGCTCGCCGCAGGGCTTGGCGCTTTGGCGTGTATTTTTTTCCTGACGATAGCGTTGTTTACAAATCAACCTTACCTGGCGGTGGTTAATTTGGCTTTGCTTGGAGCATGTATAGGGTTTTTATGCTATAATTCTAAACCGGCTAAGATATTTTTGGGTGATGCGGGCGCTACGTTTTTGGGTTTTACATTGGCGGGTATCGCGCTTATGGGGGACTGGGCGCAGGATAATTTTATAGCGGTTGTTGTTCCCGTATTGATTTTAGGCGTCCCGATATTTGATATGAGTTTTATGACGATAATGCGCATTAAAGATAAAAAAATCAGAAATCCGTACGAGTGGCTCGAATATACTGCCCGCGATCATTTTCACCACAGGCTTGTCGATCTGGGGTTTACGCAGCGCAGCGCGGTTTTATTTATTTATGCTGTTGCGATGGTTCTCGGCCTGGGGGCGCTTGTTTTATGGCGCGCTCAAGCCCGCGCGGGCATGCTTCTCTTATTACAGGCAGTAATACTTTTTACGCTTATTTCTGTTCTCATGCTTGCGGGCAAGCAATCCCGCGCATCAAAGGAAAGGCAATAATAGAATGGTTCGCTTCTCAGATTTTAACAAGAAAAAGGAACCCCAGAAGGAAATGCCGCCTACGCCTGCCCCAGTGCCGGCGCCTGAAATAACAACGGAAGCGGCAGAGGCAAGGGATATATTGCCCGAAATCTCTTTGGCGGCGATACATGTGGAAAGGCCGCCCACGACAATTGCCGAAAAAATATATTATAACGAGCTTAGTTTGATAAAAACCTGCGTAATGAAAGCAGTCAAAGACGAGCCGTTAGATATAGCCGAAGTAAAAGAACTGGTAGAATCGATACTAGAGCAGATTTCCCGCGGAAACAGAGAACTTGTCGCGCTTGCAAACAGCTATACCCGCGAAAATTACCTGTTCGGCCATCTGGCCAATACCTGCATACTCTCGGCAGAAACAGGGGTTGCCCAGGGCTATCCCAAGGCAAAACTGGTTTCTCTCGGCATATGCGGCTTTCTTTATGATATAGGCATGTCGAAGGTTATGCAGCTGGCTAATTTACCGCGCCTTTTATCCGCACCTGAACTGGCGCAAATAAGGAAGCACCCGGAATACGGAGTAGAAATACTTAAACGCTCTGTAGGAATAGATGAAACTATAATTACGGTTGCATTACAGCATCATGAGCGCGCCGATGGTTCCGGGTATCCGAATAAGCTGAAAGACAAGCAAATACACGAATTCGCAAGAATAATAGGCGTAGTGGACGTTTATGAGGCGATGATTCACCCCCGCCTTTACAGAAAATGCTATATGCACCATCAGGCGGTAAAAGACCTTTTGCAGGAAGGGGAGAATGTATTTGACGGCTCAGCTGTTAAGTCGCTTATAAAAAGAATAGGCATTTATCCTATCGGTAGCTGGGTAGAGCTTAATACGGGCCAGATAGGAAAAGTGTTAGACGTAGGAGATACATTTCCGCTAAGGCCCACGATAGAACTCGCATACGATTTGCGCGGCAAAAAAATGCGAGACCCGAAAACGATTGAGCTTACAAAAACTCAAAGCCTTTATATAAAGGACGCTGTTAACGAGGCTGATTTAGGGATAACTTAAACAAAGGGGAGGTGGAAGATGCGTAATATGGCAAGTGCAATGGTAGTAGTCGCCCTGGTGAGCGTAGTAGCGGGTATTGTTTCGCGTATTTCCATGCAGCCGTTTATATTCAACCTGGAGGCGAATGCATTCTTGAGGTTTGCAGACACGTGCTTGTTGCTGGCAATAGCGCTGGCGTTGGTTAAGGGCAAGGACTAAGTATAATACAGGTGAACGATATATTGCTTAGCGTGCAGAAGCCGGGCCGCTATATCGGCAATGAGTATAATGCCGCAAAAAAAGACCCGATGAAAGCAGGGTTAAAATTTGCCCTGTGCTTTCCGGATGCCTACGAGATAGGCATGAGCCATTTGGGTACAAAGATAATTTATTCGATACTCAACAGCCAAAAAGATATATTATGCGAACGTGTTTTTGCGCCCTGGCCCGACATGGAAACCCTGATGCGCGAAAAGGGTATTTTATTGGCGTCGTTAGAGAATAAAATTCCGCTAAAAGATTTTGACATAGTCGGTTTTTCTCTCGGATACGAACTTTCGTATACAAATGTTATCAATATGCTGGAACTCTCTGGGGTCCCTATTTTGCGCCATGAGCGCTCCGATAACGAGCCTATTGTAATAGCCGGAGGAATATGCTGTCTTAACCCCGAGCCCATGTCGGATGTTTTTGACGCGTTTTTAATCGGCGAGGGTGAAGAGGCAATTTTAGAAATAACAAAGGCGTCTTTAGGGTATAGGGGCCAGGGTACAGGGGCTAAGGGAAAAACTTTAAAAGAATTAGCCCGAATAGAAGGGGTATATGTGCCGGGAATTTCAGGGAAAGTAAAAAGGCGTATTGTGGAAGATTTAAATTCGGCGTATTTCCCCACGGATTTTATCGTGCCGAACATCGAAATAGTCCACGACAGGGTTGCGGTTGAGATAATGAGGGGATGCCCGTTTAACTGCAAATTCTGCCAGGCAAATATAGGATATTACCCGAAAAGAGTACGCTCTTCGGAGAATATAATAAAATTGGCGCTGGAAGGGATAAAAAACACAGGCTACGAAGAGGTTTCGCTGTTATCGCTCTCAAGCGCGAGCCATCCCCGCCTGGCTGATATACTGAGAGAATTATCAGATAATTTTAAAGGCAGGGGAGTGTCTATTTCCCTGCCGAGTTTGCGCGTGGACGAACTCGTTAAAGAATTGCCTTCCTTGCTGGCGAGGACAAAAAAAACAGGCCTGACTATAGCTCCGGAAGCGGGAACCGAACGGCTGAGGAATATTATAAATAAAAAAATTGATATCGATGAATTATACAAGTCATTTTCCAGCGCTTTAAAAAACGGCTGGCGCAGGATAAAACTTTATTTTATGATAGGCCTGCCCCGGGAAGAATATTCGGACCTTGACGGAGTTGCGGATATTGTTAAAGGATTACTTAAGGAAGCGGCAAGGCTTAATGTGTTTTGCGAGATCACGCTTTCCGTATCGAGCTTTGTGCCCAAGCCGCATACATATTTTGAGCGCGAGGCGATGAACACGCCTCTTGAACTCAGGGAAAAACGCAATTATCTTAGAGATAAACTAAGGATGAAAAACCTGAAAATCAATTTTCACAACGACATGCAAGGTTTTCTGGAAGCCGTATTATCAAGAGGCGATGGCGCAATAGGAAAGGTTATCCGCGCGGCACAGCGTGACGGCGCAAGATTTGACGCTTGGACGAGCGAATTTAAATTTGATGTCTGGATGCGCGCTTTTGAAAAAACTACTGTAGAACCGTCATATTACGCAAACAGGAAAATAGGCGCCCCCGAACGCATGCCATGGGATTATATCGATATGGGCTTGGGCGCGCTTAATTAGGAGACAGAAATGGCAAAGTCCTTGGAAAAGAGAAAGTACCGGCGGCTGCCCAGGGAGATTTATGTAATCTCGAAGCTCTATCTCGGCGGCAGCGAAAAAGAAAAGTTATTTTTAACCAAAGACATAAGCAGCGGCGGGGTTATGTTTTATTCGAAACAAAAACTGCCTGCGGACGCCAAGATGCATATGAAAATACACCTGCCCACGATGTCGAAACCTATAGACGTAACCGCACGCGTCGTAAGGAGCTCTGAGATTGAGCGCGGCCCGCTGTATGCAATTGGGCTCGAATTTATAAAAATCGGCACAAAAGATAAAAAAGAAATCGCCAGATTCATGGCATCGTGCCTTTTAACCAAGGAAGACGTAAAGGCGTTATTAGGAAAATGACAAAAGGAGGAAAAACTAAAATGGGTAAAGCGTTTTTACCGAAGAAAATAGCTCCAAGAATGCTTATCGCGCTTGCGATGGCTTCTTTCATGCCTATTTTAATCTGCATATACCTTTTATTTAATTTAAACGACCCGTTTGTCTCTACCATACTAGTTCTGGTCTTGGTTGTGTGGTTTGTTTTTCTGGGATATTACCTGGCAAGCTCAATTGTCCACTCTATTAAAAATTTAACGGAACAGGCGCGCGTACTTGCCCTGGTAAATACGCATAGTAAAATAGCCATTAACGGAGAAGATGAGATTGTCGAGCTTGCCAGTTTATTCAACAAGCTTGGCGAGACTGTTAATGACGCAGAAAAGATGGTAAGCGAGGCAAACCAGCGCCTTTTGTCTTTTATGGATAAAGTAAAAGAAAAAGACACTACGCAGGAAGCAACTATGCAGAAGGTGGAACAGGAAATTTATTTAGACAGAACCGTAGGCGTCAACAGGCTTTATAACGCTCATTATCTTAAGCACAGGCTAAACGAAGAAATAGCAAAGGCGGTTTCGTCGCAGATGCCGTGCTCTTTTATCGCGTTCAGAATAGACGATTACTCGTGGCTTTTGGCGAAAGTGAGCGAACAGAAGGCCTTAAACGTGTTGAAGGATATAGCATCGGAGATTTTAAAATATACCTCTGAAGGCGACACACTGGGCAAATTAAGCGCTGATACCCTTGGTCTGATTCTGCCTTCCCGTTCAAAGCAGAAGGCTTTTGCGCTGGCAGAATCGGTAAGGAGCATAATACACTCCAAAGGCCTGATAACGCTCTCCTGCGGAGTTAGCGAAAACCCCATAGACGGCGTTACCGCCGAGGATATATTCAAAAGGGCTCTAATGAACACCGAAAAGGCGATAGCAGACGGGCGCAACAGGGTAATAGCATAATATGGCGCAGCCAAAACGCTATGTATCAAAACAATTAGGCAAGCTTCTGGTAGAGCGCGGCGTAATTAATCCTGAGCAATTGCAGGAAGCGCTTAAAATCCAGGGGCAGACAGGCGGCCTGATAGGCAATATACTGGTTGCTAGGGGGTATTCCTCCGAAGAAGCCATCGCGCAGGCGCTTACCACGCAATACGGTTTTCCGTACCTGCCGCTTAATAATTATGAAATAGACGGCCCTGTTATCCGGCTTGTCCCCGAATATGTCGCAAAACAATACTGCCTTATTCCGGTAGACAGGATAGGCTCATCCTTAACTATTGCCGTAGCGGATCCGCTTAACGTTGAGGCGATTGAGGATATTGAGTTTATGACAAGGCTCAAAGTCCAGGTGTTTATCTCCACCGCATCCCAGATAAAAGAAGCGATCACAAGGTACTATGGTTAAAAGTTTTAAAGAAAGATTAAGCGAGATATTAATAAAAAATAAGCTCCTCTCCGAGGGCCAGCTAAAAGAGGCGCTTTCCGTACAGCGCAAGAGGGGCGCAAGGTTTTCTAAGGTTTTAGTGGAGATGGGATTTATAAAAGAAAAAGAATTGATAGAGTTGTTAAGCGCCGAACTCGATATTCCTATTATCGATCTGGCAAAGTATAAAATAGACAAAGAATTAGCAACGCTCATTCCCAAGGATGTAGCCGTGCAGCAAGGGGTAATAGCTGTTTCTAAAATAAAAGATACGCTCACGATAGCCATGTTAGACCCGCTGGATGTTTTCACGATAGATGATATACGCTCGTTAACGGGTTTTAATATAACCCCGCTTATTACGACATCCGCCTCACTAGTACAGGCAATTAGTGCGGTTTACGGCGTGGAAGAGTCGGAAATCGGATCCCTGACTAAAGAGATAGAGCAAACTCACGCGGAATTGGTCTCAGAGCCTATCCCGGAAGACAAATTGGATACATCGGAACTGGCACGCCTTGTGGAGGAGACGCCGGTTGTAAAAATAACCGACGCAATTTTATCGGAGGCCGTAAAGTTGCGGGCATCCGATATACTTATTGAGCCGATGGAAAATACGCTGCGCGTGCGCTACCGCATTGACGGCGTGCTTCAGGAAAAAGATGCCCCGCCAAAATCGATGCACCCTGCGCTTGTTTCAAGAATAAAAGTTTTATCAGCTCTTGATATAGCAGAGAGGCGCAAGCCGCAGGACGGAAGATTCAAATTAAAAATACAGGATAAGGAAATTGATTTCAGGATTTCTGTTCTGCCTTCAAGTTTCGGCGAAAAGGTTGCCGTAAGGGTATTGGATAAAACGGAGCTGACTCTCGATATCGAGAAGCTGGGTTTTGAAAAAGGCTCGCTTTCCGATTTAAAGAAATGCGCACAACGGCCATACGGAATGGTATTAATCTGCGGGCCTACCGGCTGCGGCAAAACAACCACGCTTTATTCTGTCCTGGAATTTATTGACAGCCCGCAGAAAAACGTTATTACAGTTGAAGACCCGGTTGAGTACCAGCTGGACGGCATAAATCAGGTATCCGAACACCCCGATGTGGGGCTTACTTTCGCGAGAGCGCTTAGGTCTATACTAAGGCAGGACCCGAATATCATTATGATTGGAGAGATAAGGGATTTGGAAACATGCGATATAGCGATAAAGGCAGCACTTACCGGGCATTTGGTATTAAGTACGCTTCATACGGCAACCGCCGCAGGTTCGATAGTCCGCCTTGTGAATATGGGCATTGAGCCGTTTTTGATAACTTCAAG
>JBDRLY010000077.1:0-13854 GCA_043812735.1 Candidatus Omnitrophota bacterium | reverse complement strand
GCAAATGATTTCGCGGTATGTTTTGTGCGTTTCGCCAGATACGCTACCCGCGCTATATCCCCGCCGATTATTGTGGGCATTATATTATTGAGAAACATTCCTATAAAATAAAGCGCCAGTAAATATCTGTAGGGCATATCTATTTTTTTGGCATGCAGAAGAAGTTTCCAGCGGCATACGCTGATTGACTGCGCTGCCAGATAACACCCGAACGCGCCAAGCCACCACGATAATTTAGCGTTCTTAAGGGTAGAAATGAGATGCTGTAAGTTTACAAATCTGAGGATGATATAAAGAAGAGCCAGGGTTATGGCTAAGCGCAGGAGGGAAGATAGGATTTTACGCATCGGGCCCTGTAATTTTCTTTATAGCGTAGGAAGGCTTCTGAAGCGCTTCCCTGTGTATCCCCGCAAGCATTTCGCCCAAAAGCCCGATGGCAAAAAGCTGGATACCCAGAAGAATCAGTAATATTCCTAAAAGTACGATAGGCCTGTTTCCTATTTGTAAGCCCAGAAATATTTTGATATAGCCCATGTATGAAAGTATTATAGACCCGGCTATTCCGGATATAATGCCCGCGAAGCCGAATATCCTTATCGGGTTGCGCCAGTAAGTGAGCAGGAATTTTACGCTTATCAAATCCAGCAATACGCTCATTGTCCGCCTTAGCCCGTATTTCGATTTCCCGAATTTCCTCGAATGATGCACAACCTTTACTTCGGCAACACTTACCCCCATCCAGCTTGCTATTGCCGGAATAAAACGGTGCATCTCGCCGTAGAGGCGGATGTTTTTCACGACTTCGCTGCGAAATGCCTTTAGCGTGCAGCCGTAATCGTGCAGTTTTACGCCTGTTACCCATGAAATAAGAAGGTTTGCCAAAAGAGACGGTAGCCTTCTTCTCAGGAATGGGTCTTTTCTTGGGTAGCGCCAGCCGCTTACAAGATCAAATTCGTTTAACTTTTCCAACAATACCGGTATATCCTTGGGGTCGTTTTGCAGGTCGGCATCCATTGTAACTATCGCCGTACCGCGCGCATGCTCAAAGCCTGCCGATAGCGCCGCGGTCTGGCCGAAATTTTTTCTGAAAGAAATTACAACCATGCGTGGGTCATTTTTCTGCAGTTCCGCCAGGCTGTTTGAAGAGGAATCCCTTGAACCGTCATCCACGAA
The DNA here is from genome assembly GCA_043812735.1 of Candidatus Omnitrophota bacterium. GTDB lineage: Bacteria > Omnitrophota > Gorgyraeia > JBDRLY01 > JBDRLY01 > JBDRLY01. Next base: position 12,681 of record JBDRLY010000077.1, on the reverse strand, counting down.
TATGATTTCGTAACTGTCGCGGTAATTTTCTTCCAGCACTGCTTTGAGCGAATTATACAAGGGGTGTATATTTTTCTCTTCGTTATAAACCGGTATTACCACCGATACCTTTGGATTATTCATTTGCCTTTGCTCCTCGAGAAAGGGATTATTTTTATAAGAAATATAATAATAAACAAAGCCACCCAGCTTATCATGCCGCCCACCAGCCACTTATCGCCGAAAAGCCGCTCATAACCTGCGGGTATCTCTATAAAAGCGAATTTCCTGAGCCTGATGGCGTAGATCAGCCCTGCATGCAGGCCTATGGGTAAATAAAGCGAACGCGTTTTAAGGTATGCATAAGCAAGCGCCAGGCCGAGTATAAAAAGCCCCAGTAATTTCTCCCAGGTGGATACTGCCTGGAAAGGTGCTTTTATATGTACAAGCGCATAGGCCAAGGTGGTTATAAAAACGGCCAAAGGCCATTTCATGTCTTTGAGGAAAGTCTGCAGGAGAAAGCCGCGGAAGAAAAACTCCTCGACTAAACCGATAAGCAGTGCCGCCGGCAGGGACCAGAGCGCTACCAGCAGGAATTCCCCGCCAAAGCGGTGCAGCTCGAATTTAAACAGCTTCATCATAAGCGCAAGCGTTACATAAAGAACAACCGCGCCGATGCCCATACTAAACCCGGCTAATAAATCTTTGACCCATCCTCTACGTAAACCCAGCCCCAATTCGCCGAGCGGCTTATTTAAAAGGATTTTCCAGAATAACGCGCCTCCTAAAACTGCAAAAATCGTTATAAGCCGGCGTATTACTTTATAAAAAGTAAATGGCAAGAAAGGTTGAAGCACGAAAGCAAAAGCTACGCTTAGTACCACTACCAACGCCATAAGTATAAGCAGCTTAATATAGGTTTTCATGATTTGCCTTGCAATTTGTAACTTGTTGTAATAAAATAACCTACCACACAAAAATCATCAAGTCAAGGCATTCTAGTCCAGCAGGGTAGACCTGACTAAACATTATAGGGAAGGGTCTAACCCCAGTGGGGTAGACTTTGCTGAAACCTTACAAGGAAAGGTCTGATCCAGCAGGATAGGCCTTACTGAACATTATAAGGAAGGGCCTAATGACAGAGTTTTTCATAAAATTAGCGGCTAACAGGACATTTATTGTAACGCTTATAGCCTGGGCTATTGCCCAGACTATTAAGGTTATACTGGGTGTTATAACGGAGAGAAAGTTTAACTTTCGTTGGTTTGTGGGAACAGGCGGTATGCCCAGTTCTCACTCCGCCGGAGCAAGTGCTTTGGCCACCTCGGTAGCTCTAAGCTACGGAGCGGACAGCGCATTGTTTGCCGTTTGCCTGGTGTTTGCGTTTGTGGCTATGTTTGACGCACAATCCGCGCGCCGTGCCGTAGGAAGGCAGGCAGAAGCGCTTAATAAAATAATAGCCGATTTGTACAAGAAAAAAGGCGTAAAACAAGACAGGTTAATGGAGCTTATAGGACATACGCCGATTCAGGTATTAGTAGGTGCCGCTATGGGAATAGCCATTGCGCTATTTTACCATGGGCTGGTGGTGGTAAAATGAAGAAGCTGCAAGTGCTGTTTATTTCAGCGGCATTAATCGCAGCTTTATTCGCGGGTTATTTTTTTATAAAACGCCTCTCTGTGTCCTCCGGGCGGGATAGGCAATCAAGCGTATTGCTTAAGTCCGCAACCGAGCTTATGAGCGCCGGAAAGCTTACCGAGGCAAAAAAAATATGCGAGGAGCTGATCGCAAACCATTCTGATTCTATGCTTGTGAAAGATGCGCAAAAGTTGATCGGCACTTTAAACATGGCCATTTTATTATCGCCGACACTGGCAGGGGGGGACGTAAGTTACGAGGTAAAATTAGGGGATACCTTGAGCGATATCGCAAAAAAATATAATACCACGGTGGAGTTATTAAAACGCAGCAACAACTTAACGTCGGATACGCTGCGCCCCGGCATGCGCCTAAAGATACATACCGGAAAATTCAGCGTCGTAGTAGACAAAACACAGAACACCCTTACCTTAAAATCAAAGGAAGATGTTTTTAAGGTATACCCTATCTCAACGGGGAAAGAGGCATCTATTACCCCGGCTGGCAATTTTAAAATAGTCAATAAGCTGCCGAACCCCACCTGGTATACCGAAGGCCAGACAATACCCTACGGCGACCCGCGCAATATCTTAGGCACAAGATGGATGGGGCTTGATAACCCGGGCTACGGGATTCACGGTACTACCGAGCCGGAGTCTATCGGCAAGTCGGTCACAGCCGGCTGCGTCAGAATGTACAACAAAGACGTTGAAGAACTTTACGACATTTTGCCGGCAGGGACCGAAGTTACCATACTAAATTAATTATGAATGTAAGCGGTTTGGATTTTGAAAGGCCTATAGTTGAACTTGAGCGCAAAATAGAGGACCTCAGGCGTTTTGCGGCCGAGAAAAAAATCGACTTATCCGGCGAGATATCCAAACTTGAAGATAAGCTAAACAACGTCAAAAAAGAAATTTTCGGAAAGCTCACACCCTGGCAGAAAGTCCAGATAGCCCGCCATCCGCAAAGGCCGTATACGCTCGACTACATAAATCTTATTATGACTGATTTCCTGGAACTGCACGGAGACCGTTATTTCGGCGACGATAAGGCGATTATTTCCGGTTTTGCAAAACTCAACGGTAATAAAGTCTGCGTGATAGGCCATCAGAAAGGCAGGGACACCAAGGAAAACCTCTTGCGCAATTTCGGGTCAGCGCATCCGGAAGGATACCGCAAGGCACTGCGGCTTATGAAGCTTTCCGAGAAATTCAAGGTACCGGTTATCTGCTTGGTGGATACGCCGGGTGCTTATCCGGGTGTCGGCGCGGAAGAGCGCGGGCAAGCAGAAGCGATAGCGGAAAATCTTTTTGAAATGTCAAAGCTTAAAACTCCTACACTTGTTTATATAATCGGAGAAGGAGGCTCAGGGGGCGCTTTAGGCATAGGCGTAGGCGACCATACGGCAATTCTTGAAAATGCGTATTATTCTGTCATCTCACCGGAAGGGTGCGCGGCAATTTTATGGAAGAACCGCACAAAGGCGCCTGATGCGGCGGCAGTCCTGAAACTAACGGGAGAAGATTTATTGAAAATGGGCATCGTCGATGAAATAGTGCCCGAGCCGCTCGGCGGCGCGCACCGCGACCAGGAAAAAACCGCAAAAAACTTAAAGGAATCGCTAGAGAAAAATCTCAGCGCGCTTTCGGGTGTATCCGTTGATGAACTCCTGAAAAAGCGCTATGATCATTTTAGGAAAATGGGGGTAACTACAAATGTTTCGTAAAAAATTCGGCCAGATAGCGGTAAAAAAGGGCCTTGCTACAGAAGATAAGCTACAGGAAGCCCTTGCAAAACAAAAGGACCGGCAGGATAAAGGCCTGCGGCATGAGAAAATCGGAGAAATACTCCAGGGAATGGGCCTCATAACAAAGGAGCAGATAGAATCCATCCTGGAAGAGCAGAAAAAGTTTTTCCTTGCAAACTGGATTTATTCAATATTTCATATACATAGATGAGCGCGGATAAGCGGCTTCATGTAAGCATAAAAAGCGATTTTGCCGAGATAAAAGACGCTTGGCATAAAATCGCGGATTTATTGAAGAGCCTGGGATTAAGCAGCGATGATTTGTTTGATATTCATCTTTCAGCGGAAGAGGCCATGGTCAATGCCGTTAAATACGGCAATAAATTCGACCCGAAACTTTTTGTCGATATAACCGTCTCTTGCAATGGCAGAGAAATAAAGATTAGCGTGAAAGACCAGGGAAAGGGTTTTGATTACGCGCATACGCCGGATCCCACCACAAACGAAAATATAGCAAAGGCATCCGGCAGGGGAGTGTATCTTATAAACAAACTGATGGATGAGGTGCATTATAATAAAGAAGGCAACGAAATAATTATGGTAAAGTTCATAAAAAACCAGGGATCCCGCTAGAGGCGGGAGCACGCGGGAGGAAGCGATGGATATAAAGGAAAAAAAACTGGGTGATCAGGTAATTTGCCAGATTTCAGGGGAAGTTGACGTGACGACGTCTCCGGACTTGCGCAAACTCTTTGAACGCATGGCAAGGGACAAAACGAAAACGCTCGTATTAAACCTGCAGAATGTAAGCTATATAGATAGCTCAGGGCTAGCTACACTGGTTGAGGGCCTGCAGCGCGCCAAAAGTTATAACGGTAAATTGAAACTGACAAATCTCTCAGGCAAGGCTAAGAGCCTTTTTGAAATAACGAAACTGGAGAGGATATTCGACATATACGATAGCGAGGAGGCAGCGCTTAAACAATGAGTATATTATTGCGTCCGTTTGAAATTATAGGCAGGCGTGTTTTGAATATGGGCGCTACCATGTATGACGTGCTGTCACTTTTTGCGCAGACGCTTTACTGGACATTTCTCGGGCCGTTTTTAGGAAAATTTGTCGGAAGAAAATATGTTTTTGCGCAGATGGTATTTGTCGGGATACGCTCCATCGCCATCGTGTTTTTTGTGGCGGCGTTTACGGGCATCGTCCTGGCCATGCAAAGCGCGTATCAACTGGATGAATTCGGCGCCACTATATATGTTGCGTCATTGGTTGCGATATCCATAACAAGGGAGCTGGGCCCCGTCCTAGTAGCGCTGGTTGTAACGGGCCGCGTCGGCGCGGCGATAACAGCCGAGTTGGGTACGATGAAAGTTACCGAACAGATAGAGGCACTTGAAACCATGGCGCTTAATCCGGTAAGGTTTTTAGTCGTTCCGAGATTCCTGGCATTATTAATAATGCTGCCGTGCTTGACGATTATCGGCGATTTGGTGGGCATACTGGGCGGATGGTTTATCGGCGTTACGAGCCTTCATTTAAACAGCACACTTTATTTTGAAGTTGCGTCGGAATTCCTTAAGCTTAAGGATGTTTTCACCGGGCTTTTTAAGAGCGTGATATTTTCCATGATAATTTCAATAGTGGGCTGTTATCAGGGCCTCAATACAAAAGGCGGCGCGGAAGGAGTCGGAAAAGCGACAACCATATCGGTCGTAACTTCATTTATACTGATAATTCTGGCGGATTGCGTGCTAACGGCGATATTCTATTTTACCAAGGTGTGAGAATGGGGTATAGGGGTTAGTTTAGTTATATGGAAAAAGAGGTAATAATAAAAGTTGAAAATATAACGAAGATACTCGGCGGTCGCAGGGTGTTGGACGGAGTAAACCTTGATATACGCAAGGGGGAGACAACCGTTATTATGGGCGGTTCCGGGTGCGGCAAGTCTACGCTCCTGCGCAACATGGTAGGCGTGCTTACGCCGGATGAAGGCAGGATATGTATAAAAGAAAAAGATATTACCCAGATCTCATCGCGCGAAATGGACGAAATGCGAAAGAAATTCGGCATGTTGTTTCAGGGCGCCGCGCTTTTTGACAGCATGAGTGTTTTTGAGAATATCGCCCTGCCTTTGCGCGAACATACAAAATTAGCCGAGCATATAATAAAAATAATGGTAAAAATGAAATTGGAGCTCGTCGGGCTAGGGGGGTTCGAAAACTATATGCCTGCGCAGCTTTCCGGCGGCATGAAGAAGCGTGTGGGTCTAGCCCGCGCAATAGCCATGGATCCCGAGATATTGTTTTGTGACGAGCCCACGGCAGGGCTTGACCCCGTGGTGGGGGGCGCAATAGATAAATTAATATCCGACCTGACCAATAAGCTGGATATAACATGCATCGTAGTAACGCATGACATGAACAGCGTTTTTCGTATAGCGGATAGTATCGCGATGCTCTATAAGGGAAAAATACTGCAGGTTGGCACACCCGATGAAATTAAAAATACAAAAAATGAAACAGTGCGCCAGTTCATAAACGGCAGTCCGGAAGGCCCTATCCGCTTCATGGATGCCGGAGATGACTATCTTCAGCGCCTTACAGAGGGGGAAATGACATGAGAAAGATTTTATCCAATGAAGCAAAGACGGGGATAATGGTTGTTGTCTGCGCAGCTTTGCTTTTGGCCCTGGTTTCCATGGCGAAGGATTTTAGTTTCTTTGAGAAGGGCTATGAGGTAAAAGTCATTTTTGATTATGTAGGCGGCATTGAACAGGGTGCGCCTGTGAGGGTTGCCGGCGTTGAAGCAGGGCAGGTAAAGGAAATAATATTAACCTGCGGCGATAAAACACAGGCAGAGCTGCTATTGATGCTTGATCCAAAGGCTAAGATACGCCAGGATTCCAAAATAAATATTAGTACGTTAGGCCTGATGGGTGAAAAATACGTCGAAATTGACGGAGGCTCCGAAGGAACAGCGTTTGTAGCGGCCGGCTCTACGATTGTCGGAGTAAATCCGATGAAAATAGAAGATTTTATTGATTTGGCGAAGAGTGTCGCGAACAATATAGATCTTACGCTGCAGGATGTGCGCAAACTCGCCAATTCGGCAAACAGCGCCATTGCGGATAACAGGGAAAAAATAGACCAAATCGTGAGCAATTTGAATACCAGCTCAGAGAATCTTGTCGAATTTACCGATGACGTGAAAAGGCATCCGTGGAAACTGTTTATTAAGGGCAAGGAGAAAAAAATAAAAGATAAAACAAAAGAAGAGAATTTGCCAGGAGGCGCAAGATGAAAAAATTAGCCCTGTTTTTAATATGTATAGTATTTATTATATTTTCAGCCGGCGCATTTGCTCAAACACCAAAGATACTAAAAACAAAAGGCGATGTAAAAGTCAAAAAAGCGGGCCAGGACACTTGGAAGAAAGCGCAAAAAAATATGAGCGTTGATAAGGGAGACCAGATAAAAACAGGCAGTAAATCGCAGGCTATAGTTGCGTTTGACGAGAGAGCAGATAAGGCTGTAAGAATTGAGGAGTTGACAGAGATAAGGCTAAACGAAATAGAACCTCCCAGGCGCCAGATCGAATTGCCGCGGGGTGATTTATTTTCAAAAATAGAAAATCTTGAGGCCAACTCCACGTTTGAGATAAAGACGCCGACGTCCGTTGCTGGAGTACGCGGTACCGGGTGGAAGACAGGGTTTCGCAATAAAGAGGCGTCCGTGGCGGTATTCGACGGCAGCGTTAATTTTGCGGGAAGGACTTTTATGCAGGGTGAAGCCGGGTTATTCAGAGACGGCAGGCTTACGGTAGGCAGGCTGCTTGATGCTGACAGAGACAGATGGGATTCATTCAGGAATGACGTAAGAGACATAAAGGGCCTCGAATCCAAAGAGCGCCAGATTGAGCGCAGCGAGAGGGTTGCTCCCATGGTGGAGAGGACAGTGGAACAAATCGAACAGACTTCTGAGCGGCGTTTTGACGATACAAGGCAACAGGAAAAACTTGAAGAAAGGCAAAAGCCGTCTACAGGCGACGAAAACCAATATATAGTACGTTAATATATAAGCATAAATGCGACAGGTAAAATTTTATATTGCTATAGTTGCCGTAATGAGTTTGATATTTTCGGCAACGAAAGCCCAGGCCAAATCGGCACTAGAGGCGCATATAGACGGCGCCGTACTGTATGGCTTTGAGAATAACGTTAATTTAGACCCTACCCGCAAAGGCGATAATTTTGTAAAAGGTAATATTGTCGCTACGCTGAAATACCCAATCGCGGAAAAAGTAAAACTAAAGGGCGGGTTTGAATTCATAGATACGACTTACTGGCGATACACCGATTACTCCACTATGGATGCCATATTCCATGGCGGCGCGGAAACGCAAATTACCGAAAAATTGCTACTCACTAACCACTATGATTTTGAAATTCTGCGCTATCCCAGGAATGAGCGCTTCAATTACCTGACGCATACGCTTGGCTCAAAGTTAAAATATTTCTTCAACAAAAACATATATTACAGTTTTGGTTACGAGTTTTTGTATAAGGACTACGATAAACTTACGACGTACCTATCCAGCGGCTTAAGTTCCGATAAGAGAAGAAATGATTACCGCAATGTGCTAAAGGAAGAACTCGGCTTACAGGCATTCGGCGCGCTGTTCCGGCTGAGAGATGAATATTATTTTAATAAGTCCAACGACAAATATATGGATTATTACAACTATAGCGTATATAAAATCTCAGCATCCGCCTACAGGCCCATTATAAATAAATTATCGGCAATGTGCGGTGCAGCGTATCAATGGCGCTGGTATGACAACAGGCGCATAAGTATAGGCGAAAAAAAAGAACGGGACCGTTCCTTTACAACAAACGGCGCACTCATTTATGAAATCAACAAATATTTATCGTGGATGGCAAATTACGCGTATGTGCAGAATTATTCCAATGATCCGATTCAAAGGTATTCAGAATCCATAATGACAAGCGGTATTTTCTTTTCTTTTTAAATTTAAATGCCTGAACTAAACTCAAAAACATTAGCGCTTCTCGTTATAATTTTCCTTAGCGTATCGGCCGTTTCCTTCCTTAGGATATTTGATTCCTTTGAACTTAATACCCTCGATGCGCGTTTTAGGGCAAGGCCCGTCCAGCCGGTAAATAAAGACATAGCAATAATCGAAATTGCTGATGACACCCTGGATAAAATAGGCGAATGGCCCATTGACAGGCGCTGGCACGCGGAGTTGGTAAAGGCGCTTGGTTTTTTTGGCGCAAGGGCCGTTGTTTTCGACATAATATTTTCGGAACCATCTATTTACGATGAGGAATTCACAAATGCGATTGCGGGCTCGGGGGAAGTATACCTGCCTTGCGTGTTTGAGCTCGAGAAAATTAAAGGCAAACTCCTGGAGGCAAAAGGGTATGTTGCCGGCCTTGTTCCGAAATTTCGAAAGGCGGCCAAGAGGACAGGCCATATAAATATCGTCCCGGATATAGACGGCAAAAACCGCAAGGTGCCGTTTTTTATAGAGTACCAGGGCAAGGTGTGCCCGCATGTCGCATTATGGGCTGCATGCGACTATCTGGGAGTTACCCTGGAGAAAGCCCGCGCAAGTATCCCGTTATATGACGGCGACTACCTGTTAATTAACTTTGCGGGGCCATGGGTGAAAACATACCCGCATTTTTCCTATATTGACGTTATAAAATCATATGCACAAGCCCAGAAAGGCTTGCCCCCCACGACAGATGTAGATAAACTTAAAGGAAAAGTTTGTTTTGTCGGCCTGACCGCGACAGGCACGCATGATTTAAACCCCAGCCCGCTTGAGGTTCGCTACCCCGGCGTTGGAATTCACGCGGATTTGTTCAATACCGTCGTAGAGCAACATTTTTTAAAAAGGGCGGGGCGTTTTACGAATATATTCGCGCTTTTACTCTTGAGCGCGTGCGTTATTTTGGTTACTATTATTTTCAGCCCCGCAAAAGGATTCACCGCAAGCGCCGGGTTTATAGTTTTTTATTGTGTTTTGTGCTTCGCGCTGTTTATATACCTTGGCGTGTGGCTTGATTTATTTTACCCGATAATTGTCGCGGTTGCGTCTTATGCCTCGTTGACGGCATATAGGTTTATTTCGGAGAAGAAAAAGCGGCTTTTAATCGAAAATGAAGTAAAGCTTGCCAAGAGAATTCAGGAAAGCTTCCTGCCGCAGGAACTGCCTAAAATTCCGGGCATAGAAATCGCTGCCCTTATGCTTCCCGCGCATGGTGTTGCAGGCGACATGTATGATTTTATCGAACATGCCGATTCGCTCGGCGTAATGATAGGGGATGTTTCGGGCAAAGGGGTGCCTGCCGCATTATTTATGGCAAAGACCGTAAGCGAGTTCAAATTTTTTGCAAAGACGCAGAAAGAGCCGGACATTATCCTCTCGAGCTTAAATGAACAGATGGTTAATGCGTCAAAAACAGGGCTGTTTGTAACCATGCTTTATATAGATGTAAATCCCGGCCAATTTATGTTGGAAATCGCGAACGGCGGCCATATGCCGCTTTTATTATTGAGCAAGGACAGCGATGAGCCCGCCGAGATTACCACAAAAGAAGGCTTGCCGCTTGGATTGATGAGCAACGTTGTGTTTGACAAAAAATCCTTGACGCTTAAACCTGGCGATGTGATGATACTTTATACCGACGGCATTACCGAATCGCAGAATATAAAAAAGGAAGAATTCGGGAAAGAGCGCCTTATCGGATTGCTAAAGGATTCGAAGAGCCTTTCTCCGCGCGAGATTATTGAGAGGTTAAAGCTGGAAATAGGGAAATTTGCGAGGTGGGCTCCCCAGCATGATGATATTACCATAATAGTTGTTAAGCTTATTTAAGTAAAATGTCACGTACAATATTCATTTATTTATTGCTATTATTAGTACTTATCGCGAGCGTAGTTAATTACGCACACAAATATTACTACATTTACAAAGAGAAAAAGATGATGGAAGTAGCGCTGGATATAGCGAGAGAAATGCTGATAAAAATGCAGAGAGAACGGGAAAAATTTTTATTAATGGAAGCAAGGATCGTCCAGCTGCTTACGGATAACGAGATACTAAAAGGGCAAAAAGACTCGCTTGTGTACAGTGTCGAAAATCTTAAAACGGAGCTTGCGCAAACCAACGATACAGTTAATGAAATGAATAAGGAAATAGTCGTTCTGAAAAAAAATATAGAAGAACTAAAGGACGAAAAACTGGGCCTGGTGACCGAGATACTTTCGCTTAAAGCAGGCACGGTGGAGGTGTTAGCGCCGGATGAGTAGTGAGCACGTATATGATGTAATAATTGTAGGCGGAGGGCCAGCCGGGTTAACCGCAGGGTTGTATGCGGCAAGAGGCGGCATGAAGGCGTTGCTTTTAGAAGGCGCGTCTGTTCCCCCGGAGGCATCCCTGACGGAGAAAATCGAAAATTATCCCGGTTTTCCTGAAGGTGTTGGCGGAGCCGAGTTTGTCGAAAGGCTAAAAACCCAGGCGAGCAATTTCGGGCTTGAAATTGATTTTGAAGACGCGATAGGCCTTGAAGCCGTTGATATTAAGGGCGTCTCGGGATGGAGCGTGGCGTGCAAAAATAAAAAATACGATACCAAAACAGTAATTATTGCCAGCGGCAGCATACCAAAAACCCTCGGCACACCAGGCGAAGATATATTTAAAGGCAAAGGGGTCTCTTACTGCGCTACCTGCGACGGGCCGTTATTTAAGGGAAAAGAGGTTGTAGTAGTCGGCGGAGGCGACGCGGCGATAGAAGAGGCGTTATTTTTGGCAAAATTTGCCGCGAAAATAACCATTGTGCATCGCCGCGATGCGTTACGCGCGGCGAAGGTATTGCAGGAAAGGGCGTTTGCCGAGAGAAAAATAGAATTTGCATGGGAATCGGTTGTCACGGCAATACAGGGTGATAAAACCGTAAAATCCGCAAAGATAAAAAATATAAAAACAAATGCAGAAAAAAATATTCCCTGCGACGGCGTATTTGTGTATGTCGGTTTTAACCCCAATACCGGTTTTCTTAAAGGAACACTCAAGCTAAATGAAGACGGTTATGTTATCGCCGATGAGAGCATGAATACCGGCGCGCCCGGCGTATTTGCATGCGGCGATTGCAGGCAGAAATTATTACGCCAGGTTATAACCGCTTGTGCAGACGGCGCCATAGCCGCAGTATCGGCCCGCCTTTATCTGGAAGCCCTTAAAGCCTCCTAAGATTTTTTTGAAAATTTCCTTGACAATCACTAACTTTGTGTTATTATTTTTAAAAAGGTAACACTAAAGAATATGGCAAAAATTACAAGATTCGGCGTTTCGCTTGAAGACGAACTCCTGAGAAAATTCGACAAACTCATCCGCCGGCGGAAATATACAAAACGCTCCGAGGCAATAAGGGATTTAATAAGAGAAGCGCTTATTAAAGAGGAGTGGAGGGGTAAGGGCAGGGTTGCTGGCGTAATAACGCTGGTTTTTGACCACCATAAAAGGGAATTGGTGAATCGTTTAACGGATATCCAGCACGATTATCAGGATATGGTTATCTCCGCACAGCATATTCACTTGGATCATGATAACTGCCTTGAGATGATTGCAGTACGCGGCAATCCGGAAAGGATTAGTGAATTGAAGAATAAACTGCGCTCAGCAAAAGGCGTGAAATTCGGTTCCCTTACCATGGCAACAACAGGAGGAGGCGTAGAATGAGTTTCATGAGAAACCGCGCGCAAATTTTAAATCTTCCGGCGATTTTATTATTCTTCTTTGCGTTATTAGTGCCAAAACAGGCAGATGCCGCTGTCAAGGAAGTAAAAATCTCAGCCGAGCTTGACAACAGGATGTTTATGCGCTCCGGTGTGGGCGCCTATGACGCTGACGGAGATCTGGTAAACGACGGGCAAACAGGCAGCGAAGAATTTCTGCTATCCACAACGGATCTTTATCTGGATGCCCAGCTCAGTGACAATGTTAGCGCGCATCTTCTTCTGGAGAACCAGAAGAATTGGGGCCATGATACCTCTTTTGATGTATTAATTCAGAACGCGTATGTGGAACTTAAAGAATTTTTCTATGCCCCGCTTACTGTAACTATGGGTTTGCAGCCGCTTGAATTCGGCAGGGGGTTTATTTTAAGCTCTTGCGGATGCGCATGGGATACAACTTTACCACCCAGCGGCTTTGCCTCTATAAAAGCCACGCTTGATTATGCGCCGTGGACGATAGACGCTGTCTATATAAAAG
>JBDRLY010000076.1:0-3777 GCA_043812735.1 Candidatus Omnitrophota bacterium | reverse complement strand
CTATTGTTTTATAGTACGGGTCCTTTAAAAGCGGCGATAACTGTCCGGCGCTGCAGTAATTGGCATTGCCTAAATTCGACTTTAATACGCCCATGTAGGTGTAGATAATTTTATCTGACACATTAACCGCACAGTTGTAATTCTGGTATGCATTACGCGGGTTAAACAGGACCGCTTCATTTAAATCCTTTATATTAATCAGGGTAGCAATATGTTTCCTGGGATAGCAGTCCGTGCCGTATGCGCTGGCAGTTAATTTTACGTCCTTGCCTGCGACAAGTTCTTCAATTACGTGAGCGCCGCCGTATGCAAAGTCGCCGGGATATACTTTATTGCGCGGGCCGTCTTCAGGCAGAGCGCTAGCACCGATAAGGATATCTACTGCGGCAAATCCCGCATAGACGGGAATATCGTTTAAGTATGCCTTACCTCCGCCGAGTTTTATCTTGGGCTTAGAGTGGCCTACGTTCAGGTAAGCGCCGGAAGAACACATAGGGCCGAAAGTGGCTGTCGTGACAACATCCACTTCCTCTGCCGCAGCCCTTAGTCCTTTTTGCTTCACAAGGTCTATTACCTCTTCAGCGTTTACTACTAGGCTTTGCCGTTTTTTATTTTTTCGTTTATCTCGGCTATCGTTTTTGCCATATATTTACCCCCCGTTAAACTAACTTTACATCGCCCCAAACGCCGATTTTATCGCCAAGAATGATAACTACACCCTCTACTCCGCTTATAGATTTGGCAAATTCAATAGCAGGCTTGATATCGCTTACAATTTTGACTTTATTACATACAGCGGTTGCGGCAGCGTCAGCCAGTGCAGCAGACTTCGATAAAATTATTGCGGCATCAGCCTTCCCGAAACTCAAGGAATGCCCCACACTGCCGGATGAGGTGCATACGCCCATAGGCATATTTTCAGGTATTATATCAATAGAAATCCCGCCCGTCAAGCCGGATTTGCCGGCGTAAATACCTATTTTTCTGGGACTTAAGGACTTGATAAATATATCCCCGCCGTTTTCAATAATTAACTCGCCTGTGAGTTTCAAAAGCTCCATACCTACAAACTCCGCTATCGCCCCTGCAATCGCAGCCATTGGGCCTACGCCGGAAAATCCGGCTGCCTGTATCATTTCCTTTACTATCGCGGGAGCGGGTTCCTTGATATCTACCGGGACAAGCGAAGTTGCGAATAGGGGATTTTTCTTGATATAATCCTTTATATCCTTGCGGTATTTTAGTACAAGTTCCTTTGTTTTATCAGCCAGGTCACATTTTGCGGAAATATAAAGGTCGGTCTCTTCAACTACTACCTCGAAATTCACCAGGTCCTGCGATTTTACCCAATGCCTGTAAAAACGCTCTTCGTGCATCAATCAACCTCTATTGATTCCACGTATAAATCCTTAAAAGGGTCTGCCGCTTCCTTAAAATCCAATTCTGCGTTTTCCAGCGGCGTGCCCTTGGTGTGTTCGCGCAGGTGAAATGCGATATGCTCCGGCGAAAAGCCGGTTAATTTTCCGTAGCAAAAGTGTATGCGGGCTACCTTTGAGCCTTTGGCCTTCTCGTTAATAACCTTGATTATCCTCTGGATTGCTCCTGACTCATGCATATCTGTATATAAAAACTTTCTAAACGCAGATGGTCGCAGATTGCCTGTCTGCCGACAAGGCAGGCATGCGGATTTCCACAGATACTAATCTGCGTTTATCTGCGTTTGATCTGCGGGAATCTGCGTTAAATGTGTGCATATTTGTTCAATGGCGGATGCCACTTCCGCGCTCAAACCCTCGCCGAATGAAGTTGACTTTGGTTGGCACGCCAGGAGATAAATTTTTGCCTTAATCTGCGCTTTAAGAAATTCCGCAAATACCTTTGGCGATAAATTATGCGTGGAGAAACCTATATTCTTTAATTCATCAATATCGAATATCTTTATCTCCCCCGCCCCGGCGCCAAAATCCGCCGCATCCGCAACAATTATAATATCGGGAGAAAGTTTTATAACTTTACCCAAAAAATTCTCCGGCGCGCTGCCGCAATCAAATAAATCCGCGTCGAGTTTGCCCTTCAGGCGCTCTATCAAAGCCGGGCCAAAACCGTCATCGCCCCTTAAGCGGTTACCCACGCCTAAGATAACAACCTTGCCTTTTAATAGCTCTTTGAGTTTCATCTAATTGGCTAACCGGCTAACTATGTGGAGAGTGTTGTTTTTCTCCGGCAAGCAGCACAGGTCATTTTCATCCTGTCCTGCCGGCCGATCTGTTCAATTACAGCAGGCAAATCGTCACTGATAATTCCGATGGACTTAAGGTAAGCTAGGTATAGCGTGGGGTTTGAATACGCAGCTGAACCGACTTTTTTTGCAACCCATACCAATTGCTCGTATGGACCGATTACGCCCCCGCAAACCTGGCATAAGATAAGGTCCTTTTCGACGGTTTCGAGCGCATGGGTTTTGTCAAAAAATGCCAGATCATACTCATTTGATAATTTTATACCTTCCTGAGTTATGCAATTTGCCTGGCACTGGCCGCAGAATATGCAAATGCCGTAATTTAAAACCAGTTTTCTTCTGGGGGGTTTAGCAGTTATGTCATCCGTTACTTCAATGGCGCCCGAAGGACACACCTCGGCGCAGGCACCGCAGCCTACGCATGCACTAGAATTAAATTTGGGCTTACCCCTGAATTTTTCATAAGGGACGTGCGGCTTATACGGAAATTTAGTCGTATATGGTTTGCTTAACAGCGAGCGTATCGCCTCTTTTAATTCGCGCAGTTTAGGATATCTCATTTGCTGTCTTCTTCGTATTTATCACAAACCGATTTATTCCAGAGCCTTGCCCCTGATCTATGAGCGCCGCGCGCAATAGCATGTGCCGCTACGGGTGCTGTAAGAAGCAGAAATCCTATTGCCAGAAGCGCCTTGACACCCGTTACGCTAAAACCCTTAAATATTAAGACGCCAAAGAGTATGCTGCAAGTCCCCAGCGTCACGCATTTTGTAGTAGCCTGCAGTCGATTATATACATCAGGCAATCTTATTAGGCCAATACACCCGAAAATATCAAACCCCAACCCGATTAGAATAAATACCAAACCTATAATCTCACTCATCAAAACCCCTTCCTTCCAGATACTTCGCTATAGCCAGAGCGCCTATAAAACTCTGCAGCGCCCAGGCAATGGCAATGTCCAAATACCAGTCTCTGCCCGTAGGGATGCTCAAAATGCCGCAAAAACCCACAATTAGGATACCTATAGTATCAATTGCTACCGCCCTATCTGCGGACGTAGGGCCTGCCATGATCCTAAAAAGGCATAATACAAAACAAAACAGCAGTATATAAAAACACCGCGATAAGACAGGCGACTGCCAAGTCAATAAAGACGGTATCGAGTAGAACACGATGAACGAGAGGATGCCTGCCGTTATGCCTAATCCTATTAACCAGCGCTGTATTTTCATAATTAATCGAATATCTTTTTTAAAATTTTCTCAAATCTGTAAACAATCGCCTGGGTAGCGCCTGCTGTGTCCTCGGCTTTAACATCAATCCAGTGTATGTACAGAATGCCTTCGCGGGAATCAATATCCACACAAAGTGTTCCGGGCGTAAGCGTAATAGAATTAGCCAGAAAAGTCAGGCCGGTATCTGATTTCAGAGTTGTTTTTACTTTTACTATTCCCGGATTTATCGGCAGTTTTGGATGCAGCACCCTTAAAGCAACATCTATATTTGCCTTTAGGCATTCCCATAAAAACATTGGA
>JBDRLY010000075.1:0-5824 GCA_043812735.1 Candidatus Omnitrophota bacterium | reverse complement strand
CGTTTCTTCCCTTCTTCAATTTTAAAAACAACATATTCCTTGCCCCGCGAAAACGCCCCCGCTTCTTCCAGATGCCCGAATCGCAAAAATGGAAATATTTCCTCAAACGGCACAAATTCGCCGAACGGCACAAGATGCAATTTATCGTATTGTTTTAAAAACTCCCCGTCTTTGGATATTAAAACAGCGCTATTGTAATAATGCACCGCGGATAGTGGGCTTGTCATTGCCGAGCCTACCAAGAGGGGTGTATTGGTTTCCTGCGCCAGCTTTACAAGATTTTCTTCCAGGTCCTTCTCTGTATTTAAGAGGCCGGGGACGGATGTTTCGGGCCAGATTATGATATCCGGCTTGTCATTAACTGCAAGCCTTGTAAGAAGAGAATACTCCTCCAGTATAGACTCCCTGTAACCCTCGTCCCATTTTTCAACCTGCGGAATATTACCCTGGATTAGCGAAACGCGAATTGCGGGCGTAATAAACTGTTGGTGCAGCCTGAAATATCCGTATAGCAATGTAGCTATCAGGCAAAGACTAGTCGCCAGCAAGATATGTTTCGTCGTGCGGTGTGCGGTGTGCGGTGTGCGGTGCTCGCCCGATAACCGATAACCGATAACCGATAACCGAGATTCTATTATTTCGTAAATAGCTACGTTCGCCATAACAATTAAAAATGAAACGCCGTATGCGCCTAAGATATCGGCAATTTGTATAACCCCCAAAACTTTATATTGAGAGTATCCCAATACAGCCCAGCCAAAACCGGTAAAAGCATGGGAGCGTATGAATTCCAGGGAAACCCATAAGGCCGGAATAACTACCATAGAATATCTGCCGGGAATAAAGCGCGCGGCAAACAGGCCGAACAGGCCAAGGTAAAGAGCTAAGTATAAAACAAGGGCTGCCGTACCGGCGTATGTTACCCATGCAACCCAGTAAATCGTGCCTGCAAAAAACACAATACCGCAAAGGTAAGACAACAGGAAAGCGCGCTTGCGGGATGCACCTTTAATTGCCGATAAAAGCGGTATGAGGCCTATCCATGCCAAAAACCACGGATTGCGCGCAGAAAACGCCAGCGCTAAAAGCACTCCAGAAAAAACAGCAAGTAAAATTAGCGCGGGTGTGCGGTGTGCGGTGTGCGGTTTGCGGCCTTCAGTCGATAACCGATAACCGATAAGCGAAAACCACTTATTTTCCATGGCAGCGTTTATACTTGAGGCCGCTGCCGCAAGGACAAGGGTCGTTACGGCCTACTTTTGGAAGCTCTCTTTGGATGGGTATGGGTTTTTCATTAGCGGGACTTTGATCGGGCTTTTGCGGGTCCTGCGGGAACCGCTTAAACTGGTCTACTTCCTCATGGACAAACTCCTGCGGCACGGTTTCGAATACTCCGGAAAATTTTTCTGCCCTGACGCCCTGGACCTTAAACACAAATTCTACCGTCTCTTCCTTAATACGCTGCATCATAGCACTAAACATCTCAAAGCCCTCTGTTGTGTACGCAACAAGGGGGTCCTGCTGCCCGTAAGCCCTCAGGCCTATGCCTTCGCGTAAATGGTCCATTTCGTAAAGGTGGTCCTTCCATTTTGAATCGATTATCTGAAGCATTACCATTTTTTCAAGCTCGCGCATAAGCGGTTCGCCTATAGCTTTTTCTTTCGCCTCATAGGCCGCCAAGAGCCTAGTGTAAATTTCTTCCTTTAATTCATCAAATCGAAGATCTTTGTCTTTTAGGTCCTGTATTGATACAAGCACCTTTGAACGGATGAATTCGTCCAGCCCGTCAAAATCCCAGTCTGCAGGCGCCGATTTGGCATTTATATACAGGGGTATAATTCCGCCCAGAACTTCCTGTATCATTTCGCATACCTGTTCTTTTAACTGTTTGCCTTCAAGGACTGTTTCTCGCTGCGTGTATATTATTTCGCGCTGGCGGTTCATGACATTGTCATATTCCAAGAGGTGTTTTCTAATATCAAAGTTATGCGCCTCCACTCTCTTTTGCGCCGTCTCGATTGCTCTGGTCACAAGAGAGTGCTGTATTTCCTGCCCTTCTTCCATGCCGAGCCGCTGCATTACAAAGGAAATCCTGTCAGAGCCGAATATCCTCATAAGGTCGTCTTCCAGCGACACATAAAATTTTGAGGAGCCCGGGTCTCCCTGGCGGCCTGAGCGGCCGCGTAACTGGTTGTCTATCCTGCGCGCCTCATGGCGCTCTGTGCCTATAACATGCAATCCGCCCAGCTCTACCACTTTTTTATGCTCTTCATCGACAAGGCGTTTTTCCTTTAAATAAACTTCTTCTTTTACCTTGGGATCCGCGCTGTTAGGGTCTATTCCCATACCTTGTAGAATATCGTTTGCACGAAATTCCGCGTTGCCGCCTAAAACTATATCCGTGCCGCGGCCAGCCATATTAGTGGCTATCGTGACGGCACCGAAACGCCCTGCCTGCGCCACTATATGCGCCTCTTTTTCGTGATACCTTGCATTTAACACATTGTGAGGAACGCCTTGTTTTTTCAAAAGCGCCGAGAGCTTCTCGTTTTTCTCGATCGAAACCGTACCTACCAAGACAGGCCTGCCCAGCTTCTGGAGTTCGGCTATCTCATCGACTACGGCATCAAATTTTTCTTTCCCCGTGCGGTATATAACGTCTCCGAAGCTGTTGCGTATGAGCGGCCTATTGGTAGGAATGACCATAACATTAAGTTTATATATTTCATGAAATTCCTGCGCTTCCGTAAATGCAGTACCCGTCATTCCGGAAAGCTTTTCATACATGCGGAAATAGTTCTGGAACGTTATCGTCGCAAGCGTCTGGTTTTCCCTTTCTATTTTTACGTTTTCCTTTGCCTCTATCGCCTGATGCAAACCGTCGGACCAGCGGCGCCCGGGCATAAGGCGCCCTGTAAACTCATCTACTATCATCACCTCGCCGTCCTTAAGCATGTAATCTACGTCGCACCTGAAAAGTTTGTGTGCGCGCAATGCCTGAATCGCATGATGGCGGTAATCTATATATTCGGGGTCATGCAGGTTGGGAAGGTTAAGCATCTGTGCGACTTTTAGTTCGCCCTCTTCCGTCATGTGAACCGTCTGGGCCTTCTCATCGACGATGTAATCGCCTGTTTCCTCTTTTGTCTCTTCGTTCCTTTTGCCCTCGCTAAGCCTTGCAACTATTTTATCAAGCCTGCCATAAAGGTCCGTTGATTCCTCCGCGGGGCCCGAGATAATCAAAGGTGTTCGCGCTTCGTCTATTAAAATTGAGTCAACCTCATCCACAATGGCGTAATGGTGAGGACGCTGCACCATATCTTCAAGCCGCACAACCATATTATCCCTTAGATAATCAAAGCCGAATTCGTTATTAGTCCCGTAGGTTATATCGCACTGATATGCCGCGCGCCGGGCCGCCTGATCCATATCGTGCTGTATTGCTCCCACGCTAAGCCCCAGGTTTTCGTAAATGGGACCCATCCATTCCCGGTCGCGCCTTGCCAAATAATCGTTTACGGTAACGATATGCACGCCTTTGCCCGAGAGCGCGTTTAAATATGCGGAAAGCGTTGCTACCAGCGTTTTACCTTCGCCTGTCGCCATCTCGGCGATTTTTCCATTATGCAATACGATTGCACCCATTAACTGCACGTCAAAATGCCTCATTTTTACAAAGCGCTTGCCTGCTTCGCGCACTACCGCAAAGGCCTCCGGTAAGATATCGTCAATTGTTTCCTTTTCAAGACGCTGTTTAAATTCCTGCGTTTTTGCGCGCAACTGGGCATCCGTGAGTTTTGATATATCCGGTTCAAATGAATTTATGCGCTCGATCACGGGGCGCATTTTTTTCAGCAAACGCTCATTTTGTGTTCCTATTATCTTTGCCAATACCCAGTTAATCATTTATTTAGCGTTGGTTACTCCTTTGTGCTTTAAGTACGCTTCGATAAAAATATCCAAATCCCCGTCCATAACCTGGTCCCCTTTTCCGGTTTCCACCTCGGTCCTGTGATCCTTGACCATTGTATAGGGATGAAACACGTAGGAGCGTATCTGGCTTCCCCAGGCAATTTCCATCTTCTGGCCGTATTCCTTCGCAAGTTTTTCTTCCCGCGCTTCCCGCTCACGCTCATGCAAACGCGCCCTTAATATCTTTAAAGCGAATTGTTTATTCTTATACTGGGAACGCTCGTTCTGGCACTGAACAACTATTCCGGTGGGTAAGTGCGTTATCCTTACCGCGGAATCGGTTGTATTCACGCTCTGGCCGCCGGGGCCGGTTGCGCGGTAGACATCTATCCTTAAATCCTTCTCCTGGATATCCACTTTTATTTCATCAGAAATTTCCGGTATTACATCAACGGACGCAAATGACGTATGCCTGCGCTTGTTGGAATCAAACGGAGAAATCCTCACAAGGCGGTGTACCCCGGATTCTGTCTTAAGGTATCCGAATGCATACATACCCTCAATAAGCATGGTAATGTTTTTTACACCGGCTTCTTCGCCGGGAAGATAATCCAGTATGCGCAATTTATAATCCCTGCGCTGCGCCCACCTTGTGTACATCCTCAAAAGCATCGAAACCCAGTCGCAGGACTCTGTCCCGCCGGCACCGGAGTTTATCGACAGAATCGCATTATTCTTATCTTCCGGCCCCGACATAAGGACCATGAATTCTATATCTTTGATTTCTCTATTAAGCGAGTCTATGTCCTTTTTCAGGCCTTCAAGCGAAGCGGTATCGCTCGGCTCAACGATAGAGGTCAATTCCTTAATGTCGTGATATTTTTGCCGGCAGGATAACAAGGGCGAAAGCAAGCTTTTCAGATCTTTTAGCTCGGCTATGACTTTATTGGCGCGTTCTTTCTCGTCCCAGAATTTTTCCTGGGACATGGCGGACTCAAGCTCTAGAACGCGGGCCTGTTTTTTGTCCGCGTCAAAGATACCTCCCGAGCTGAGCGAGCCCTTTTTCTATATCAGTTAGCGCTTCTTTTAGTTCTTCGAGCATTTTGTCTCCTTGGTTTTATTATACCGTATCCTTTTTTCTTTCGCAAGGAGCATTGCTTTCTTGCGGGCGTCCCACTTATACCCGCCAAGGGAGCCGTCAGAGCGTATTACCCTGTGACAGGGAATAGTATCCGGCCTTGTATTTCTTGAAAGCGCCAGGCCTACTGCGCGGTACGCACTGGGTTTACCGATCATCCTTGCTACCCACTTATACGTACGTGTTTGACCACGTGGAATTTTTTTAACAACCTCATAAACCTTTTTCTGAAACTCTGTCAATTGTACCATTAGCTCTACAATGTAACCGTGTTTAGACGCTTCGGGCATTGGCGACGGCTAATCTGCACCGCAGCGAGTCCTGAAGTTTCGGGACGAGCGAGGAGCGCAAGCCGGAGACAATGTCCGAAGCGGCTTATTCATGGAAATACTTCAAAACTGCCTCAGCTGACTTTTTATTCATTGATGGCGCTTTCATTAACTCTTCAGCAGTTGCCTTTTTAATCGCCTCGACACTGCCGAAATGCTTAAGCAATTCCCTTTTGCGTTTCTCGCCTATACCTTTTATCTCATCAAGTTCCGAGCGTTTAACGGCTCTTGCGCGCAAATCACGGTGATACGATATGGCAAAGCGGTGCGCCTCGTTTCTAATTCTCTGGACTAAACGCAGCGCCCCTGATGTCGGCGGCAGGACAATTGGGCCTTCTTTATCCGGCAGGTATATTTTCTCAAATTCCTTTGCTATTGCCACCGTGGGAATAAAATCAAGCCTGATGGTTTTCAATTCTTCCCGCGCTACAGACAAGTGCCCCCT
>JBDRLY010000074.1:0-26832 GCA_043812735.1 Candidatus Omnitrophota bacterium | reverse complement strand
GAATTTTATATTGGGGCTTTCCGGATTTCCATAAACGCGGATAAACAGCGTATGTGCCTTATCGGCTTCTTCGGGGGAAGTTTTAGGTTCGGTAAAGTCCACAATTGCCATTTTTTTTGAAACCATGGTAATGTGCAGGCTTAAATTTTTCTTTTGTATGTATCCGTAACAGGAAAGCGACTCCCCTTGTTTATACCCTTCCGCCCAATGTATTATAATTTTTCTTCCGGATAACTGCACTCGCACCCAACCGTGCGTGAAATTTATTTTCTCGCCTTCAGCCAAGGCATTTAATGGTATGGAACCGGCTATTTTTCCCGAGAGGCTCGGTTCTTTAAGCTGGCAGTCAAAAATAAGTTTCCCCGTAAGTATGTCCCACGGATTGTAGGTTATCCTTACGGTTTTAACCTCTAAATAGGATTTTTTTTGCAGTTTTAACTTTATATTATGAACCGGTATGCCGAGAGGCAGGGTAATAAAAACCACTAAAAAGCAAGTTGCGACAGCAATGAGCAATAAGGCTGCAGTCCGCTTATTCATGAAGAAAATTCTTTCGCCTTTCTTTTTAAAATAGCGGCGAGTTTCTTGAGCATGGCTCTGTCTGCCGTATAGGAATAACCGACTGTGGACGGCGTGCGGTGCTCTGTTAAAATTTTTGCTTTTGTCAATTGTTCGAGAATATTTTTGGTGGTAGCCACAGTTAAGCCGGTGAACGTAGCAACACCCTTCGACGTGTCGATAATCCGCGGGTTATCGTCGAAGAATTTAACCACCTTAAAACACGCAATTGAGGATAGGAGTCTATTTACATTCATTTATTCTTAAAAAGCCCTTTAAGCTGTTTTGACTTTATAAGCCGCAAGAAAGCGCTTACGACCTTGGGGTCAAATTGTTTGCCCGAGTGGCGTTTTATCTCCGCAACGGCGCTTTTTATGCTCATAGCCGAACGGTAAGGCCTCTTATAAATCATGGCCTCGAATGCATCCGCCAGCGCCATTATTCTGGCACCTAGGGGTATTTTGTCTTTTTTAAGGCCGTTCGGATATCCAGTACCGTCGTATCGTTCATGATGGTGCAAAATAATCGGTATAACCGGTTTAAGTACCTCTATGTGCTTTATTATTTCAACGCCCTTTATCGGATGCTCCTTTACCAATTTGTATTCTTTGCCTGTTAGCCTGGATGATTTTTTCAGTATTTCCTCGGGAACCCAGATTTTGCCTGCATCGGGCAGGAGCGCGGCATAATGCAAATGGCGCGTTTCTTCCTCCGAGAGCCCGAGTTCTTCCGCTAAAGCCAGAACAAGTTTTATAAATCCCGAGGAGTGCGTGTATGTATACGGCGATTTTGTATCCAGGATTGTTGCCAGTGACTTTATAGAGCCGATAGTGACCCTCTCCTGCTCTTCGTATAGCTCCGCGTTTTTAATTGCTATAACTGCCTGTTCCGCCAGCGTTGATAGGATTTCCTTATCGAATACGTCAAAGGGTTTTTTGTCTATTCTGCTTTGGACCGTAATTACGCCCATTATTTCTTCGTGCACAAGCGGCACCGCAAGAATGGTATTGTGCAGGACCGCGTTGCCTGTTTTCGCCACCCTATTTTCTACGCCTTTACCCAGCCTCATCTTTTTTGAATAAGCCATTTTACCGCTTAAATCTACCGTGGTTTTTGATACGAGGTGTTTTTTGTTTTCATCGAGCAGCAAAATAGAGCACTTATTTGCTCGTAGGACCTGCAGCGAGAGCCTTGCGATTCGCGGCAGGAGTTCCTCAAGCTTTAATAGGGAACTTATGAGCCGGTGTATTGTGTGGATGGTTGACAACGCGATTGCGCGCGGGCGTATTGTTTCATAAAGCTTGGAGAGCTCAAGCTCTTTCTGTACTTCCCTGAGTATGGTACCCAGGAATGCGGAAAATATGCCCATTATTTGGGAAGTCAATTCTTCATTAAGATGGCAGAAAAAGAAATAACCGTAGAGTTTTTCTCCTATTGCAAGCGGAAAGCAAACGCCGCGCATGCCGCCCGGGCAGATAAGAGTTTTAGACTGGTGTGTCTTTCGCACAGCTGCGAGCAGTGTTAGGATATCTTTTCTACAGAAATTAAAATTTTTTACGCCTTTGCATTTTGTTTTACAGTGCGTCAGGTCGGGCTCTTTGAAATCTAGGCCCGTATTTTTCTCCTCAATAATCCACCATATCGGGTGGCCGAAAATTTCCGAGAATGCCTGCTTCTTGTTTTTTAAGCCGGCATTTTCCAAAAGCCGCTTGAAAAATTCTTTCTGGTACTCGTTATTTAATTTTGAATTTGGCATTTTTTAAACCCTGGCAGAAGGATCAAACAGTTTTTTGTATTCTTCAAGTGCATATCGGTCCGTCATACCCGCGATATAATCGCATATTACCCTGTGCGAGTTTTCTTTTTTAAGGCGGCGTTGGCTTGTGGGAGGCAGCTGTTCCGGTTTTGCTAGGTAAACCCCGAAAAGGTCCTCTATAAACCTGCGCGCCTTGTCCGACATGCGTATTACCCTGTAGTGCCGGTATAAATTTTCAAATAGATAATTCCGTAGCGGAGATCTTAATCTTATCATATTCTTGCCGAAATCAATCAAGCGTGTTTTTATCTTCCTGGCATCGCATGCAGATTTAACGCCGTATGCCCTTAGCCTTTTTTGCGATTCATTTACAAGGTCGGTTACTTGCAAATTTATCAGGTTTTTTATTATAAGGTATTTTCTTATATGGGATGGTGTATTCGGATATTTCTTTTTGACATCGCTATAAACGTTTTTCCAAAGAGCCACTTTTTTAAGCCCGTCTTCTTTTAACAGGCCCGACGTAATACCGTCGTCAAGATCGTGATTATCATACGCTATTTCGTCCGCAACATCAACAACTTGCATTTCCAAAAGCGTTCCCTCACCCGGCTCAAGTGACGGTTCCGGCCGTACGATGTCGTATACAGTTGCATGTTTGACTATACCCTCTCTTACCTCCCAGCTTAAGTTTAGGCCTGGAAAATCAGGGTAACGCTCTTCAAGGTAGTCTACCACGCGCAGGCCCTGCGTATTATGGTCAAAGCCGCCATAGTCCTTCATCAGTTCCGCAAGGGCCTCTTCGCCCGCATGCCCGAACGGCGTATGCCCCACGTCATGTGCAAGCGCAATGGACTCGACTAAATCCTCGTTTAACCTCAAGGCCCGTGCTATAGAGCGCCCAATTTGCGATACTTCAAGCGTATGGGTGAGGCGGGTCCTGTAATAATCCCCCTCGTGATTTACAAAGACCTGGGTTTTATATTCTAGGCGCCTGAATGCGGCGCAGTGTATTATTCTATCCCTGTCCCGCTGATAGCACGAGCGGTAAGGGTGTTCCTTTTCCTTATAAACCCTGCCGCGCGATTCGCAGGATTTTATGGCGTAAGGCGCCAGGAATTTATTTTCCCATATTTTTATTTCTTTTTGAGTTAAAGGCAACTTTCAGTCTCCCCCCAAGCTCATTCAGCGATTCGGGTATAACCTTTGTGTTTGATATAATCGGCATAAAGTTTGTGTCGCCATGCCAGCGCGGTACTATATGAAAATGCAAATGTCCCGCGTACCCGGCACCTGCTGTTCTGCCGAGGTTTAAACCTATGTTGTAAGCGTGAGGCTTTAAGGTTTTTTTAAGCACTTTCGTGGACAATGCCACGAGATTAATAAGGTCAAGAAGCTCTTTTTCCGAAAGGCCGTACAAATTTTTAACATGCCTTTTTGGTACGACCATTATATGGCCGTTGTTGTAAGGGAATTTATTCAGCATGACATACGAATACCTGGTTTTTGCGACGACGGAATTTTTTCCCGAACCGGTTTTTTTGCAGAATATGCACCCCCGTATTTTTGTGAAGACATATTTTTTTCTCCAGGGAGCCCAAATGTGTTTCATAGCCGTATTATCCTGCCCTCAATCTTATCGTTTATTTCAAGAATACCGTAGGAGTTAAACGACGAGAATATCTTATCCGTAGGGCTGCCCGGGTTAAAATATAAAATGCCGTTGTGCGTTTCACAGAGCGGCGAGTGCGAATGGCCAAAGACTATCGCGTCTACCTTTTCGCCGCGGAAGGCCTCCCGCACCAAATCGCAAATCCCGCTCGGCGGCCCCTCTCCGTGGATTAGGCCGAGTGTGAAATTTCTTACCTTAATAATTTCTTTCTGCGCCAGGGCCTTTTTTACGGCATGCGAATCCATATTTCCTCGGACAGCCACTGTTTTGCAGATTTTCTTGAGTTTTTCCAAAACTGACATTTCGGCAAGGTCTCCGGCATGCAGTATCAATTCCACGCCTTTAAAATTTTCATAGATGGATTTCGGCAAATCATTTGCCGCAAAAGGTATGTGCGTATCCGATATTACTCCGACTTTCATATTGCCTCAGACGATAAAAAACGGTTTATCATATAGCCCCGAAAGCAAATTTAGCGTTTCTAAATCTATCGTAAGTATTTTTTCCTGTTTGGCCATTAGTTTCGCGCATTCGTTTATGCCGGCAAAAAGAAACAGGACTTTCTTTGATATCTCCCGCCGCGATGCCTTGCACTTAGTAACAAACGAAGCAACATCGTTTTCGTTGGCCTCGCTTCTTATGATCTTGCACATCCAGTATTTTGTGCCGTACGCCAGGACATACTCCTCTTTCTCGGCTAAACTTTTTGTCTCTATTCGCGAAAAATGCCGCAGGCGGTACGTCTTGTGCCCTATTTGCGCCGATTCGTTGTTGAAGCTCCTGAGCAATTCCGCTACGTGTTCGCTGGGCGTTACTTTTGATATAAAATTTGATACATAATTTTTAAATTCGTTCCTGAATATCTGAGCTTCAGCTTCAACGTTTTTCAATAGCGCGCTGCGTCTTTTTGCATGAACCATGCAAAGCCATAGCTTAAATACCTTGTCGGGTATCATATAGAATACGCCGCATTTTTCTACCAAACCCAGATCGGCCAAGGCGGTTAATTGCCTGATCGTATCCTGCTGGTTACGTCCGAGTTTTTTGGCTATTTCGTTAGCCTTTCTTAAGCCGCTTGCTACTACCAGCGTTAATTCCTGCAAGTTTATTTTTTTCAACTGAGGCAGTTGCGCCATTACTGTGGTATAGTAAGTATTTAAGATTCCTTTATGTGACAGGAATAGATACTCGAATACTTCGGTAAACGTGTCCTCGTCGATATTTTCAAGATGCCTGGTCTTTGCACGCCCTAAGAGTTCCGTCGTTATAATGTCCAGGTAAAAAGGATTGCCGTCGGTGAATATCGCAAGGAAGTTTAAGAGGTGATCGGGCAGCCTGAAATCGCCGAAACGCCGCCTGAGATAGCTTTTTGACGACTCGATGCCAAAGCCTCCCAATTCTACCGTTTCAAAATTACCAAACAATAAATGGAGTTTCCCCGCAAGTATTTTGTGTGCCAAGTTAACCTTGGAGCTCGTCAATAGGTAAAATATCTTTTTCTGAATTATAATTGCCTTGGAAAGTATGGCGAAAATATTTTCGTGTCCGATTTTCTCGAGATTATGAAATTCATCCAGGATTACCAGGCAGCATTTCTGCGCTTCTTCGCAAAATATATTGGGCAGCTCTATAAGTTGGTTAAGTATGCCGGAAGAATTGCGCTTTGAGGTAATTAGGATTTTCTGAATTGCTTGCGTGGTTTTTGGCACGGATTTGCTGCAGCGTTCGATTAATTTTGAAAATTCGATATTGGTAGGGTCAACCGGTTCTGTTTCTGATTTAAGGTAATGATATAAAAGGGAAGTTATATATTTTTTAGTAAATAGTTCCAGGGATTCTTCTTTTACCTCGATGCATATCGGAACTATGTCTTTGTCTTCAAGCGTATGTAGAAGATGCGCTATGGCTGAGGTTTTACCGATCAGCTTAGGTCCGAGTATAGCGATATTTTGCCTATAGCCGTTTTTTATCGCTTGCACCCTTTTAGTAAGCAGGGCTAGTAGTTCTTCCCTGCCAAAAAAGGCATTGCCGTATGCGGGTTGGCTTTGTAATATGTCAAGTTCGGTTAACATCTATATCCTTAACCCCACGCTTAGTTCTCGCCCATTATGCCGCTCACTATACTCTTAGTTTATGGAGCGGGTGAGCGGAAATCGAACGTCGCGCTCGCGCGGAAAAGCTGCGCGGCGCTCCTTAAAGGGAACCAAGGTTCCCCTTAATGTTCCCCTCCTCAATACATGGGGACAATCTCCCCCATACCCCCTTAGGTTCTCGTCCATTATGCCGCTCACTATACTCTTAGTTTATGGAGCGGGTGAGCGGACTCGAACCGCCGATATTCAGCTTGGGAAGCTGACGTTCTACCACTGAACTACACCCGCGTCGCTCGGGACTACGTTCGCTTTGCTCACTCAGGTTTTTTCTTGTTTTTTTCCTCTTGTTCTATCCGGAAAAGATATGCGTCAGCCTCTTCTGTGCTAGCGAAAATATTAAATCCCGGAATGGCGGATATAATATCCAAAGCTTTTTTTACCTGCGGCTGAAGGTTTATTATAACAACCGTCCCACCCTTTGCCTGGAGGGTCTTTTTTGTTTCAAGGAGAACAGTTATGCCCCGGCTGCTTATATACTCTACCTTCTGCATGTCAAATATAATTACTTTCGTCGCCGCGGATAAAATTAAATCCACTTCTTTTGCTAAATCCTGGTAGGTTTCAGAGTCTATGTAGCCGCTTGGTGAGACGGCGAAGACTTCGTCTTGCTGTTTTTTAATATTGATTTTAAGCGGCATTATAGCCCTCCCTTATGTCTTGGAACATGAGAGATATTTTTCAATTCTTTTCATCGAGCAGTAATCGCTGCACATGGTGCAGGTGTCATGCCCGTTTAAGTTGGCACGCAGCCTTGCGAATTTGACAGGATCAACGCAAAGTTGTTTTTGCAGTTTCCAATCACGATTCTTGCGAGCCTTTGACAATTTTCTATCACGCAAAGAGGCGCCGGCCACCTTTTTTGCTATATCCGCGGCATGCGCTGCTATTTTTGACGCAATAACGCCGTCTTTTACATCTTCAACGCTAGGCAGGCGCAAATGCTCCGAAGGCGTGACATAGCAGAGAAAATCGGCTCCGTGCCTTGCGGCCACGGCACCGCCTATAGCGCCGACAATATGGTCGTATCCCGGTGCAACATCTGTAACTAAAGGGCCCAATACATAAAAAGGCGCGCCGCGACAGAGCTTTTTTTCTAATACCACGTTTGCCTCAATTTCATCCAGCGGAACGTGTCCGGGGCCCTCTATTATTATGCCTACCCCTTTATTTTGCGCGCGTTCTGCCAGTTCGCCGAGTAAAATCAACTCCTGGATTTGGGGACGGTCCGTTGAGTCTGCAATGGAGCCAGGCCGCAAGCCGTCGCCCAGGCTTAGCACAACATCATATTTTTTTGCGATATCAAGAATTTTGTTAAAATTTTCATAAAGGGGGTTTTCTTTTTTGTTTAATATCATCCACTCTATTAAAAATGAACCGCCGCGGCTTACAACATCTACGAGGCGATCTTGCCTTTTAAGCCGGCTTATGACCTCCTGGGTTACGCCGCAGTGTATTGTCATAAAATCCACACCGTCTTTTGCCTGCGATTCTATCGCTGCCAGCATGTCATCGGCTTGCATGCGGGCGATATGGCCGTTCCTGGCCGCGTTTACTGCCGCCTCATAAATCGGTACAGTCCCTAAAGGTACACTTGAGTTTCTGAGGATCATTCTGCGTATTTTTGCAATATCTCCTCCTGTGCTTAAATCCATTACGGCGTCTGCGCCGCAGGCGATGGATATCTTTAATTTTTTCAGTTCCTGTTTTAAATCTGCGCATTCCGGGGATGTGCCTATATTGGCGTTTATTTTTGTACGTAGCCCCCTGCCGATGCCTAAAGGATTTGTGTTTTTGCGGAGTTTATTTAACACAATTACCGCTTCGCCCTTTGCTATTGTTTCACGCAACACCTCCACTGCGATACCTTCGTTTTTTGCGACATACCGCATCGCGGGCGTAATTTTCTTTTTTCTTGCTGCCTCAAGACCTGTCATCTTAACAACCCTTCTTTATGCCTGCGTATTTTTTCCTGCAGAATGCTTGTGGCAAGCGTTACTTCGTTTTTTGCCACTACGGCGCGCACTACGGCGATAATTTCGGCGCCTGCCTCAAGGACCCGCCCTATATTAGTTTCGTTAATGCCCCCTATTGCAACAAACGGAATTACGATATTTTTGGAAAATTCCCTGATAAGCTCCAGTCCGCGCGCCGCCAAATCAGGCTTGAGTGCCGTCTCATAAATAGGGCCTGCGCTTACATAATCCGCGCCGCCTTCTTGCGCTGCAAGGGCTTCCTCGAGGCTATGCGTTGTCCTGCCTATAATTTTGTTCTTGCCGAGGATTTTTCTCGCGGCGCCTATCGGCAGGTCGTCTTCTCCTAAATGAACGCCGTCTGCTTCGGCTGCAAGGGCGATATCAACCCTGTCGTTTACGATAAATTGAATATTTGCCCGGCGCGTTAATACCCTTAGCGAATAAGCTGTTTTAAGGACTGTTTTTGCAAAGGAAACTTTATCGCGAAGCTGTATTACGTCGCACCCTCCCGCGACAGCGGCAGTTGCGATATCAAGAGGATCCTTATTTTTAGTCGTCTCTCTATCGATGATTACGTAAAGATTCCAGTTTATCAACGGAATGCTTCTCCAAAGAATAAAATTTGTGCCTTATAAGTTTAAATTTCTCAGGGGCACTGCGGTTAATTAGTTTGGTTGTTTCTTCAAGCACCCTAAGCGATTCCTTGCACCGCTGCGCATTAGTGCAGAAAATATCGAAAAGCGAACTTCTTTTTTTTTCACCGTTGTTACTTTTTTTGCCGACGTCGCCATCAATGTTCCTGTACTTTATTAATTCTGCCGTATCAATGCGGCATGATTCTATCGCCGCCTGAATATCGTGCCTGAGCGCCTTAAAGCGCCTGCAAAGCACCGCGTCATCTGCGCCGAATCTTGCTATGTCTTCGCAAACGCGCAGCCCTTCCCTTAAGCGGTTAAGATTCGCGTCTATTAACCTTTGCGGGTGCATTTTTCAAGTAATAATGTAGTTGAGTATCCTTTTATATAAGGCAGGGCAATTACTTTACCCGAGTATGAGTTTACGAATTCCGCCCCTACTATATTTTGTTTTTTCCAGTCGCCGCCTTTTACGAGAATATCCGGCTTTATTTCCTTAATTACTTTCAGCGGCGTCGCTTCGTTAAATATTGTTACATAATCCACAAAGCCCAGCGCAGCCAGCACTCTTGCGCGCTCAAACTGTTTATTTATGGGCCTCGTTTTACCTTTTATCTTTTTTACCGACGCGTCGCTGTTGAGAGCGACGATAAGGATGGTTCCTAGTTTTTTCGCTCTCCAAAGATACTCTGTGTGGCCGTAGTGCAATATATCAAAACAACCGTTTGTAAAAACAACCGTTTGGCTTTTTCTTTTTCGGAAGACGGTCTTTTTTAATTGCGTAAGCGTTTTTATTTTTTTCTCGAAATTCATCCTAGGATTTAAACAGCCCTTCCTCTACCAGTTCACAAATGATATGGCCTAATAGTATATGTGTTTCCTGCACCCTGGGCGTATTTTTTGACGGGACCGTTAAGCATATATCCGCGGCATCTTTAAGTTTTCCGCCGTTTCCCCCGCTGAATGCTACTGCTACAAGCTTCATCGCCCTCGCTTTTTTAAGTGCCTTTACCACATTGGGCGAGTTTCCGCTTGTAGATATGCCTATTGCGATATCGCCCGGCTTTCCGATACCCTCCAGTTGGCGTGCAAACGTTTCGTCGTAGCCAAAGTCATTTGCCAGCGCGGTTAAAACCGAAGTATTTACGTTGAGCGCTATTGCAGGCAGCGGCTTTCTGTCTAGTCTGAATCTGCCGAGCAATTCTGCCGCGATATGTTGGCTGTCCGCAGCGGAGCCGCCGTTGCCGAACAACAACACCTTGTTGCCCCTGCGGTAACAGGAAATAATTGCTTTCGCAGCCAGTTCAATTTTATCCGCATGGGCGCTCAGGAAATTTTTCTTTGTATCTATGCTTTCCTTAAATATCTTTTTTATTTTTTCTTTCATTTGTCTTAACCGAAAAATACTTTTGCCATCTCGTACCATTGCTTATTAACTGTTTTAAGTTTGCCGACGGCTTTTTCTATCGAGACGCTGATAATTTCGTTCCCGGAAAGCGAAGCCATTTCACCGAACTTTCCCTCCGCTATCATTTCCACCGCTTTTACGCCGAAACGCGTCCCCAAAATTCTGTCAAAGGCGGTTGGTGAACCGCCGCGCTGCAAATGGCCCAGTACGGTATAACGTGTTTCAAAGCCTGTTTTTTTCTCTATTAAATCGGCCAGGACCTGCCCTATGCCCCCTAGCCTTACGTGCCCGAATGAATCGAGGTCCGCTTTTTGGATGACGTCGCTGCTGTCGAGTTTTGCGCCTTCTGCCACTACGACGATACTGAACGAGCGGCCGCGCTTATGCCTTTTTTGCAGTACGCCGCAGACCTCATCTAAGTTTATGTCGAATTCGGGAATTAATATTACATCGGCGCCTCCGGCCAGGCCGGACTCAATAGCTATCCATCCTGCGTGGCGGCCCATTACCTCGACGACCATTACCCTGTGATGGCTTTCTGCCGTTGTGTGCAGGCGGTCTATGGCCTCGGTGGCTATGTTTAGGGCGGTGTCAAAACCGAAAGTATAATCCGTTTCCGAGAGGTCGTTATCTATGGTTTTTGGTACCCCGACAATTTTTAGCCCTTCTTTTACCAGTTTGTTTGCCACCCCGAGCGTGTCTTCGCCGCCTACCGCTATTAACGCATCGAGCCCCAGTTTTTTATAATTTTCAAGGACTTTTTTATGGTCTTCTTCTTTTTTGTAAGGGTTAGTCCTGGATGTCCCCAGAATGGTGCCGCCTTTTGCGAGAATTCCCGAGACGGAATCTATATCAAGATTAACTGTATTGCAATCGATCAGCCCTTTCCAGCCGTCTTTAATGCCGAGGACCTCATACCCAACCGTAAGTGATTTTCGTACCACTGCCCTTATAACCGGATTTAACCCCGGGCAGTCTCCACCGCCTGTAAGTATGCCTATTTTCTTCATATCCCTGCTCCTTTTTACTTATATTCTATTCCTCTGTAAGGTATTGTTTCCTGCGATTTATGAGAGTGCTCTTCTTTCTGCACGATCTTTACCACGTGAACTTTTACGTTTACCGCTTCTTCGATGCCGATTATATCCATAATCCGGGCCTTTATCGTACTTTGTATTTTTTCGGTTGTATCCGGGATATTTACGTCAGTAAAAAGTGTAGCCCTCGCGAATATATCGAGCCCTTTCTTTGTGGCCAGGACGTCGGGCCGGAGGTCTTTTACTTCCGGTATTTGGCGCGCTACTTTTTTTATAAAATCCTCAATAGCGGAAAGCGAAATAGTTACCTGGCCGTCGGGATTCGAAAACGCAATCGTCCGTTCGCGCTGGATTTTCCCCCATACGAATTGTATAAGGCCCAGGCCGACGGCTATCAGGACGATGCCTATCAAGCCTACAATTAGGCGCATATTTTTGCTCTGGTATACGTAATCAAGCCATCCCGAAACGCTCGTGTTGGGTATAAGCTCAAAAGCCAGGCCCAAAAGCAAAATCCCCACTACCATAATTACGATAGTGTATAAGAAAAAAGATAAATTTGTCACACCTCTCATAGTACCCTCCTTGCCCAGTCTTTCCGGGCCAGTTTATAGCTGGCGATATCCCCTATATCGTACCAGGTCCCATTAAATACGTAACCGAATACGCTTTCTTTTCTTGAAAGCCAGTCGATGTAATAACCGGGAGCGTCATTTTTACTCGATGAGTTTAAATACTCGTTTATATAAGGCAGTGTTCTTTTGGGAAAAAAGTAAATTGCCAGTGCGATTATGCTGCTTTTTGGCTGCGGCGGCTTTTCCTGGAAAGAAGTTATTTTTTTACTCTCATCCAGGCTTACCACGCCGAACCGCGCAGCTTTTTTAATATCCTTAAGGTCGTAAGCCCCTATCGCCGGGCCGTTATTTTTTGCAAACTCGATAAATTCCTCCAGGGCAAAATCAAACAGGTTGTCGCCGGCTACTACCAAGAGGTCATCATCGATATTTTTTTCGCTTATAGCAAGTGCCATGTCCCCTATTGCGCCCAGCCGCGTGGAATTTTGGGTTGTTTTATCGTTGATTATTTCAAGCGGTTTTGAACAGTAGAAATTTTTACTCCAGTTTTTAAAATTCATAAAAAATTTCCGGTTGGTTACAACAAAGATTTTCTCAAGCCCATCAAGTGTTACTACGCGTTCGATTATATGCTCGACGATGGGGCGCTTGTTAACCGCCAGTAAGGGCTTCGGCCTGTCTATTGTCAAGGGATAAAGCCGCGTTGCATATCCTGCAGCAAGTATAAGTGCGTTCATATGTTATTTATTTTTTTGCCAGCATATTTTTAAGATAAGTTACCGCGTCTACCGGCGCGGGATCGATTTTGTTTAATCCGGCCAGGTAAACGCTCATAAAGTCCCCCACGTAAATTAATGACAGTATTCTTGCCAGAAGTCCCCTGCCTTTTGAGCGGATTTCTATGACTTTCACGCCTGTTTTTTCTATTATAGGCCGGCTAATATTCATCCTGAGCGTCACCCGGGGGTGGTCGCCTTTATCCCTTAAGTAAAGCACCGCAAAGTGTTTAAGGATTTTTTTCGGATAGCGCCAACCGACTATTTCGTTATGGTTCATTTCGGGAAATAGATGGCTTGAAGCAAGGGCTTTTGAATTTTCCGCAATTTGCCCTCTCCAGCGCGTCGCAACGCTGTCGATATGGTCACACCCGGCATAAATAACGCAGAATTTATTATAGATTTTTCTCGCTAGTATTTTTGCCAGAGAGCGCGTTTTATTTTTTATGGATTCAAGCAGGGCTGCAGCTTCTTTTATCTCAGCGTCTTTATTTGAAATAAGGC
Organism: Candidatus Omnitrophota bacterium; assembly: GCA_043812735.1. Classification (GTDB taxonomy): domain Bacteria; phylum Omnitrophota; class Gorgyraeia; order JBDRLY01; family JBDRLY01; genus JBDRLY01. Next base: position 13,785 of record JBDRLY010000074.1, on the reverse strand, counting down.
CCAGCTTTACGAGCACCGCTAGCGGCAGGATAAAACTATACCCTAAGGCGCAGCGGGGCGGATAACCGCCGGGCATTTCTATAAAGGGCATGCCGTCACGCTTAGCTATTTGTTTAAGTTTTCCGTCGGAGGATATCGCGATGATTTTTGCGCCTTTTTGTTTTGCGCGCCTGTATGATTCTAGGGTTTCTTCCGTGTTGCCGGAGTAACTGGATGTTATAAACAAAGTCTTTTTATCCACGAAGTTGGGAATGTTGTAATTGCGGTTTATAAAAATAGGCAATTTTATTTCATCTGCCACGTACGAGCGCAATAAGTCCGCGCCTATTGCCGAACCTCCCAAACCGGAAAAAACTATCTTGTCTATACCCTTTAGCCTTTTTAACTTGATGGCCTCACCACGCCTGGCGGCGTCTTTTAATTGGTTGGGAAAATTCTTTAACATCCCCAGCATATTTGATTTATCCAGCATGGTTTTACTCCATTAATCCGGGAACCAGTTCTTTTACCTTTGAGCGTATATACGATTCTACCCCGCTGCCCGTAGTCAGCAGGAAGCTATGCTCCGCTATCTTTTTTGCCTGCTCGTAAGTAACCGAACGGATTACCTGTTTTATTTCCGGCACAGCCACCGGCGATACGGAAAATTCATCCAGGCCCAGGCCCAAGAGCAATAGGGCAAATGCGGGTTCGCTTGCCATTTCGCCGCACATTCCCACCCAGATATTTTCCTTATGGCCCGCATCTACAATATTTTTAATGAGGCGCAAGATAGCGGGATGGGCCGGTTCGTAAAGATATGCGACTTTTTCGTTTGTCCTGTCAACGGCAAGCGAATATTGAATAAGATCATTTGTGCCGATACTTAAAAACTTAACCTCTTTTGCGATAATATCGCAGGTGAGCGCGGCTGAGGGAACTTCTATCATGGCGCCTACTTCTATATTTTCGTCAAAGGGCATTTTTTTCTGGCGCAGCTCATTTTTTGCCTCTTCGAGGATTTTGTTCGCCTGGCGGATTTCTTCTACTCCGGATATCATCGGGTACATCATCCTTACCTTGCTGAATGCGGATGCCCGCAGGATAGCGCGCAATTGCACCTTAAAGATATCGGGCCTCGCCAGACAAAACCTTATGGCCCGCCATCCCAGAAACGAACTCATTTCTTTCGGCATTTCCAATTGTGAGAGAAATTTGTCCCCGCCCAAGTCGATAGTTCTTATGATTATCGAGTGCGGAGCAACCTGCTCGGCAACTTTTTTGTACGCAAGAAAATGCTCTTCTTCCGTAGGCAGATCATTTCTGTTCATATAGAAAAACTCTGTTCTGTAGAGTCCTATTCCCTCTGCCCCATGCGCCTTTACCGAAGGCGTCTCTTCAGGTATTTCTATATTTGCCGCAAGCTCTATTTTGCGCCCGTCTTTTGTCACGCACGGCACCTCGCGCAGTTTCCTGAGGTCTATTTCAAATGCCTCGAATTTTGCCTTTTCGGCGCGATAATGCTTTAATGTGTCTTGGCCGGGATTTATCTCTACGACGCCGTGCGTTCCGTCGATAATTAAATTGTCGCCGTTGCGTATATTTTTAGTAGCTACCTCTAGTCCTACCACGGCCGGAATTTCCAATGAACGGGCCATAATTGCGGTGTGCGATGTCTTGCCGCCTATATCGGTGACAAATGCCAGAACATGCTTTCTGTGCATAGACGCTGTATCGGACGGAGCCAAGTCATATGCAACTACTATTACAGGCTCCTTAAGTTCTTTAAGCGTCTGCTCCTGTTTGCCCAGGAGGTTTCTTAAAATACGCTTTCCCACGTCGTCGATGTCGCTTATTCTTTCTTTTAAGTACTCGTCTTCCATTTTGGAGAACGCCTTAATGTAGCGCTTCAGGACCTCGAGAAATACATACTCCACGACGAGTTTTTTGTCTTTGAGCTGAGCGATTACCTCTTCGATAAACATCCTGTCTTCCAGAACGAGTAGGTGCGCGTTGAATATCTCGGCATGCTCGACACCCATTTCCTTGGAGATTTTTTTCTGGATATCAAGTATATCGGCACGCGTTTTTATAAGCGCTTCTTCAAACCGCGCGATTTCCTGCGGCAATTCTTTTTCAGATACCGGCTTACTGGCAACACGTAACTCCTGCGGGTTATAAATGAATGCCTTGCCGATTGCTACCCCCCCTGAGGCGGATATTCCTTTTAGCATTATAGCTCCGTGCTATCCGTTAAGAATTTTTCCAGTTCACTAACAGCCCTTTGGGCGTCATGCCCTTTGGCAATAAGGGTTACCTTCGAACCTTTTTCCGCCGCAAGCATCATTATGCCCATTATGGACTTGCCGTTGACGGTATCTCTTTCTTTTTTGACATTTATATCAGAATCGAATTTATTTGCCAATTGGACAAAGAGCGCCGCAGGCCGTGCGTGCAACCCTTGTTTGTTTTTTATTATAACGGTTTTTTCTATTTCAGTCATTTTATATCTATTTGAAATCCGAATTCGGCGGTTTGTTTCGGCGCTATGTTTAACAGGCGGTGAAAGAATATACAAAATCCCTGATATGTCCTCTCAAAACCCTCTTCCGATGCGGAGACTGTTTGTATGGGAAAATAAAATATATCGGTTGGTTGCCGGAAGGCAAACCCTATTCTCATGTTAAAAAACACATCTTTTATATGGAACTTTTTTGCGGACCGTATCTCGCCGGTTTTATCCAGTGCATCATCCCTAAGGGAAAGATTTAGCTCGGTGCCGAATCTTACCGGCAAAGAAACAACGCCTTTATTTTGTATCTGATACGAAACCTTAATAGTTGCTTTGTTGTCCTGTGCTTTTATTGTTTTTGTTAGGGCATAAGTATTTTTGAATTCCCCCGTTCTTACTTCACTTTGGATTTTAAATACGGCCGATATAGCAGCTGTCTCTTTTTTTACGCTGGCAGCGTACCTGGAGGTTGCAAAATTACCGAGTTCCTCGTATTGGTTCTTTGAGAAATTTTCCGCCGACACATCTTCTCTTAAGAAATGATCTCTGAACGAATTTCTTTTATAGCGGTCATAGACCAGGTATTTGCCCAGGCCTTCTTCTTTTGCAAGCACCATATCGTGTATTGACTCGGGCCCCTGCGTTACGGTAGTTTGCCTTTGTATTTTTTCTCTTATTTTTTTGTGATAGGCCTCTTCACGGCGCGCAATGACATTTGTTAGGTTTACCGAGAGGGGCTTATAGTCTAATTCAAAGAGCGAACCGCCGTCATTTGGATCAAAATATAAATTCAGTTTGCCGCCCTCCAGCAGGAGCTCATTTTCGCCGTCCATGTCAAAGTCGAACGTTTGTGCTTTTGCGCTAGTGTTTTTTAGAGAAGCCTCATCGATTATTTTTTCCGATTCTATTAAATTGTTGTATATCGCGTTGCGCAGGTGGTTGAGGTAGAGCCCGCCGAACACGCCGTGCCAATAACCGCAGTTGCACTGCCCCATATAAAGATGCCGCAGCGCCTGCGCATTTTTTGCCTTGCGGGCTTTTGCGCTGACATACATCATTTTCTTATGCATGTTATTTGATTCGGGATATTTCACCAGAAAATTCCTGAAATAGCCGCCTGACCACTCCATCATTTCCTCATAGCTGGCGCAAGGCAGGTATATTCTTCCGGTAGGCGGATACTGTTTAATGTATTCGCTAAAATGCATCGTATTTATGAAATCGCTGTTTGCCTCAAGCGCCTGGAAGAACCTTTCAAGCCAGTTTTCTTTGTATACCCATTTATATGTTCCGGGCCACAGGCCGAGTTTTTCGCCGTCATCCGCATAAGTTATCCCGCATGCGTCCCCTGTCGCGGATAATTCCTTTAAATAATTTATAGTTTCCTGCGGATCCTTAAAGGGTATAAGATAACGCAGCTTTTTTGATCCCGGGAATATAAACAACTCTTTTCCCTGTTCCTCAGTTGCGTAATAGCCCATGGCGCGCTCCGGCGCGAGCCCGGCATATTTAAAATGGGTATCGTCAACAATTGTATATTTTATTCCGGCTTCGCATAAAGGTTTCGCCAGCGACTGTTCCCAGACCCTCTCTGCTGTCCAGGAACCCAATGGGTCAGCACCGAAGTTTTTCTTTATATATGATGTAAGCATTTCAAGCTGCCCTAGTTTATCCGCATCTGTTATAAGAGGCAGAATAGGCTCGTAATAGCCGCCGCCAATTAATTCGACTTGTCTTTTTTTCACCAGTGACTTCAGTTTTTTTAAAAACTCCGGCTTATGCTCGGTGAACCAGTCAAACAGGCAGCCGCTATAATGCAGGGCAACTTTTATCCGCGGATGGCTTTTTAATATTTCAAAAAAAGGCGAATACGCCTGATCAAATGCCTCTTGGAATACATGGTCGAAATTTCCGACAGGCTGATGACTGTGAATAGCTATAAGAAAATTTATACGGTTCATTTTTTGTATTTTTCAACCAAATCCATAATAATGCGTGCCAGTTTTCCCGAATCGTGCCTTACATAGTCCTGCGTGTTTATAATCTGCCCCTCTATCGCGCTGCAGCCGAGTTTGGTTATGTTTTCCTTGTCTACCTCGACGGGATAAGCATTTTGTAATTTGTATTTAGTCAATAAGCCGTCGGGTATCCTGGCGCTGTTGACTATACATATGTTTATAATGTCAGGCCTTGAGTACTCGTGTATCTTCTTTATATGGTCTGATGCCTTAAAACCGTCTGTTTCTCCGGGCTGCGTCATGACATTGCAGACATATATTTTTACTGCCGGTGATGTTGCTATTGCATCAACAAGGTCTGCTACCAGAAGATTGGATATGACGCTTGTGTATAAACTTCCGGGCCCTAAAATTATCGCGTCGGCCTGCGCTAGGGCATCGAGCGCACTCTGTGTGGGCCTTGAGCCTGCGGGCCGAAGCATCAGTTTTTCAAGCGGGCTTTTTGCTTCTACGATTTTCGTTTCTCCTTCGGTAATTGAACCATCCGCATGCTTACCTATTAGGACTACTTTATTTACCGTAGCAGGTACTACCTTTCCGCGTATAGCAAGGACGCGGCTGGATTCCAGGACCGCTTTTTCAAAATCGCCCGTTACCTTTGAAAGCGCTGTTATGAATAAATTCCCGAAATTATGCCCCTTGAGTTCTGATCCGTTCTGAAAACGAAATTGAAATAATTGCTGGAGTAATTGTTCGGAATCAGCCAGTGCAACAAGGCAGTTTCTTATATCGCCGGGCGGTAATACGTCAAGGTCTTCGCGCAACCTGCCTGAAGAGCCGCCGTCATCGGTAACCGTTACTATAGCTGTAATGTTCGCTGTGTGTTCTTTTATGCCGTGCAGGAGCACCGAGAGCCCTGTCCCGCCGCCTATCGCAACGATTTTCTGCCCTTTTTCAAGGTATCTTCTCTGGTATACCAAGTCCACCAGCTGGTTTTCATGTTCTGGCATGACGACGTCTACAAGGGAGCGCACCATTTGTCTTATTCCGGATATTACGAAAAATATCCCAGCAGCCAAAGTTGCACCTCCGAAAATCCTGTCGAATATGCTGCGGCCCAGCAGGAATTGTGCCGAGCCTATACCAACCATGATAAGGCCAAAGGCGGATAAAAAAATCCAGCGCTTTATTTTCATGCCTGGATAAAGCCATTTGGCAAATTTTATGACGTCGTTCATTTTATTTAATTAATGCTTTCTTTGGTCTTCTGTAGTTATAGTTTTAAGTATCTCCTTGTCGTCTTTGCATTGTTTTAGGGAGTCCCTGAAAAACTTATCTTTAAGAAGACGGGAAATCCTTGCAAGAGCCTTTAAGTGTGGGCCGGCGCTGTCTTCGGGAGCGACGAGCAAAAAGAAAATATACACTGGTTCTCCGTCCAATGCGTCAAAATTTACGCCCTTACGCGAAAGGCCGAATGCCGCAACCAATTCTTTGACCGCGTTTGTTTTTCCGTGCGGTATTCCTATGCCTGAGCCGATGCCTGTGGAGCCGAGTGCTTCTCTTGCCATGAGCAGCTTGACAAGTTTGTCCTTACTTTCCTTAAGGACGCCAGCCTGTACTAATAACTCCGAAAGCTCCTTTAAAGCACTTTCTTTATCAGTCGCCTTTAAATCGGCGCTGATTGCTTTCGGATTTAAAAAGTCCATAATCTTCATCTACCATCTCCTCCTTTTTTAGAGTATGCATAAAGACTAATCTGGAGCGGGTGATGGGGCTCGAACCCACGACAATCACGTTGGCAACGTGATACTCTACCAGCTGAGTTACACCCGCTTTTAACTTTACACTGCTTTTTGGTGGGCGGAAGAGGGGTCGAACCTCCATGGATCTCTCCATTAGGTCCTAAGCCTAACGCGTCTGCCAATTCCGCCATCCGCCCCCATCAAGTGGTACCCCCACTTGGAATCGAACCAAGAACCTTGTCCTTAAGAGGGACCTGCTCTGCCAATTGAGCTATGGGGGCAAATCAGAGCCAAATTTTATCATTTTTGGCTAAGCAGGTCAACGAATTACTTTTATCATTAGCCGAATTATGGCGCCCCGAGCAGGATTCGAACCTGCGGCCTTTAGATTCGAAGTCTACCGCTCTATCCAATTGAGCTATCGGGGCATAAGAGCGGTTAAAAGTATCTTCAGCTACTCGCCTACTATGCTAACAACCACTTCCCGCTGCCTGGCGCGGATATCGAATTCCGCCAAAACTACTTGCTGCCACGTGCCCAGTAAAAGGCGTCCGTTGTCAAATGGGATAGCCAGAGACGGCCCTGTCAAAGTCGCCCTTAAATGGCTGAATCCGTTGTCGTCCCCCCATGTTTCGTCATGATTGTAACGCTTGTCGGAAGGAATAAGCTTCTCGTATAATTCCTGGACATCCTTTACCAGGCCGGGCTCGTATTCGAACGTGGTAATGCCGGCCGTTGAGCCTACTACAAACACGGTTAAATTGCCTTTTTTAAGTTTTGATGATTCAAGGGCCTTGGATATTTCAGCGGTTATATTTATCAAATGCCCGGCGCCTCGGGTATTTAATTTTATTGTTTCATTTATAATTTTTGTCATATGACGGGCATAGGTTTTTTAAGTGGCATTCGGCGCACTTGGGTTTTTTGGCATTACATATTTTCCTTCCGTGCGCTATTAACAGATGACTTAAATTGCCCCAGTCTTTCCTGTTGTATAATTTCATCAAGTCCTGCTCGATTTTGTCCGTGTCGCTGTTTTTGCTTAACCCCAGCCTTTGGCTGAGCCTGCGCACGTGGGTATCAACCGCTATCCCCTCTATTTTTCCGAAGCCGTTATATAAAACAATATTCGCTGTTTTTCTGGCTACTCCGGGCAGGCGGGTTAATTCATCCATAGATTGCGGAACGCGCCCGTTAAAATCCCGTATTATCTTTTGCGCCGCGGCAATAATGTTTTTTGCTTTGTTACGGTAAAACCCCGTGGAGCGGATTTCCTGCTCAAAGGTTTTTAAGTTGGCTTTTGCGTAATCCCGTATGCTCCTATATTTTTTAAAGAGCGATTCGGTTACGATATTTACCCTTGCGTCGGTGCATTGCGCTGAAAGTATGGTCGATACCAGAATCTCAATTGGATTTTTGAATTTCAGGGCAATTTTCGCTTGAGGATACCGCTTCTTTAAAACGGCGACTATTTTACCCGCGTTAGCCCCGGTCATCCGAAGTTATAGTGCTTCCTCACGGGCGATTTTATATCCCAGACGCACGAGAGCCCTTTGGGAAACGTTACAAAATCACCGCTACCAAAATCCAGTTTTTCGCCTTCTTTTGTTTCGACAGTAACTTTTCCCTCAAGTATGTAGCATTCCTCAGTAGTATCATAGAGCCAGTTAAAACGCGATATCTCCTTTTCCCATATAGGCCAGGATTCTACCCCTTTTTTCTTTATGTCTTCCTGCGATAATTTCTCAATTTTTATTTGCATGCTTAGCCCTCCAGTTTCTTCCGGATATCCGGAGGAATCGGTTTTGGTTTAATATTTTTGTCTACGCAAACCATGATTGTTTTCGCCCCGCAGATATTTTGCCCCTTTTGATTTTTTATATCATACCCAAATTCAATTTTTGCCCTGGACATACTTGTAATCCGCGCGTGTATCTCAAGCTCATCCCCGTAAAATGCCGGGGCTTTATAATCTATTTCCTGGCGTGCAACTACAAATACCGTACCTTCTTGTATCAATTTTTTTACTGATACCCCTTTTTCGTCAAGGAACTCCGTCCTCGCCTCTTCCAGGAATTTCAGGTACTCGGCGTAATATACAACGCCGCCCGTATCCGTATTGTGATAATAGATTTTTGTTTTCATCCGTAAGGGTAATTATATGCTTGAGAGCTGATTATGGCAAGAGTTTTGTTTTTGGGATTGGGATTGCGTAACTATTTGGAAGATAAAACGTTATGTTTTCTCAATTAGCAATGTTTACAGAATCATATTAAGGATAAACCCAACCGACAATGCAACTGTAAACATAATCAAAAGCGACTTCAGCGTATCTATTATTCCCAGTTCGCGGATCAGTACTACAAATGCGGCAATGCAGGGAAAATATACGGCCAAAATTGTAGAGCCGATTACTAATTGCTTGGTGGTTAAATTAAGCGGCCCAAGCATGCCTACAGCAACGTCTTTTCTTAAAAACCCCACCACTAAAGCAGAGGTAGCTTCTTTAGGCAGGCCCCATATGTTTGTTAGAACCGGCCTTAAAATATATCCAAGCAAATCTATTATCTTTAGTATGTAAAGAATATTTACAACAAATACCCCCAGAAGTACAAGCGGTAAGGCCTCTTTTAAAAAACCGAATAAGCGCATCCAAAGTTTTTTAAACACCGCCTGAATCTCGGGCATTCGATAAGGGGGGATTTCAACCAATATTGCCGGGCTTACGCCTTTTAAAAATCTGTTCAATATTAACCCTTTGATTACTAAAAGTATAAATAGGGTAGTAAATACAATCGCTACGTACTTACCCCCTCTTTGTCCTACCAGCCCTACGATCATTGCGGTTTGCGCCATGCAGGGAATGCTAATCACCAATAAAGTAGCTGCAATAAATTTTTCCCGCCTTCCCTCCAGAATCCTGGTGGATAAGATGCCTGGAACCTTACAGCCTAACGTTAGGATAAAAGGAATAATGGCGTATCCGTGAAGCCCTAAATGGTGCATGAGGTTGTCCATTAAGACCGCCAAGCGCGGAAGATACCCAAAATCTTCCAGAATTCCCAGAATTAAATAAAAGCTGAATATATAAGGCAATACCAGCGCTATAGGCACGAAAAGCCCGGTAGTTAAAACTCCGAAAGACTGGCCAAAATCTATTTTACCGTCTATAAAATTGCCGATAAGAATATGGTGCAGAAAACTTCCTTCTCCTAAGAATACGCTTAATTTTATCATCAATGGCAGCCATAATTTTTCAAACAAAGGTTCGAATACATAGTTAATAAGGTTTTCTCCTATAAAACGGACTATCCAGAAAGCGCAATATACGATACCCATGGCTATAGGCAGGCCGGTAACCGGCTTAATGCTTAAATCCTGCAGTATTTCCAAGGGCGTATGATGGTGGTGAGTTAATTTCTGAACTTCTTCTACTATTTTTCCTATTCTTTCCCATTTATGAGCATCGGAAGAAGCCGTTGCTTTTACGGACTTTGCATGCGCCAGGCGTTCGATTAATTTTTTAATACCCTCGCCACTCAGGCCGCATGTAGGTACAACCGGTACCCCGAGGTGCTCTTCTAATTTCTTAACATCAATATAAATTCCGCGGTGCTTGGTGTCGTCCCACATATTCAAAGCCACAATAACCGGGATATTTTTCTCCAGCAGCTGCAGTGTTAAATAAAGATTCCTTTCCAGATTTGTGGCGTCAATGACATTTAGGGCTATATCCCCTTCTTTTAACATCTGGACTGCCACTTCCTCAGCTTTAGAGGTCGGCTCCAGGGTATATGTGCCGGGAACATCTATTATCATCACTTTTTTATTGTCCAGCAGCATCTGGCCTTGGGTGAACTCCACAGTAGTTCCCGGATAGTTAGAGATGATTACTTTTGCGCCGGTAAGCCTCGAGAATATAGCGCTTTTCCCGACGTTAGGGTTGCCCACCAATAAGATCTTTTCTATTTTCATTGCCTAATCTCGATAAATATTTTTTTAGCCATACCGTAACCTATGGCAATTTGCATATTGCCTACTTTTACGGTCTGCGGCCCGTGCCCGAAATGAGAACTTACCTTGGTAATTTTCTTACCCGGCCTTATCCCCATATTTTGAAGTTTTTTAACGAGGCCGTAGCCCCCCTGAATTTCCGATACTATAGCGGATTCTCCCGGTTGTATCTGCGTCAAATTTAAAATCATTATGTAACTCCTATAGTTTTGCGGATATTACCACAAAACCCCCTTTGCCGAAGCCTTTTTTTGGTTTCTCAACCAAACTTATCTTCTCGGGAAGTTTAGAGATTGTTTGATAATAAGAAAATGAAATAAACCCCGCCGCCTTAAGCAATTTCGTTGCTTCGTTGATGCTGAAAAATTTTGCCTCTTTGTAAAATACGGTTTTCTTTCTTTGGTAAAATCTTCCCAGAAGACTTCTTCTATCTATTATGCTAAGTATAACCTTACCTCCCTTCTTTAAAACTCTCGCTGTCTCTTTTAAAACTTTCTGCAGGTTTTTTACGAAACACAAGGTAATGATTATCGCAACGTAATCAAAGCTGCTATTCAAAAAGGGGAGTTCTTCCCCCAGACCCCGGCATACATTTACGCCTCTTTCCCGGGCGAGTTCAAGCATATTCATTGAAGGATCTATGCCTAACGTAATACCTAAAGGTTCAGCAAATCTGCCTGTCCCTACGCCGATTTCCAACCCTTTGCCATTTTCGGGCAGGACCTTTCTTAGTGCTTCGAGCTCTGATAGGTAAGCAAATTTATGCCGGTCATACCAGACATCATATTTTTTATAATATCTATCAAATATGTTTTTCATAGCTTAATATCAAAATATTTACAGGTTTCGCCCTCTAATTCTTATTTCTTCTACTAGTCATAAGTCCAAATCTCCCCACCAACCGTCGTAAAATCTTCTTAGGTGTTCATAGAATTCCTTATCCATTGTATTTTTCTTAACGTCCTTCTCTTTAAAAGAATATCTGTAGCCTGCACAGTAAGCCATAAGAATATCATTTGCGTGGGTTATTTTTTTGAACATTTCTTCACACTCTTTTTTCTTGTCTTCTTTACACCTGTCGGGGTGATATTTTAAAGCTAATTTCTTATATGCACTTTTTATCTCTTCTAAAGTTGCGGTTTCCTTCAAATCCAGTATCTTTCTTGCCTCGTTAATTTGTTCAAAATCAGTCATTTAAAAACCTTCCTTAAAAACTAGTAGTACAAATCCTTACAGGTATGGTATTAGATATGTAGTTTAATTGCCGCTTCAATGTCGGATTTAGAAACTGCTCCTACAATTTTATCTATTACCTCACTATCTTTAAAAATCGCTAAAGTCGGAATACTCATTACTCCGTAATCGGAGGCTGTTAGCGGTGCCTCATCTACGTTGAGCTTGCATACTTTTATTTTGCCTTTATATTCTTTGGCTATTGCCTCTACTGCAGGTGCAACCATATGGCAAGGCATGCACCAGCTTGCCCAGAAGTCTACCAAAACAGGGATATCTGACTCCAAGACTTCTTGTTTAAAATTGGTATCGTTTACTTTAATCCCCATATTTTATAGCCTCCTTTTTATTTCTTAGATTCCTTTACGAATAAAAGAGGAAATACTATATCGCTTACGCAGCAGGGTATCCAGACTGCAAGGAACAAAAACAACAAAATAATTAAATAAGAAAAGAGACCCAAGGATTTCCCTGCAGCCATTATAATGTGAAATAAAGAAGCCCACGTGCTTATCAAAACGTGCCCTGCATGAGGAAATTTGGTTCTTGGTCTAAAATAGGCAACAGCTACTCCCATTATTGCCAAAGGATTGACAAGCCACCACTTTTCAATAAATCCCATATGAGCGCCCCTATTAGGCATCTTTAACATTATTTCGCCCAGATACGGAATAACAGAATCGCTTAGTGTCGCTATACCTACGGATCCGATATATCCTATAATAAGCAGAACCCAAAAATTACGTTTACCTTTATGAAGTTCGTACATGGATGCGGTAACAAGCGCACTTAAAAACACGTGCATTGGGTGCAAAATATAAAAAATATTATAAGAAACCTTTCGAGGCAACCCATGAAAAATTAGCATAATTACAATACCTGTAATTGCTCCAAAAAGAGTAAAAGGAGCGTGAATTTTTAATTCTTTTAGAATTTGTCTAAACATAATTTTAAATCTCCAATGTCTGCCCGACTTTTGCCGCAACAAAATCATCACCGTATTTTTCCTTAAAAATTATTTCTGCCTGTTTCCCGCTGCAATGGGTCGGGCCGGCTTTTTTAACGTTCATTTCCTTAAACTTTTCGGCGGCAATCTCTATGGCCCTTTTATCCTCTTCCATCAGATGAAATCCTCCGAAGGCCAAATATATGGTTTCATCTGAGAAATTTTCCCTGGCTTTTTCCAGAATTTTTATAATTCCGGGGTGTGCGCATCCGGTTGCTATTGTGAGGCCGTTTTTTGTTTTTACAAAAACTGCCTGCTCGGGCATATAATTTCCGTGATACATGCCGGGTATTTCACCGCTGACGAAAATATTCTCTGAAACCCCCCTCAATTTATCCGCTTCAATAAGTACTCCCTGCAAGTTTTTAACTTTTCCCTTAAATTCATCGGTAAAATGCGGGCAGGCATAGACCTTAATCCCATTTTGTTTTTTAAGTATTTCCCAAAGACCACCCCAATGATCCCAATGGTCATGTGAAATTATTATAGCTTCTATTTTCTTAATGTCTACATTAAGATTTTTCATATTTTCCAGGAGCCAATCGCCTCTCTCGCCGGTATCAAAAATAATTTTTTCATCGAGCAGAAATGAAACTCCCCATCCGGTATGGAGCGTTTTATTTTCCGTTATTTTATCAAAAAGAATCTTTACCCGCATTTTTGAATTCTCTACTCCCTTTTTTATTACAAAGTAATATTATATCGCCTAATTTGCAACGGGCAGTCTTGGCTACCACGGGGCATTTTACCATAAATAAAAAGAAAATAAGCCTCTTCTCTTGTGATATAGATTCAAAATTACCTTGCCCTTTACTGATTATCATATCCGCATTATTGTAGATTTTCAAAAATTCTTTTGAACATAGAAAAAGAACTGTGCCCGGGGCGTCTGAACCGTTTGAAATAATTTGGGCAACCTTACCTATCCCGCAGCGCTGGGCATCTTTACGTAAGGCATCATTAATAATTGGGTTTTCTTTAACGGCATAATAAATGTATTTTTCTGGATATAAACCTTTTATTTCTTCCATTAACAAGCGATCAAAAACTGTCTCGCCGGCATTATCTGCCAGATAAAGAATGGTTTTTGCTTTCCTTAATACTTGTTTAAACTCAAAATAGTGAAATACAGCTTTTTTATGAACATAGCTTTTTTCTCGTGTTAGTATTTTTTTTAATTCTACGTCTATATTTAGGCTATTTTTTACTCCAAAATCTATAATATTGCCGGCAATAGCTAATTCCAGGGATGCTAGAAGCCTATCTTTAGAATGGCCAACTTTATTTTTCGATTTACCATAGAGCCTAAGAGCAAAGCTGTTGCTTTTTTGTTTTATTTTT
>JBDRLY010000073.1:0-8411 GCA_043812735.1 Candidatus Omnitrophota bacterium | reverse complement strand
CAGCCTGCAGCTTACGGCTCTTTTTCCGGCTGAAGTAACCGAAACTATCGTAGCCATTGTTAACGATGATATAATCACACAGGCAGAACTTGACATGATTATTTTTCCCGTTTATGCCCAGCTGGAAACGCAATATAAAGGCAGGGAATTAGACGATCAACTTGACAAGGCAGCCAGGCGGATACTTAACGAAATGATAGAAGACAGGTTAATAGTACAGGAGGCCAAAGCTAAAAATATCAAGGTAGATGAGAGCGATGTGGAAGCCCTTGTGGATGAGCTGCGCGGTAGGTTTGAAGCTCCGGAAGAATTCGAAACATTGCTGGATGGGCGGGGAATGTCCATGGAGGATCTCAAGCAAAAATACAGGGAACAGCTTATGGCAAGGAGGCTTTTAAATAGCGAGGTATATGCTAAGGTTTTTGTAAGCCCCTCAGAAGTGGACCAATATTATAGAGAGCATGAATACGATTTTGTAGAGCCGGAAGCTGTAAATGTGCAAAATATCCTGATAAGGACCGAGCACATAAGCAATGTCGAGGCTTTGTCCAAGATACAGGCTATACTGAAAGAACTTGATAAAGGCGGAGACTTTACCGAGCTCGCTCAGAAATATTCAGAAGGGCCCAATGCGTCCAAGGGGGGAGATATGGATTTTGTTGCAAAGGGCCAGTTAAGGAAAGAATTGGACAAAGCGGCTTTTGAGCTTAAGCCCGGCGAATATTCCAGTTTTATAAGGACGGATTTAGGATACCATATAATAAAAGTTAGTGAGCACAGGCAGGCAAGAGTAGTTCCGCTTGATGAAGTCAGAAAGAGCGTGGAAGATGTAATTTTCAAACAAAAATCGCAGGATTTGTACAAGCAATGGATGGAAAAACTAAAAAAGGATGCCTATATCGCGATTAAAATCAAATAAGCCCCGCACCAGCACGGTGCGGGGTAAGCGCCTGGGCATCACCATGGGAGATCCCGCAGGCGTCGGCCCCGAGGTAATTTTGAAAGCCATGTCCCGCCGGTCAATAAAAAGGCGGGATGATTTTTTGGTAATAGGTTCACGTTTTGTCCTTGCAGATGCCGCTAAAAAAATTGGCTCCTCATTGAGCGGTATGAATATTGTCGATTTGGACAATGTGCCTCATAAAAATTTTAAGTTCGGCGGAATATCGAGCCCGTGCGCAACGGCATCGTATGAATATATAAAGGAAGCCCTCAAGCTGCTCAAAGCCAAAACAATACAAGGCTTAGTCACGGCACCGATAAGCAAACAGGCGCTCAAAGAATCGGGTTTTCCTTTCGGCGGCCATACCGAGATTCTTGCGCGTTCCTGCGGCATAAAAGATACCGTTATGATGTTTGTTGCGGGAAACTTTAGGGTGGCTATTCAGACAAGGCACATTCCCTTAAAAGAGGTAGCGCGCACACTTACCAGCGATAAGATTTACAGGACAATAGTGATTCTTGATACGGCGCTTGAGAGGTACTTTAGAATAAAACATCCGAAAACAGGTATTTGCGGTTTGAATCCGCACGCGGGAGAAGGCGGCGCGCTTTCCGGCGAGGAGGGAAAAATTATTACTCCCGCTATCAAAAAGGCAAAAAACCGGGGCATAAATGCAATTGGGCCGTTGCCGGCAGATGCCGTGTTTTATGATGTATATCACGGCAAATACGACGCTGTTATTTCGATGTACCACGACCAGGGGCTGGGCCCCTTTAAAATGTTATACAGGGATACCGGCGTTAATGTTACGCTGGGATTGCCCTTTGTGCGCACGTCGCCGGATCACGGGACGGCATTTGATATAGCGGGCAAGGGCATCGCAAACCCCTCCTCAATGATACACGCGATAAATCTTGCATCAAATATGCTCTCCAGATGATATCCATAAAAGAACTTAAAACAATTTTTTGACAAATACGATTTTCACCCCCATAAAAAACTGGGGCAGAATTTTCTCATCGACGGGAATGTTGCCGCTAACATCGTAAAGGCGGCTAATATAACCAAGGACGACAGCATTTTGGAGATAGGTGCAGGGTTTGGCCAGATTACAGAGCATATCGCAACAAAGGCGAAACTCGTGTATGCGCTAGAATATGACAAGTTATCCTGCCGTATCCTAAAAGATCGGTTAGGCAAATTGCGCAATATAAAGGTTATTTGCGATGATATCCTTAAAGTGGATATTGCGCGTGTTGCTAAAAAAAAGAAAATAAAGGTGGTCGCAAACCTCCCTTATTATATAACGACGCCGATAATCGTTAAGCTGCTGCATATAAGAGAAAACATAGATTCCGTATTTATAAGCGTACAAAGAGAGCTGGGTGAGCGGTTTCTTGCTAAACCCAATACGGCAGAATACGGCTCCATAACATGCCTGATTCAATTTTATACCCGGCCGAAGTTTATATTTAATATACCCAAAAGCGTATTTTATCCCAGGCCAGAAGTCGATTCCGTATTTTTGGAACTTAAGGTGCGCGAGGAACCGCTACTCGCGGTAAAAGATAGGGAATTACTCTTTAAGATAATCCGCGCAAGTTTTAACCAGCGGCGTAAGACAATTTTAAACGCGCTAACCGCCAAAGACGTTATGGGCTTGGATAAAGATAGGTTAGCGGTTATTCTAAACGGCGCAAATATAGACGCAAGAAGGCGGGGCGAGACACTGTCTTTAGAAGAATTTGCCGCTCTGGCGAATGTGTGGTATAATTAAAACTTAACATGGCAAAACTGGACCGTTCAATAGTAAAACATGTGGCGCGTCTTGCAAGGATAAAACTCGAAGACGCGAAAGTGGATTATTTCCTCAAGCAGATGGAGTCTATCTTAGAGTATATTGATAAATTAAACGGCGTCAATATTGATAATGCCGAACCGACAACCCACCCGCTGCCGCTTAAGAACGTATATCGCGAGGATAGAGTAAAACAATCGCTTTCGGCCGAGGAGGCGCTGGAAAATGCGCCGCAAAGGGAAGGAAATTTATTCAAGGTACCGCCGGTTATAGAGGTATAGCTATGCAACTCAATGAATTAAGCGCGTGTGAAATCATAAAAAATAATATTGCGCCTCTTGAAGTTTGCCAAGATCTCGCTCAGAAGGTGAGCGAACTCGACGGGAAAATAGGCGCTTACATATGGTTTGAACCGGATAGCGCAATTGAGGCCGCCAAAAAAAACCAGAATAATAAACGCCGGCTCGAAGGCATACCCGTTGCAATAAAGGACAATATATGCGTCAAGGGCGAACCTACTACCTGCGCGTCAAAAATTTTAAAAGGTTTCCGCCCGCCATACAACGCAACAGTAATTGAGAAATTAAAAGCCGAAGGCGCCATACTCTTGGGCAAAACCAATATGGATGAATTTGCTTTCGGATCGTCAACGGAAAATTCCGCCATTAAGAAAACGCGTAATCCCTGGGACCTCCAGAGGGTTCCGGGCGGCTCAAGCGGGGGTTCCGCGGCGGCGGTTGCCGCTGATGAAGCAATAATGGCGTTAGGTTCTGATACCGGCGGCTCCATACGCCAGCCGGCAAGTTTATGCGGGGTAGTAGGATTAAAGCCCACTTACGGAAGGGTTTCCCGCTACGGCCTGATTGCCTTTGCGTCCTCGCTGGACCAGATAGGTCCTATAACAAAAAATGTCAGCGACGCCGCTTTGTTATTATCTGTAATCAGCGGTTATGATGAGAAAGACTCAACCTCTGCTAATATGGAAGTTCCCGATTACACAAAATCGCTCATCAACGACGTTAAAGGCTTAAAAATCGGGATACCCAAGGAATATTTCATTAAGGGTATAGACCCGCAGGTTGAGTCCCATATTAAAGACGCTATTGAACTTTATAAAAGATTGGGGGCAACAACGGTTGAGCTATCCTTGCCGCATACCGAATATGCAACAGCGGTTTATTATATAGTTGCCCCGTCTGAAGCCAGTTCCAATTTAGCGCGTTTTGACGGCGTGCAATACGGCATTAGGGCCGAGGACGCAAAAGGGCTGGTAGATATGTATGAAACGACAAGAAGCATGGGGTTCGGAGATGAAGCAAAAAGAAGGATAATGCTTGGTACGTATGCGCTCTCCAGCGGCTATTATGAAGCGTATTATCTCAGGGCGCTTAAGGTGAGGACCCTTATAAAGAAAGATTTCGACCAGGCCTTTAAGAATTGTGACATCATACTTACGCCGACTTCACCTACCGTCGCATTTAAAATAGGAGAAAAGTTTACAGACCCGCTTTCAATGTATTTATCAGATATATTTACCATATCCGCGAATCTTGCCGGCATTCCCGGCATTTCAATTCCTTGCGGCTTTACGAAAGAATTCCTACCTGTGGGCCTGCAGCTTTTAGGAAAACCTTTTGACGAGGTGACATTATTGCGGGCCGCATATACGTTTGAGCGCAATACCGATTATTGTAGGCATAAACCACCATGCAATACGAAACAGTAATAGGCCTGGAAGTACATTTACAGCTTTCCACCGATTCGAAGGCGTTTTGCGGCTGTTCTACAAAGTTTGGCGCCTTGCCCAATACGCAGGCGTGTCCGGTGTGCCTTGGTTTTCCGGGGAGCCTGCCCGTACTTAATAAAAAAGCGTTTGATTCCGCTGTAAAAGTAGCGATAGCCTTGAGCTGCAGAATAAACTCTTTTACGAAATTCGACAGGAAAAATTATTACTATCCGGACTTGCCCAAAAATTATCAGATATCGCAATATGACAAACCGCTTTCTCAAAACGGCCGTCTCGATATACAGCTGGGCGGGAATAACAAGAGAATAGGGATTCGCAGGGTGCATCTGGAGGAAGACGCCGGGAAATTAATGCACGATCCCAAGGGGAAGTGCAGCATGGTGGATTTTAACCGCAGCGGCGTACCCCTTCTTGAGATAGTAAGCGAGCCGGATTTGAATTCCCCCCAGGAGGCATATGCCTATCTGGTGACGCTAAAATTAATCCTCGAGTATCTTAACGTTTCAACATGCAGCATGGAAGAGGGCAGCTTACGCTGCGACGCAAATTTATCCCTGAGGCCTAAAGGACAAAAAGAATTGGGTACCAAGACCGAGGTTAAGAATATGAATACTTTTAAAGGGGTCCGCTCCGCGCTTGAGTTTGAGGTAAAGCGCCAGATGGAGTTATTTAAGGAAGGTAAGGCCATATCGCAGGAGACGCGGCTTTGGGATCCGGATAAAGAAATTACTGTTGCGATGCGCACAAAAGAAGAGGCCCAGGATTACAGGTATTTTCCCGAGCCGGACCTCCTGCCGTGCGTTATATCAGAGAAAGACGTAGAAAACATAAGAAAAACCCTGCCCGAATTGCCCGAGGAAAGGGCAAAAAGATTTTCTAAAGATTACTCTATAACCGCATACGACGCAACGCTATTAACGTCCCAGCGCCAGATGGCCGATTATTTTGAGCAATGCGCCAAGCTTTATAAGAATCCGAAAGCTATAGCAAATTGGCTTATGGGCGATATATCGGCATACTTAAATGAGCATAATCTCGAAATAGCCGAGTTGCAGCTGAAACCGGCAGGCCTTATCGAATTGCTAAAGTTAATGGATGCCGGCACTATAAGTTCGAAAATGTCCAAGGATATTTTGGCTGAAATGCTCAAAACGCACAAGGGCGCCTCAGAGATTGTAAAGGAAAAGAGCCTTGTCCAGATTATAGACGAGGCATTAATCGGGAAATTAGTAGGGGAGGTTTTAGCCGAGAATCCGAATCCCGTAACGGATTACAAAAGCGGCAAGGCGCAGGCCCTGACGTTTTTAGTAGGGAAGTTGATGGAAAAAACGAAGGGGAAGGTTAACCCCAAACTGGCTAATGAAATATTGAGAAAAAAAATAGGCGCAACATAATAAGGAGGGAATATGAACAAAAAGCTTATCGTTTTTATAATGTCCGCCTCATTTATTATATCTTCGGCGGTTTGTTTTGCCGAAAAAGAAAAGCCCGAGACAGAAAATATATATGAACAGATAGAGCTTTTTACCGATGCGCTATCCGCAATACAGACTGATTACGTGGAGGAAGTTTCCCCCAAAAAAGCGATTTACGGCGCGTTAAAGGGTATGCTTGCGGATTTGGATGCGCATAGCCAGTTTCTGGATCCCGAGATCTATTCGGAGATAAAAGTGGAAACACAGGGGAAGTTCGGAGGTCTGGGCATAGAAATAACAATAAAGGATGATCTCTTAACGGTAGTCGCGCCTATCGCGGACACACCTGCGGATAAAGCCGGATTAAAATCAGGGGACAGGATAATAAAAATCGACGGCGAAATTACAAAAGATATAACGCTTATGGAGGCCGTTAAAAAACTCCGCGGCAAACCTGGCACGCAGGTAAAGATTACGGTGGCGCGCGAAGGGGAAAAAGAATTTTTGGATTTTACTATTACGCGTGACATAATAAAGGTCAAATCTATAAAAGAGGCAAAGATTCTCGAAGACAAAATCGGTTATATTAGACTCGTGGAATTCCAGGAAAGGACAGCCAATGATTTTGACTTGGCCCTGGCCGATTTGAAGGCAAAGGGCATGGAAGCGCTTATTCTGGATTTGCGCAATAACCCGGGCGGGCTTTTAAGTTCGGCCATAGGCGCATCTGAGCGGTTTATTCCTAAAGGGGATGTTATAGTTTCCACCAAGGGACGCATAAAAGAGCAGAATACGCAATACCTTTCCAAGGGCAGAAAGGAGATGGTCGATTTGCCGCTTATAGTCATGATTAACGGCGGCTCAGCCTCAGGTTCCGAAATAGTAGCAGGGGCAATCCAGGATTATAAAAGGGGTATTATACTGGGTGAGAAAAGTTTCGGGAAAGGTTCTGTGCAGACGATAATTCCGCTTAAGGACGGCTCCGCCTTGCGCCTGACAACAAGTAAATATTTCACGCCCCTCGGCCGCGTTATTCATAATGCAGGCGTTGTACCCGATGTTGTTGTTGCGGAAGAAAAATCTAAGGATAAAAAAGAAGACGAAAAATCAAAGTCGGAGGAGATATTCAAAAAAATAGAAAAGGAGCCAGAAACTCCAAAACCGGTTTACGATAATCAGCTTGCGCGTGCTGTGGATTTAATGAAGGGAGTTATGATTTATAAAAAATCTGGTAAATGAAAAAAATAACACTTGCCGTATTACTTGTTGTCGCAATTGTTTTTGCCGGGGTATATTTTTTAGCCAGGGGCAGAGATTTAACCAATAAGAGCTATCGGCTGGACCTCTTGGTATTCTCGGTACTCAGGGACCGCGGTTTGCCTGCCGGTGCCCTCTCTCGCGAGAAATACGACAAAAAATCTATAGGCAAAATCCGCCCCGCGCGCATTTTGCATATTACAAAAGAATATAACGTGCCGCCGTCCTTTTCGCAGTGGGGCATACAGAACACGCTGGAGGAAACGGTAAAAAAATACGGATTTATTCTCGCCCACGCCGATTTTGTGTATGGCAAAGACGTTAAACTGTCAACTTTTACAATTACCTATAAAAAATTACCCGTATATACCCTGATACTTTATGAAAAACTAGTCCGTAAGGCCGCTACGAAACCCGCTATACCGCCGGAGCTTCCTCTATTGAAGAAAAAACCCAGGGTAGCCATCGTCATAGATGACTGGGGATATTCCAAGAATAACCTGGAATTGCTTTGGCAGATAAAACAACCGTTGACGCTGGCTATTTTGCCTAATTTAACTTACTCAAAGGAGATAGCTAATCTCGCCCATAAAAAGGGCAAGGAGGTTATTCTGCATTTGCCGCTGGAGGCAAAAGGCGATTCCGTGAGGGAAGAGCAGGGTACCGTACATACCTCAATGAACGACGCGCAGATTTCAGAAAGGTTGCTCCAGGATTTAAACAGCGTCCCTTACGCTAAGGGCATATCAAATCATCAGGGCTCGCTCGCAACCGAATCGAGGCGTGTCATGTCGGTGATATTCGCAGAGATGAAAAAAAAGAAATTATATTTTCTGGACAGCCTTTCTACGCCTAATTCCGTATGTGAATCGCTGGCAAAGGAGATGGGAGTGCGTTTTATAGAGCGCGACACGTTTCTGGATAATAGCGACGACCCTGATGAAATACGCCGGCAGCTTTACGAGGTTGCCGCCGATGCCGCAAAAAACGGTTTTGCCGTAGGCATAGGGCATGACAGAGAAAGGACCCTCCAGGCGATAAACGAGACGCTGCCCTTACTAGAAAAAAGCGGTATAAAATTTGTTTTTTTATCGGAGTTGATAAAATAATGCTAACCCTGGGAATAGAAACATCCTGCGATGAAACAGCAGTTGCGGTCCTGGAAAACGGCAGGAAAATCCTCTCCAATATTGTTACATCCAGCATTCACCTCCATAAAAAATACGGCGGAGTTGTGCCTGAAATAGCATG
>JBDRLY010000072.1:0-15848 GCA_043812735.1 Candidatus Omnitrophota bacterium | reverse complement strand
TTCTTTTAAAAGCGCTTCTGCTATGCGTTTTGAATTCTGCCTTATATTTACAAGAATGAAATTTGTGGCACTCGGTACATACGTTAAATTCATGGCGCGCAGTTTTGCGTAAATATATTCCTTGCCTTTAGCGGTGAGTTTTAGGGTTTTCTTGAGAAAATTTTTATCCTTAATCGCCGCAAGGGCGGCTTCCTGCGCGAGCAAATTTACGTTAAAGGGTTCGCGCACTTTTTCCATTGCGCCTATAATTTCGGGCTTCGCTATACCGTAGCCTACCCTTATACCAGCAAGGCCGTATGCCTGGAGAAGCTGCGCGCTATTATCACATTGCGTCTTGTAAGATACTTAAGCGTATCCGGGAAATCTTTCGGCGCAAACTCATAATACGCTTCATCAAAGAAAACTACTGCGTCATCTCTAACTTTCGAGATAAAATCCGCGACTTCGTTTTTGTCAACGTAACTCCCCGTAGGATTATCGGGGTTTGCAATAAAAACCACCTTGGTTTTCTCACCCACGGCATCTGCCATACGAGGTAAATCGTAGCGAAACGCAGTAAGCGGCACCTCCCGTACTTTTGCTTCCTGGATTTTTGCCGCAATTTCGTAAATCAGAAATGTCGGTTTCGCTATAATAACCTCATCCCCCGATTCCACAAACGCCTTCATGCACATAGTGATAATCTCATCGGAACCGTTGCCGAGTACTATATTTTCGGGGTTTACTTTGTGTTTTTTTGCAAGCGCTTCTTTAAGATAAAAACCGCTTGCGTCAGGGTAGCGGTTTACCCGCAAAAGCGCTTTTTTCATCGCCGTAATAGCTTTCGGAGACGGACCAAGGGCATTCTCGTTTGAAGCGAGTTTTATGACGCTTTTTAGCCGCAGCTGCCTTTGGACTTCCTCTATAGGCTTACCTGGGACATACGGCTTTATATCTTTTATGCATTCGCGAATTAATTGTTTCATATCAATCACTAACCGGATAGGACCCTAGAACCTTAAGCGTTGTGCAACCTTTCTCCAATGCGCTCAACGCCTTTGTTACGTTTTTACCTTTATAGTGGCCTATGAAATCAACGAAGAAATAATACTCCCATGCCTTTTTTTTCGAAGGACGGGATTCTATTTTTGTAAGACTTATCCCGGCTTTCTTGAAAGGCACAAGCAAATCGTGCAAAGCGCCGACTTTGTCTTTCAGCGATAGCATTATCGATGTTTTGTCCTTTCGCGTCGGCTGTCCTTGAGTTTTTCCGATAACAAGAAACCTCGTAACATTATGCACACCTCTGTCCTCGATCGATCGTGCGATTATTCTTAAAGAGTATTTTTTTGCGGCAATATCGCTTGCTATCGCAGCGCTGCCCTTAGGGCGTGATGCAACATATGCGGCTGCCATCGATGTTGTCGGGAATTCAACCCGCAACGCCTTGGGCAAATTGCCTGCAAGCCATGAACGGCACTGTTCGAATACCGTCGGATTAGAGTACACTCTTTTTATGCTCGAAATAGCCGACTTGGCGATTAAATTATGCCTTATCTCAACGGAAATCTCGGAGCATATTTTTACGATCGGATCGGCATCCATGAACCGATCAAGGGTATGATCTATGGCGCCTTCCAGTGAATTTTCTATCAGGACAACCCCGTAATCAACGGTTCCCTTTTCGACCGCATCGAATACTTCGGCTATAAGGTCTTTCTCCACATATTCAACGGAGGAGCCGAATTTCTTCATAGCCGCCAAATGCGTGAATGTCGCCTGCGGCCCCATATACGCAACTTTTAGCGGTTTCTCCAAAGACAAAGATCCCGACATTATCTCCCTGTAAATTGCGCGCAGCGTTTCTTTGGGCATGGGGCCTTTGCTTGCCATCGTAATTCTCTCATAGACTTCCTTTTCCCTGTCCGGTGAAAATACGTCTATTGCGCGGCGTTTCTTTATTTTTCCTATCTCAAGAGTAGTGTTTGCGCGCTTATTGAGAAGCCGGAGAATCTGGCTGTCCAGATTGTCCACTGTCTTGCGCAACTTCATTAATTCTCTCGACATTTTCTATCTCTCCTTTTATATCTTCCTCGGTAAATTCTTTCAATTTTGGCAGGTCAGAGAGGCTGTTTAAACCCATCGCCTGCAAAAATTGTTTCGTAGTGCCGTAAACAATCGGCCTTCCGACAGTATCTTTTCTGCCGGCAATCCGCACTAATCCGCGCTCCGATAAAGTATCCAGTACTCCGTCAACATTTACCCCGCGTATCAATTCTATTTCGGCACGCGTAATCGGCTGTTTATAAGCAATTATCGCCAGTGTTTCCATCGCCGGCGAAGATAATCGGTGCTCCCCTTGGCGTATCTGAAAAAATTTCTTAAGCCATGGCGCGTATGCCCCTTGAGTTAGTATCTGAAAACCGCCTGCAAGCTGCGTCATTCTGAAAGAACGCTCCTCTTTTTCATATTCATTTTTTAGCTCCATGGCCGCATCGCGGATAATCTTGGTATCTGCATTGCCCAGGGCTTTGCCTATATCCTCCGGCAAGAGCGGCTTGTCGCTCACAAATAAAAGTGCTTCCACTATCCTTTTTATTTCTTCATTTGTCATTGGTGTGCCTTTACGTTTTCGGTATTTCGTACTATTTCTATCTCGCCGAACAACTGACGCTGCACTACTATTATTTCATGCAAACGGATAAGTTCCAAAACAGCCAGGAAAGTTGATATTATGTCCAGGCGGTTTTTTGCCTGGGCAAATAATTCAGAGAGCGTAATCCGCGGTTTCTCAACCAGCATATGGTATAAATCATGTATTTTCTGCTCAACCGTAAACTCATCTCTTATTATCTCCTGAAATAATTCGCGCGGCATATCTTTTAGCGCCTTTGAAAAGGCGTTTAATAAATCAAATATGCTCGCCTCGAAATACGGGGCTTCCTCTGGCCCTGCATCCTCTAATTGGGGGGTCCTTTTAAAGATATCCCCCTGTTTTAGCTGAAGGTCCCGCAGGTCGGTGGCCGCTTCTTTAAATTTTTTATATTCCAAAAGCCGTTTTACCAGCTCCGCGCGCGGATCTTCCATGAGATCCTCTTCTTCGGCCTCTGTTTCGTCCGGCGGAAGAAGCATTTTGGATTTTATGCGCATCAGCTCTGCGGCCATAACAAGAAATTCGCCTGCGATATTCAAATCCAAGAGTTCCATAAACTCAAGGTATTCCAAGTACTGCTGTGTTATTTTCGCTATCGGTATGTCAAAGATATCTACTTCACTTTTCTTTATGATGTAGAGTAATAAATCAAGCGGCCCTTCAAATATGTCCAGTTTTACTTTGTACGACATTGGCTTATTTAAATAACCCCACGCAATCCTTTATCTGACGAATCGTCTCTGAAGCAACATGCGAGGCCTTTTGCGCGCCGTGTTCAATTAAAGAATAGAGCTTTTCTTTATCCTCCAGAAGATGCCTGCGCTTTGCCTGTATATCTTTTAGATATTCGCAAAGTACATCGGCCAATTTTTTCTTGCACTGCGTACAGCCGAGTTTTGCATTCCTGCAATAGTCTTCCACCTCAGGGGCAAAATCGGGGTTGAATATCTTAAAATAAGCATATATATTGCATGCCGCAGGGTGGCCCGTATCGGATAATTTTATCCTTTTGGGATCGGTAAACATCATTGATACCTTCTTATGAATTACCTCGGCCGAGTCGGAAAGTGCAATAAAATTATCGTAACTCTTGGACATTTTGCGTCCGTCCAAACCCGGCAGTTTTGAAACCTTAGAAAGCATCGGTTGCGGTTCAATAAGGGCGTCTTTTTTGTATAAACTATTGAACCTGCGCGCTATCTCCCGCGCCAATTCAAGATGATGTAGCTGGTCCGCGCCCACTGGAACGCTGTTCGCGCGATACACCAGGATATCCGCTGCCTGCAGGACCGGATATCCTAAAAATCCGTATGTCGTAAGCTCGCGGCCTGTTAACTCTCTTAACTGCTCCTTGTAAGTGGGACAGCGCTCAAGCCACGAGAGAGGCGTAAGGCACGAAAGAATCATATTTAGTTCCAGGTGTTCCTTTACGTGAGACTGCACAAATACAACCGCCTTTTGGGGATCTATGCCGCAGCTAAGCCAGTCTACTACCGTATCAAGTGTATACTCGCTAAGCCGCTTGGGATTTTCATACTCGCTCATTAGCGCATGCCAATCGGCAACCATAAAAAAGCAGTCGTATTCATCCTGCATTTTTATCCAGCTTGAAAGTGCCCCCAGTAAATGCCCCAGGTGCAATTTTCCGCTCGGGCGCATCCCACTTAAAACACGCTTCTTCACGACAATCTCCTGGCGGTTTTCACGATTTCATATGCCTCAATTAAATCGCCGGGTAGAAAGGTAAACGATTCGCCAAGCGTTATTCCGCATTCGAAACCTTCCGCCACTTCCTTTACGTCCTCTTTAAACCTCTTAACAGAAACTATTTTACCCTCTTTTATCTTTTTTCCTTCGCGGATAACCCTGCTTGATGCTCCGCGCGGAATTTTTCCTTTTACAACTGCGCAGCCCGCAACAACACCTACTTTTGTAACCCTAAAAACTTGGCGTACTTCCGCCCTGCCTAAAAAGACCTCTTCAATAGCCGGTGCCAGCATACCTTCCATGGCGGCACGGATATCTTGGGTAACCTCGTAGATTATCTTGTATAGCCGCACATCCACTTTTTCTAATTTTGCGCGCGCCTCTGCTTCGGATGTCAGCGCCACATGAAATCCAAAAATTATAGCATCCGAAGCAGCCGCAAGTATTACATCCGACTCCGAAACATCTCCCATGCCGCAATGAATTATTTTGATTTGAATTTCCTGCGTTGGTATTTTTGACAAAGAATCCTTCAGTGCCTCAGTAGAACCCTGGACATCTGATTTCAAAATTATCCTTAAGTCCTTTACCTGGCCTTCTTTTACCTTCTGATAGAGATCTTCCAGCGTCATATGGCGTTGCGAAACTAAGCCCTTCTGCCTTACTTCCTGGGTGCGCCTTGCCGCGAGATCGCGCGCCATACGCTCATCCTCAAACGTATAAAACTGTTCTCCCGCTAAAGGCACGCCTGTTAAACCTAAAACTTCCACCGGTTTCGCAGGACCGGCCTCCTTTACCCTGTGGCCTTTATCGTTTATCATCGCGCGGACTTTTCCGTAATGCTGGCCCAATACTATACAGTCGCCTACTTTTAACGTGCCGTTTTGCACTAACACCGTCGCAATGGGGCCACCTCCTTTTGAGAGTTTCGCCTCAATAATAATTCCGCGTGCAGGCCTGTTGGGATTCGCCTTTAACTCGAGAAGTTCTGCTTCAAGCAAAAGCATCTCAAGAAGATTGTCTATGCCCTCACCGGTCTTTGCCGATACTCCGACGGTAATTGTTTTTCCGCCCCAGTCCTCCGGCGTAAGGCCAAGTTCCGCAAGTTGTTTCTTTACCTTATCCGGGTTTGCATTAGGCTTATCTATCTTATTTAACGCTACTACAATTGGAACTTCTGCCGCCTTTGCGTGGTCTATTGCCTCGATTGTCTGAGGCATAACGCCGTCATCGGCCGCCACTACTAATACGACTACATCCGTTACTTTTGCTCCGCGGGCGCGCATTGAAGTAAATGCCTCATGGCCCGGGGTATCCAGAAACGTAACATGGCCGTGCTCCAGCGAAACTTCATAAGCGCCTATATGCTGTGTGATGCCGCCTGCCTCTTTCTCTACAACCTTTGAAAGCCTTATGGCATCAAGTAAAGACGTTTTGCCATGGTCGACATGCCCCATAAATGTTACGACCGGAGCCCTGGGAAGAAGTTTTGATTTGTCCTGTTCCTCTTCAAAGTGTTTCGCAATAATCGCCTCTTCTTCGCTTGGAAGTTTTTCCAATCCAAAGCCGAATTCACCGGCCGCGAGAGTTGCTATATTTTCTGGCAATGACTGATTTATAGTAACAAAAATCCCTTTTCCTATAAGCCTCTTCATTACCTCGGATGGCGAGATCATCATTTTTGCAGCAAGGTCTTTAAGCACAACCGGAAATTTTACGATTAGTTTCTTAAGGGCGACAGCTGCTGCAGCCGGAGTCGTTTTATCTTCGGGTTTCGGTTCTGGCTTGGTTTTTGGGATTGGCGCTTCATGCTCTTTTTTTGCAGGCTTGGGAATTTCTTTTTTGGGCGCCTCCGGTTTTTTTTCTGCCGGGGGTTTTTGTTCTATTTTTTTCTTCGCTGCCTTAAGAGGCTTTTCTTTTGCCGGTTTTGTTTTTGGGGTTGTTTTCTTTTTCTCTGTGGATTTTGGCTTTTTCGCCTCGCTCTTTTTTGCGGGCTTCTTAGCTTCTGTCTTTGCGCTGCCAAGCTTTTGGCGCAGTTTTTCCGCTACGCCATCCCCCAGTAATGAATCGGCGCTTTTGACAGAAACCTTCATGGCCGCTAACTTATCAATAAGCGCCTTTCGTGTCATTTTAAGTTCCCTGGCAAGCTCAGATACCTTTATGCTCATTTGTCTTTCTTTTTCTTCCTGGGTTTGGCCTTTTTGGTTTTTTCTTTCTTAGGCTTTTGTTTCTTGGGTTTTTCTTTTTCTTCCTTTTTTGCCTCTTTGGCCGGCTCCAGCAATTTAATTTCGGGTTTTTGCGGCTTTGTATGTTTTTCTCCCCTTAATAACTCCTTTGCGTTTTCTATTACCTTCTCTGCCGTCCTTTTGCCGATACTCTCTATTTTTGTTAAGGCATCCACCGTTGCGGCGGCAATAGTATCAACCGTCTTATACCCTGCCTCCTCCAACGCCTTTCTTGTCTTAGGGCCGACGGCTTTTATCTGGGCTACTAAAACTTTTTGGGCAAGCATCGAGCGCGAGCGTATATCTATGTCATATCCTACGAGCCTTGCCGCCAGGCGTACATTTTGGCCCTTTTTTCCTATGGCAAGCGAAAGCTGGTCATCCTCAACTACAACTTCGGCTTTTTTATTTTCTTCATTGACGGATACACCCGAAACCTTTGCCGGCGAAAGAGCAGACATTATAAACTCCTTTGTGTCTTCGTTCCAGCGGACTATGTCTATTTTTTCGCCCTGCAGTTCTCTTACTATATTTTTAACGCGCATACCCCTCATGCCTACGCATGCGCCCACAGAATCGATTTTCTCATCTTTTGAATACACAGCGAGCTTTGTCCTGTCGCCCGCCTCACGCGAAACAGATTTTATCTGAACTATATTCTCATAAATTTCCGGGACTTCTAACTCAAATAGTTCCTTTACAAAATCGGGATGCGCGCGAGAGAGAATAATCTGCGGGCCGCGGCTTGTCTTTTTTACATCCAGGACTATCGCCCTTACGCGGTCGCCTTGGCGGTATTGCTCTTTTGAGGACTGTTCGCTTTTCGGCACAATAGCCTCTGTTTTTCCCAAGTCAATTACTATATTGCCCTTCTCGAACCGGTGCACGGTGCCGTGCGTAATCGTGCCGACTTTCGGCAGGTATTCCTCGTAAATGACGTCGCGTTCGGCTTCGCGTATCTTCTGAATGATTATCTGTTTTGCGCTCTGCGCCGCAATACGCCCGAATTCATCGGAAGCAACTTCCTTGCCGGTGGAAAATACTTTTATAGAGCCTGTCTCGGAATTGAATTTCACCGTAATATCACCGGCATTCTCGCCCAAGGCTTTTCTCGCCGCAGATACCAATGCCGCTTCAAGCGCCGCGATTAATATCTCGCGCCTTATACCTTTTTCCTTCTCAAAATGCTCTAAAACCGCCAATAATTCGCCGTTCATCAGAATTCTATCTCCCTTACTGCTTTCTGTATCTTATTCAATGGTATATCAAGGCGCAGCCCATCAGTTGTTTCAATTACAACTTTATCCTCCGTTGCCTCCTTAACGTAGCCGATATGCTGGGTTTTATCGGCAACCGGAACATTAGTCAGTATCTTCACAAGTTCATCCTGGACCCTTTCAAAGTCCCTTTTTGTGGTAAGCGGCCTGTCAAGGCCGGGCGACGACACCTCCAGGATATATCTTCTATCGATAACCTTTGCCTCATCCAGCGCATTGCTTAACTGCTGATTCAGCGCTGTGCAATCATCCATATTAACGCCGCCCTCTTTATCCACTAAAAGACGCAAAATCAGCCCCTGCCCCTCGTGGCGCAACAGCATATCCACCAGCTCCATGCCTAATTCGGACAGGACAGGATCCGCGATAACCCTTATTTTTTCGATTATTGCCTGATGATCCATATCTAGACAGTATATCCGCCTACGCCCCGAAGTTTCGGGACTTCGGCGGATTAATTCGCAGACGCCCTTTGGGCTACAATTTACGTCGCTATCACTCCATAAATTGTCTGCTCATTAAAAAAAGTGGGTAAGAACTTCACCCACTTGCAAAAGTGGCTCTCTGTTAAATCCAGTTAAGTTATACTATAAAGGCGCCTTCCTGTCAAGGCAAATCTGCACAATTTTCTAATTTTACGCTGCCTGTCTTACGATTTTTTATTTCAAGACATTTGTCCTTTTTATACTTTTCTCCGACGATAATAATCGTAGGGATACCGAGTAAATCTGCATCTTTGAATTTTATCCCTGCGCGCTCGCTGCGGTCATCCAGCAAGACATCCCTGCCCTGTTTTTTTAAACTCTCGTAGGTTTCCTCGCCTATTTTTGCTAAAATTTCATCCTGCGAATTAGTAACCAAAACAAGTGTATCAAACGGCGCAATTGAACCCGGCCATATTATACCGTCCTTATCGTGGCCTTGTTCTATTGCTGCGGCGGCTATCCTGTTTATGCCGATGCCGTAACAGCCCATAATCATGGCTTTTTCTTTTCCTTTTTCGTCAAGAAACTTCGCTCCCAGGGCTTCTGAGTATTTTGTGCCAAGCTTAAACACATGGCCTACCTCTATCGCGCTCTCAAGCGATATCGGTTTTTGGCACTTTGGGCAGGCGTCACCGGAGGCGATATAACGCAAATCCGCAAATGCCTCTACCGAGAAATCCCTGTTTAAGTTAACATTTACCAGGTGCTTATCCCTTTTATTGGCGCCCGTCACGAAGTCTTGCATCATTTCTACTTCATAGTCTGCTATTATTCTTACGCCCTTTAGCCCTACAGGCCCTGAAAACCCCAAGGGGCCGCTTGTTGTTTTTTCGATACACGGAGCATCTGCCATAACAAGTTCCTTCGCCCCCAGGAATCTTTTAAGTTTTATTTCACTTAGGTCGCGGTCCCCGCGAAGAAGTACAGCAATAACTTTTCCGTCGGCAATATAAATGAGGGTTTTTATCAATTTATCAGGCCCCACACCCAATAACTTGCTGACTTTCTCAACCGTAGAAACTCCCGGCGTATCCATTTCTTGCAGCGGCTTCAAATTTTCGGTGTGCGGTTTGCCTGTCCCGAGCGAAGCTGAGGGGCGGTGTGCGGCTTTCGCTACTTCAGCCTTATCCAGTGTTGCCGCATAACCGCAACCTTTACATATGACAACTTTATCTTCTCCTGATTCCGCCAACACCATAAATTCATGCGATACGCCGCCGCCCATAAATCCCGGGTCGGCTTCAACCGCCAAGTAATCCAGCCCGCAGCGGGAAAAGATATTGCAGTAGGCGTCGTACATTTTTTTATAACTTACCTCCAGGCCCGCGGTGTCTTTATCGAAGCTGTATGCATCTTTCATGATAAACTCGCGCGAACGTATCACGCCGAAGCGCGGCCTGGGCTCATCCCTGAATTTTGTCTGTATCTGGTAGAATACAAGCGGGAGATCCTTATAAGACTTGACATCGTTGGCAACTAAGGTAGTTATTATTTCTTCATGCGTAGGCCCGAGGACAAATTCCTTATCTTGCCTGTCTTTTAGCTTATACATGTCATCGCCCAAAATACTATAACGACCTGTTTTCTGCCATAATTCTGGCGGATGAAGCGAGGGCAATAACACTTCCTGCGCGCCTTTCGCATTCATTTCTTCGCGGACTATTTTCTCTATTTTCTGCAGAATTTTAAGGCCCAGGGGAAGGTATGAGTAAAATCCCGAGGCGAGTTTTCTGATTAGACCCGCCCTAATCATTAATTTATGGCTTACTGCTTCAGCTTCGGATGGGTCTTCTTTTAAAGTGGGTATTAATATCTGCGACCAGCGCATTTACGAAATCCTTTTCTTTGAGTTTGCTTATTATTTTCCCTTGTTTAAATAGTATACCACAACCGTCCCCGCCCGCAATTCCTATATCCGCATCTTTTGCTTCGCCCGGGCCGTTCACTTCGCAACCCATGACGGCCACTTTCAGCGGCCGAGTTGTAAGTTGTAAGTTGTAAGTTGTAAGTTTACGTTCAAGTTTTTTGGCGATGCCGATAACATCTATTCGGCAGCGTCCGCAGGTGGGGCATGCTATAATCTCCGGGCCAAATTTGCGCAAGCCCAGTGATTTTAAAATTTGCCTTCCCGCCTTGACTTCATCTACGGGGTACCCGCTTAATGATACGCGTATTGTATCTCCTATTCCGTCAACCAACAATGCGCCTATTCCTATGGAGGATTTGACTATACCCACCTCTGGCAATCCCGTCGCGGTAACCCCCAGATGAAAAGGATAATCGCATAATCCTGCCATAAGCCTGTATGCCTTAACGGTTGTCGGCACATCGGATGCTTTAAGCGATATCATAATCTCGTAAAAATCCAGCGCTTCAAGAATTTTTATGTAGTCTCTGGCGCTTTTTACCATACCTTTTACGGCATCACCGCGCGTTCTTAGCGAGCCCGAGTTAACGCCGACGCGAATTGGGATTTTATTCTGCCTGGCGGCGCTAATAACTTGTCTTATTTCATCCCTGCGGTAGATATTTCCGGGATTAAGCCTTATCGCGTCAGCGCCTTTATCAATGCCTGAGAGCGCAAGTTTATAATTAAAGTGGATATCCGCCTCAATGGGAATGCGGCAAATTTTTTTTATTTTTAAAAGCGCATCAGCCGCCTGTTTGTCTTTAATCGCAATTCTGAGTATTTCGCAACCTGCTTTCTCCAGCGCCTTCGCCTGACGCAGGCATGCCGCGACATTGCGCGTATCCTCCTTGAGCATGGACTGTACGGATACCGGCGCATTGCCGCCGATGCGTACTCTGCCAACACTTATCTGCCTTGTCTTGCGCCTATTAATCATATGCAGCTGTATCTATAAATTGCGATGGCAATTGAGCGATGGCGAATCTGCGCCGCAGCGAGTCCCAAAACTCGGGACGAGCGAGGAGCGCACGCCGGAGCCAATGCCGTAGCAATTTATTTAAATATCGTAACAATTTTTCCTAAAATCCCGAACCTGGATAAGTCGTTATAAATTACAATTGCGCCTAAAAATATAAGAAAATACACGGCGACATTTGTAATAGCCTCCTGCACCCTGGGGTTAAGCGGCTTTTTGCGTATTTTCTCCAAGCCCAGAAATATTATATGCCCGCCGTCCAATACCGGTATCGGCAGCAAATTAAATATAGCCAGGCTTGCCGAGAGTAGCGCTACTATCTGCAGGAGGTAAATAAACCCGGCCTTAGCTGCTTCCTTTGTAATAAAGAAAATACCCACCGGCCCGCTTAATGACTCTTTTAGCGGCAGCCCTCCCGTAACAATGCGCCACAATGCCTTATAAGTCATCTGCGTAAACGTAAGCAGTTTCTTAGTACCTAACGCTATGGCCTGGGGGAGGGGATATTTAACCATGATAATCTCGCCGGCAGGCGCTATCCCTATCTGCGCAATTTTAACCTTTTGGCCCAGCAGATTTTTTACCTCGCGCACCCTGGGTCTTATTATAAAATCTCGCGTTCTATCCTGGCGCTTCAGCGTTACCTTTACCTCACCGCTTAATTTTTTATGCACTATCTCGGTAACCTCGTCCCAGGAATTAAGCGGTTTTCCGTCAATGGCAACAATTACATCGTTTTTTTGTATTCCGCTTTCCTTGGCGGGAAAACCATCCAGGACATCGCCAACTTTCGCCGTCATGGTAGGATTGCCCACTGCGAATATCATCCAGAATAACAAAAGTGCCATCAAATAATTCAGTGCCGGGCCCGCGAATATAATAAGAAATCTGTCTCTTACCGAGCGGGACAAAAATTCCTCCCTCGCACCCGTGAGTTTTTCGCCTGTTTCGTCGCCGGCCATTTTTATATACCCGCCTATGGGAATTGCTGAAATGCAATACTCAGTTTCCTTTCCTTTAAGCTTAAAGAGTTTCTTGCCGAAGCCGAAAGAAAAAGTTTTAACGCGCACCCCTAAGCGCCTGGCCAGTAAAAAATGCCCGGACTCGTGGACAAAAATTAACACAGACAACACCAGTAAAAAAATTATGAATGACATTTGCACGCTCCTGTATGTTTTGCTACCTCTTGCCTCGCCCAGCTGTCAGCTTCGAGGATTTGGGGAAGGCCGGGTTTATTTTTTATTCTGTGGCTTGATAAAATTTTTTCTAATATTTTCGGAATAAACGATAGCTTTATTTTGCGTTCCAAAAACAGCCTCACCAACTCCTCATTTGCCGCATTCAACACAGCTGGTGCAGTGCCCGCTTTTTTTGCCGCTTCATAAGCCAGGGATAAACAAGGGAATTTTTCGAAATCCGGTTTTTCGAACGTAAGCTTTGTATGTGAAGAAAAATCCAGGCTCGGCAGCGTATTCTTAAGGCGCTCGGGGTATGAAAGCGCATATTGTATCGGCAGGCGCATATCGGTTATCCCCAATTGCGCCAATACCGAGCCGTCCGCCAGTTCTACCATTGAGTGAATTATCGCCTGCGGATGAATTAAAACTTTTATATCGTCTATGCCTATGCCAAAAAGCCAGTGGGCCTCTATTACCTCAAGGCCTTTGTTCATCAGCGTAGCGGAATCAACTGAAATTTTCCTGCCCATACTCCAGCGGGGGTGGGTAATTACCTCTTTCACACTGAGTTTATCGAATTTATTCTTGGCTATATCTTTAAGCGGGCCGCCTGTACCCGTCAAATATATCTTCTTTAACTCCTGTCTTTCGCGGCCCTGGATGCACTGGAATATCGCGCTGTGTTCGCTGTCTATGGGAATAATCCGCGTTCTATTTCTTTTCGCTAAAGCGGTTATTATGCCGCCTGCCATAACAAGGCACTCTTTATTGGCAAGCGCTACGGCATGTCCGGACTTTATCGCTTCGATTGTCGGCAAAAGCGCGCCGGATCCTACTATCGAGATTACCACCAAATCTGCGTTCTTATACGATGCCGCCTCGATGATACCCTGTTTGCCCTTTAGGACTTTTGCGCCTGTAGCTTTTAGCGAACCTGC
The DNA here is from genome assembly GCA_043812735.1 of Candidatus Omnitrophota bacterium. Classification (GTDB taxonomy): domain Bacteria; phylum Omnitrophota; class Gorgyraeia; order JBDRLY01; family JBDRLY01; genus JBDRLY01. The sequence goes on along the minus strand of JBDRLY010000072.1, from coordinate 2,521 downwards.
CAGCGATTCATCGCCGATGGCAATAATGTCGGGCCGGAATTTTATGGCTTGTTTTTTCAGCAGCTCTATGTTCGTATTGGCGCTTAGCGCGACAACGCGGAATTCCCCTCTATGAAGAGACACCACCTCCAATACCTGTTTTCCCACAGAACCAGTCGAGCCTATTAACGCTATACGCTTCACCCCGCTCTTCCTACCCGACATTTTTGTCTTTTCTTTAGGAAGGGCGGGGTTCACGGCAATAAAAACCTCATATAAAAATAAAATATCGGCGTGGTAAATAAAACGCTGTCAATTATATCCAAAATACCGCCCATGCCCGGCACGACAGAGCCGGAATCTTTTACCTTACAGTCCCTCTTTATAAGCGATTCGGATAAATCGCCGATTTGGGCCAGGATCCCCAGCGAAATTCCCAGTATCAAAAAATGATAAACGGGGATTCCCCCGGGCAAAAGCCCTCTGCTTAAATAGGCGGTTAAAGCGCTGCATAATAAGCCGCCTATTGCCCCCTCGACTGATTTCTTTGGGCTTATACGCGCGATCAATGAGTGTTTGCCGGCCAGAGAACCAATAAAATACGACCCGACATCGCCCAATTTTGTAACAAGCAATAAAAATAAGACTAAGTTTGCGCCGTTTAAGCTCGGGTTCATATCCTGCGCAAACTTCAGTTTTATCATAAAAGTAAAAAACCAGCTGACGTATACGATTCCAAAAAGCGTCGTTGAGATTCCGGCAATAGCATGCGTATTTTTTCTGCGCGTAAATTGTGCCAAAAATAAGCACATACATGCGGCGGCGATAAAAAATAATTCCCAGCCCTTTGTCGGCTCAAATTTGAAATACGTGCTCAGCGGTATCATAATCCCTATGAATATGCCGAAATATTTGTAAATAGGAATGCCTTTTTTCTCGACAAGCGTGAAAAATTCATACAGGCCTACAACGATAAGCATTATTGTGATAAAGGCAAAAAACCAGTTTGGAAAGACAAGTATCGTCAATAGCACAAAAGCGCTTATCGATATCCCGCTGATTAACCTATAAATTAACATATTTATATTGCTCCATAACGACGCTGGCGTTTTTTGTATTCGCCAATAGCCTTCTTTAAATCAGCTTCATGAAAGTCGGGCCAGTATTTTTTCGTAAAATAAAGCTCGCTATAAGACGCCTGCCATAAAAGAAAATTCGATAACCGCGTTTCGCCTGAGGTGCGGATAATCAAATCCGGATCCGGCATGCCTTTAGTATACAGCATCGAAGAAACGAGGTGTTCGTTTATATCTTCGGGCTTTATTTTCCTCTCGCATAATCCTTTAGAAATCTTACTGCAGGCATCTGTTATTTCGCAGCGGCTTCCGTAATTAAGCGCCAAATTCAAAAGCAAACCGCCGCAGGATACCGTTTCATTAATTGCATTCCTTAGGGGCTTTTTAACGTAATCCGGCAACTCGCTGATTCTTCCTATCGCATTAAGCCGGATATTATTTTTCTTCAGATTTTTTGTTTCCTGTGCCAGGAATTTCTTTAATAATGCCATAAGTATATTCACTTCTCTTTTGGGGCGTTTAAAATTTTCCGTAGAAAATGCGTATAGAGTGAGTATTTTTACGCCTAATTTCACGCACCCCTCTACCGCTTCCCTTACGGAATCCACGCCGCGGCGGTGCCCTACTAAGCGCGGAAGGCCTTTATTTTTTGCCCAGCGGCCGTTGCCGTCCATTATTATAGCTATATGACCTGGTTTATTAGTTGGGTTATTCATAGCTTAAATCAAAGATTAAATACCAAAAGTTAAAAACACAAACCAAAAATACAAAAATTTTTAACATGTGTTTTTGGTTTTTTATTTTTAAATTTTTATTTTACGAATGTACCTTATAATCTATATCCGGAAAAACGTTATCCAGATGCTCTATCCACGAAAGCCATCCTTCGTCTATCCTTTGCGATTTTATCTCTTCGTACAATCTTAAAAACCGCAATAAATGCTCCTTTGTACGCTTAATGGCATAAGAAACATGAGTGCCCGTTTTCATTATAAAAGCCCAGTCGCTTGCCTGCGCAAGCAGAAGTTCTCTTAATGCCTGGTTAAGGGCGCGGCGTATTATCCCGCTTGCATTTGTGTAGCCTTGTGCCAATTCCGTCATCTTCCAGGATGCCGAGTGTAAATGGCGGTATATCCAATCATTTGAACTCTCAAGCCACATTTCCGAATACCCTTTCCAACCCCAGCTTGACATCGAAGGCGTTACAACCTGAATTCTGGGAAATTTTGCTATAAACTCTGACGGCGTTATGCATTTCACGCTATGCTGGTCGTAATGAATTTTCCTGAACAAAAAATCCAGAAACATCGGCCCTTCAAACCACCAGTGCCCGAAGAGTTCAGTATCATACGGCGCTATAATAACGGGTTCTCTTTTTAAATATTGATACAGGTATTCGACTTGCCTTTCGCGGTTGAATATAAAATTACCGGCATGTTCCGCGGCCTTATCGCGCGCCCTGTCCG
>JBDRLY010000071.1:0-26678 GCA_043812735.1 Candidatus Omnitrophota bacterium | reverse complement strand
TAGCCAAGATAACTACAATAAGCCGAAAGTAATTTAACGATGTTGATTTGTGGTCAAGCTACAAAGAGCTTACGGAGGATGACTTGGCGTCGACAGGCGATGAAAGACGTGGTAAGCTGCGATAAGCTCCGGGGAGTCGCAAACAGACCTTGAGCCGGAGATTTCTGAATGGGGAAACCCATTGGGGGTAATACTCCAATATCTTTATCTGAATACATAGGGTAAAGAAGCGAAACCAGGGGAACTGAAACATCTCAGTATACTGAGGAAAAAACAAAGACATTGATTTCCCTAGTAGTGGCGAGCGAACGGGAAACAGCCTAAATTCCGCATACGTGATAACCCGTGTGTGTTGTATGTGGAAGGTTGCGGGTTCTAACCGGACTGTGATACGGCGCAGTCGGGGAGTTACAAATCTGATTCTTAGCTGAATGGTCCTGGAAAGGCCAATCATAGATGGTGATAATCCAGTAGGCGAAAGGAAGAGGACTCCTCGGGTTGGATACCCAAGTACTACCGGACACGTGGAACCCGGTAGGAATCTGGCCTGACCATGGGCCAAGGCTAAATACTAGTTGACGACCGATAGTGCACAAGTACCGCGAGGGAAAGTTGAAAAGTACGGCTATTAGCCGAGTGAAATAGGACCTGAAACCGTAAGTTTACAAGCGGTGGGAGCTTCGTATAGGCGTTCGCGTCTATGCGGGCGACCGCGTACCTTTTGTATAATGAACCGTCGAGTTATTGGGCGTAGCGAGGTTAACCCCAGATATGGGAGGAGCCGTAGCGAAAGCGAGTCCGAATAGGGCGCTAGTTACGTTTAATAGACCCGAAGCTGAGTGATCTACCCATGATCAGGTTGAAATCTCGGTAACACGAGATGGAGGACCGAACCTGCGTGTGTTGAAAAACATTGGGATGAATTGTGGGTAGGAGTGAAAGGCTTATCAAACTCAGAAATTGCTGGTTCTCCCCGAAATAGTTCTAGGACTAGCCTTGTAAAATGGGCTGTGGGGGTAGAGTACTCGATGGGCTAGGGACCCTACAAGGTTACTGAACCCAACGAAACTCCGAATACCATCGTTCCTTATTACAGGAGTCAGCCTACGGGGGATAAGCTCCGTGGACAAAAGAGGAACACCTCGGACCGCCAGCTAAGGTCCCAGAGTATGGGCTAAGTGGTAAAGGATGTGGGATTACATAGACAACCGGGATGTTGGCTCAGAGGCAGCCATCATTTAAAGAGTGCGTAACAGCTCACCGGTCGATTGCAATCCCGCGCCGACAATGATCGGGACTAAGCCCATTACCGAAGCTGCGGATTCTGTCGCAAGACGGAGTGGTAGGGGAGCGTCCCAAAAGCTGCGAAGCGCAAGCGTAAGCGAGTGTGGAGTTTTTGGGAGTGAATATGACGGTATGAGTAGCGAAAATTACGGCGAAAAACCGTAACGCCGAAAATCTAAGGTTTCCTGGGGAAGGTTAGTCCGCCCAGGGTTAGTCGATCCTAAGCTGAGGCCGAAAGGCGTAGGCGATGGACAGCAGGGGAAAATATTCCTGCACTACTTACGGCGCGTTGATCGTCAGGATGACGCAGTAGGCTAAGCCATCGCGGGATTGGTTGTCCGCGTCCAAACCTGTAGCCCCGAGCAATCGGGGTAAGGGGTGTAAGGGAGCCCAAGCTACGGCAAGGGTAAACTGGCCAAGGCCACACTGCCAAGAAATAGTTCTGATGCTAGCGCTGTGAGTATTCGTACCGGAATCCGACACAGGCAGATGAGGAGAAAATCCTAAGGCGCTCGATATAACCCTCGTTAAGGAACTCGGCAAAATGATCCCGTAACTTCGGAAGAAGGGATGTCTCAGTAGCGTGAACCCGTACAGGGGGAGCGTGAAGAGATCACAGTAAAGAGGCCCGTGTGACTGTTTAGTAAAAACCAATGTCTCTGCTAAGTCGTAAAGACGATGTATAGGGACTGACACCTGCCCGGTGCCGGAAGGTCAAAGAGATATGTCAGCCTTGAGCAATCGAGGCAAAGCATTGAACTTAAGCCCCGGTAAACGGCGGCCGTAACTATAACGGTCCTAAGGTAGCGAAATTCCTTGTCGGGTAAGTTCCGACCCGCACGAATGGTGTAACAATATGGGCGCTGTCTCAACGAGGGGCTCGGCGAAATTGTAGTGGCGGTGAAGATGCCGTCTACCCGCTAGTAGACGAAAAGACCCCGAAACCTTTACTGCAACCTGGTATTGAATTTTGGTCCGATGTGTGTAGGATAGGTGGGAGGCTTTGAAGTCCCGGCGCTAGCCGGGGCAGAGCCGACGGTGAAATACCACCCTCATTTTACTAGGATTCTAACTCTGTTCCTTCAATCAGGGCAGGGGAAAGTGCTAGGTGGGCAGTTTGACTGGGGCGGTTTCCTCCTAAATGATAACGGAGGAGCACTAAGGTTCCCTCAGTGCGGTTGGCAATCGCACGTCGAGTGTATAGGCATAAGGGAGCTTAACTGTGAGTCCGACAGGACGATCAGATGGGAAACCAGGTCTAAGTGATCCGGCGGTTGAATATGGAATTGCCGTCGCTCAACGAATAATAGGTACTTCGGGGATAACAGGCTTATCGATCCCAAGAGTTCACATCGACGGATCGGTTTGGCACCTCGATGTCGGCTCATCGCATCCTGGGGCTGGATAAGGTCCCAAGGGTCCGGCTGTTCGCCGGTTAAAGCGGTACGCGAGCTGGGTTTAGAACGTCGTGAGACAGTTCGGTCTCTATCTCTAGTGGGCGCAGGATACTTGAAGGGAGCTTCCCGTAGTACGAGAGGACCCGGGAAGACGAACCTCTGGTGTTCCAGTTGTCTTGCCAAGGGCAAAGGCTGGGTAGTCATGTTCGGAAAGGATAAGCGCTGAAAGCATATAAGCGCCAAGCCCCCTCTAAGACTAGGTATCCCTCCCCGCATCGCAAGGTGCGGGGTCAAAGGCACCTTGTAGACTACAAGGTTGATAGGCTGGGTGTGTAAGCGCAGAAATGCGTTAAGCTAACCAGTACTAATCTGCCGGTCGGCTTGACCACTTTAAAATGCAGTCGTAAGTCTTAAGTTGTAAGTTTAGGCTGTTGTAGTTATCTTGGCTATGATGTTGTTTGACCCGCTTTGATCCCGGGTCGCAGCAAAATAGCTATATTTTTTGGAGTGCCCATACTGGAGGGGCCACACCCGTTCCCATTCCGAATACGGTAGTTAAGCCCTCCAAGGCCGATGGTACTATGCTGGTAACGGTATGGGAGAGTAGGTAGGTGCTCCATTTATTTTATTAGATGCTGCGGTCCGGGACTTTTTATTTCCTCCCCGGCCTCTTTGCCTAATCCAATATCCCTCGCAAATCTACATAATTGCTTACAATTTTGAAAAAAAGTAGTATAATTAAAACAAAAAGGAGGAGTGATGCAGAAGAAAATGCCTATTGGAGTAACGCTATTTGGACTCTTGATTTCGTTTTTATTGCTATTCAACAGTCCGTTATTATGTAAAGCAGAAAGTTTCCAAGAAATTGATAATCAAGTAGAGCGCGATAGAAAACAGCTAAATTTTAGTTTTAAAACAAATAAAAAGACATATATGAAAGGTGAGCCAATTTATGTTATTGGCACATGGACAAATAGCACAAACCGGGATATCAGTATTGAATATCCTTTTGATACATTTAAATTTGATAAAATGGCTATTTGTGACATGTCGCGGCCGGATGAAATATGCGAGTTTGAATACCCAAATGAATCCGGGGTTTTTGCGCCGGAGCCTGAAAAGGAGATTCTTAAGCCCGGTGAAACCAGACAGGATAAAGTTATTTTAGACACAAGCGATATCTCCAGAAAGGGGCTTTATTATATTCAGGCCTCAATACCATCAAAAAACGAATACCAACATGCGGTATATATTGAGGTTAAGTAAGATTCAATTTTGAAAAAGAATGATATAATACAAAAATACAGGAAGCGAATTACGGTCATAGGGAGGTGAATATGAAATGCATAGTTCACGGGGATAGAGAATCGATAGGAGTTTGTACGGAATGCGGCAATGCAATTTGCGAGGAATGTAAAGTCAGCCTGGAAGGGAAAAATTATTGTAAGAAATGCCTTGATTCTGTTATTGCTAAGCAGAAACAGGAGGCATCAAAACAAGAAAAAAGCCCCACCTTAGCTGCAGTACTTAGTTTTATCATAGGGGGAATGGGCCAAATTTATAATGGACAGGTTGGTAAGGGCATATTGATATTTCTTACTTCGTGGCTAATCATCCCCTGGATTATAGGTATTTTCGACGCTTATAATGTAGCGAAAAAGATTAACGAAGGTAAAATTATCTCATCATCTACTAACGGCTGCCTTGTAGCGGCGATATTTATTATAGCAATTTTTTCTATAATTTCCATGATGGGGCTATTGGCGGCGATAGCTATTCCAAACCTAATGAGGGCGCGCCACAATGCCGGCGAAGCATCGGCGATAGCATCTTTAAGAAACATTTCCGTAGCGTGCGAGTCATTCAGGGTCGCAGAGTCAAAGGCGGCATATCCGGCAAGCTTAGCCGCTCTTGGCGCCACTACCCAACCTTATATAGATACCGTATTAGCCAGTGGAAGAAAACAAGGTTATGATTTTTCTTATAAGTTGGTCTCTCCAAATCGGTATACCTGTACAGCGACGCCGGTAACGCAGAACGTTACCGGGACAAGAGTATTTTTCGTAGATGAAACCGGGGTAATACGGCTTCATGATGCTACCGGCCCGCCAATAGAGTAAAGCTACAGCCTCATTTTTCCTTGAAACATCGCCCCCTCGATGATATAATTTAACCTCTATAATCCCACCAAGAAAGGACGATAAGCTATGGCCGAATTGGATGTGAAAAATATAAGGACTTTGGGCCTATTTTCTCACTCAAGCGCCGGTAAAACCTCTCTGGCAGAAGCAGTTTTGCACGCCTGCAAAATGACTACACGCCTCGGAAACGTCATGCAAGGTAACACTGTTTCCGACTACAACCCCGATGAAATAGAGCGCAAAATATCCATTTCCGCAAAGCCGCTTTTTGCCGACTACAAGGGCCAGCGTATATACATTATTGACACACCCGGATATGCTGATTTCTTTGGCGAAGTTATAAATGCCAGCCGGGCAATTGACGCAGGCATACTTTTAATTGACGGAATAGCCGGTATTGAGGTTGGGACCGAGAGGGCATGGAAGACCTTGGAAGCAGCAAAGACCCCTAAACTGGTTTTTGTAAATAAACTGGATAAGGAAAACGCGGATTTTTACAAGGTGCTTGAGGCGCTTGGCAAAAGATTCCAGAAGCGTTTTGTCGTATTAACCGCGCCCGTAGGCATCGCAGCCCAGTTTAAAGGCGTCGTAAACTTATTAAGCGGAGATTTATCTTCGCTTGGGGCAGCAAAAGAAAAAGCCGAAACCCTTAAACGCGAATTAATAGAAGCAGCGTCGGAGTCGGATGATGCCTTGCTGGAAAAATATCTTGAAGGAAAGGAATTGACTCCTGAGGAAATAAACAAAGGCCTCAGGAAAGGTATCCTTGAGGATAAAATTGTTTTGGTGGTTTGCGGCAGCGCTACTCAGAGCGTTGGCGTGGCGGAACTCCTGGATGCGATTGTTGAATTTCTGCCGTCGCCATTGGATATGCCGGCAAGAACGGCGCTTAATCCGAAAAATAAAGAGGAGAAAAAAGAGATCCCGCCAACTGAGGCCGCACCTTTCTCTGCCTATGTGTTTAAGACGATTTCAGACCCGTATGTAGGGCAGTTGACATTATTTAGGGTTTACTCGGGCAAGCTCGCGTCTTCAGATTCGAATTTTTATAATTCCACAAAACAGATAAAAGAAAAATTCGGGCAGATAATTCTTTTACAGGGTAAAGAGCAAATTACCGTGCCGCTTGTTAAGGCCGGGGAGATTGCGGCGATAGCAAAATTAAAAGATACCTCAACGTGCGATACTATTTGTGACGAGAAGAATGCGGTTGTGTTTGAAGCCTCGAAATTTCCCGAGTCGGCGATATCTGCATCGGTTAAGCCGCACTCAAAACAGGATGAGGAAAAAATCATGGGAGCCCTGCAGCGCTTAAACGTGGAGGACCCAACATTTAAGGTTACAAGGGATGCGCAGACAAAGGAACTTATAGTTTCCGGCATGGGAGATTTGCATCTGGATATCATGGTTGAGCGCCTGAAGAAGCGCTTCGGAGTAGGTGTTGACATGGGCACGCCGAAAGTGCCGTATAAAGAAACTATTAAATCGAAAGTGTCCGTGCAGGGAAAATACAAGAAACAATCCGGCGGGCGCGGCCAATACGGCGACTGCTGGCTTGAGGTGGAACCTCTGGCGGATACGGATTTTGAATTCGTAGATAAAATTGTAGGTGGCGCTATACCGCGTAATTATATTCCTTCGGTTGAAAAAGGCGTGCACGACGCTATGCAGCAGGGTATCCTCGCCGGCTATCCTGTGTGTAATATAAGAGTAACTTTGTATGACGGCTCGTTTCACCCGGTTGATTCCTCAGATATGGCATTTCAAATAGCAGGGTCCATGGCGTTTAAAAAAGCACAGGAACAGGCGAAGCCGGTTCTTTTGGAACCGATAATGGAAGTAGATGTAATAGTTCCGGATGACTACATGGGCCAGATTACCGGAGATTTAAACTCTCGGCGCGGAAGAATTCTCGGCATGGAGCCCTCGGGCAGCATGCAAGCGGTGAAGGCAACGGTGCCGCTTGCGGAAATGTTTAAATATGCGTCGGAACTGCGTTCAATGACCGGCGGCCGCGGCACTTATACAATGAGATTCTCGCGTTATGAAGAAGTGCCCGGAAAAATAACTCAGCAGGTTATCGATCAACTTAAGAAACAAGCAGAGCAGCACGAAAAGAAATAATCTTTAGGAGGCATTTACTATGTCAGGTCATTCTAAATGGTCAAGCATAAAAGGCAAAAAGGGTATTGCCGATGCGAAGAGGGGCAAGATATTCACCAAGCTTATAAGGGAACTAACCATGGCCGCTAAAAAAGGCGGAGGCAACCCCGACGCAAATCCTTCCTTAAGGATGGTGATAGCTAAAGCAAGGGAAGCAAATATGCCCTCGGATAATGTGGACAGGGCTATTAAACGCGGCACAGGAGAGCTTCCAGGCGTAATCTATGAAGAACTGACATACGAAGGCTACGGGCCCGGCGGGTTCGCGATTCTGGTGGAGGTTTTAACCGATAACAAAAACAGGACCACCGCCGAGATAAGAAACCTTTTTTCCAAAAAAGGCGGCAATTTGGCAGGCGCAGGTTCCGTGTCGTGGATGTTTAATAAAAAAGGCTACATAATGATAGACAAAAAAGACGCCGCCGAGGATAAGCTCATGTCTGTCGTGCTGGATGCCGGCGCGGAAGACCTGGTTGTTGGTGAAACAAGCTATGAAATTACGACTACCATGCAGGATTTTGAAAAAGTAAAAAATGCCGTAAAGACAAATAATATACCGTATCAGGTAGCAGAACTTACCATGATTCCCGCAAGCACAGTCAAATTAGAGAGCGCTGCAGCTAAACAGGCGCTGTCTCTTGTAGAGATGCTGGAAGATCAAGACGACGTACAACATGTTTATGCGAACTTTGATATTCCCGATTCGATTTTGATGGAAAGCGCTGAAGGAACATCCGCCTAGAAACAAGTGAAGATACTCGGCCTAGATCCAGGGCTTCGGATAACAGGGTATGGCGTAATTTCCACCACAAACATTGGCGGATCCGCCTCTGGCGGAGAGTCGTGTGGCAAAAACTTCAAGCTCATTGAAGCGGGCGTAATAAGGACAGCCCTAAAAGACAAAATTGCGCAACGGCTCACGTTTCTCCACAAAGAGCTTCTCGGCCTTATCGATGAAGTTAAGCCCGAGATATGTATTCTTGAAAATCTTTACTCGCATTACAAGCATCCGCGGACTTCAATTTTAATGGGGCATGCAAGGGGCGCGATTTTACTGGCTTGCGCCCAACGGGGGCTGCCTATTGTGGATTATTCGGCAAAAAGGGTAAGAAAGGCAGTTTTGGGAAACGGCAACGCCTCAAAGGAGCAAATTCAGCGCATGGTTCAAAGTATCCTCGGGTTAAAAAGCGTGCCGTCGCCAAATGACGTATCCGACGCGCTGGCCTTGGCGATAGCGCATGTTTATATGGACAAAATAAAATGATATCCCGAATAGAAGGAAAAATTAGGGATAAAAAACCCTCTACCCTGTTAATAGATGTCAACGGCCTCTCTTACGAAGTCGTTGTGCCGCAGATGATAATGAAAGAAATAGATGCGCATATCAAGGAAGACGGATTTATTTCGCTTGTGACGTATCATTATCATCAGGTGGAACCATCGCGCTCCACCCCTGTTTTAATAGGTTTCCTGAACGAAATAGAAAAGGAATTTTTTGAAAGGTTTATAACCGTTTCCGGCGTAGGGCCAAAGGCGGCAATACGAGCGCTGTCCATGCCGATATCCGTAATTGCGCAGGCAATTGATTCCGGGAATTTGGCGCTTTTAAAGTCATTGCCGGGTATCGGAGAGCAGAGGGCAAAGGAAATCGTTGCGAAACTTCAGGGCAAAGTCGGCAAGTTCGGGCTGATACAGGATAAAGAAACCGGACAGCCGAAACCCGAGAAGGAAAATTACGAGCAGGAAGCAATGGAGGTGCTTTTGCAGCTTCAGTACAAACGCCAGGAAGCAAATGAAATGATAAAAAAGGCACTTTCTCAAAATCTGGCCATAAAAACTACCGAAGAGCTGTTAAACGAAGTATACCGCCAGAGAATAAAGGATCCGCATGCAGCAAAGGTTAAAAACAGCGAACATTAGAATAATCCTGATTTTATGTATATCCATTTTTGTGGGCGGCAGTTTTGCTTTTGCGCAGCCCCGGAAGGAAGTGCGGATTTTCGAATTGCAATATGCTAAAGCCGCCCTCTTAATTGATGTTGTAAAATCCATGATAAGCCCGGACGGAAGCGCGAGCGTGTATCATGCTACAAATTCGATAATTGTAAGAGATACGCCGGCGCGTATTGCACAGATAGAAAAGGTTATCGGGAAACTGGATACCAAGCTGCAGGAGGTTATGATAGAACTGGAAGTGCGGGAGGTAAAAACGGATGCGCTTAAAGACCTAGGCCTGCACTGGCAGGGCGGAATACTGCGCTTATCCGGCAGCGATGGATTATCATTTGATAATTTTCAAGGGGCCCTAAACGCTATCGAAACTAGCGAAAACAGCAGGTTATGGTCAAAATCCTCTGTTAGGGTGCAAAATAATAAAACAGGCAAGATGCAGCTATCTTCAAAAACTGCAGCCGCGCCCCTGAGGACAGTAGTTGCCGCGCCCGGGGTAATAATAGTTACGACCGAAGCAGAAAGGATATTAACGGGCCGCACCCTTAAGGTAACACCGCAGATTAATCCGGACGGCACAGTTACGGTTAATGTAGAGGCGTCAGTGATAACGCCCGAGCCCAGCGAATATTTTTCCGGCGCGTTCGTGGATCCGCTGGAGCGGCTTGTAAATACATCCGTGTCTGCCAGAGACGGCGAGACAATAGTTCTGGGCGGTTCCACAAATACCCAGGAAACAGTTAGCGAAGATAAAATTCCGCCTGTAGGTATTGCGCTTGGCGAAGAGAGGGCTTCGCAGGAAACGGATATTGCGATATTTTTAACCCCGCATATCATAAAATAGGCAAAATGGTAGAAGAACCCAAAAGAGAGCGCCTTATAACGAATCAGGAAACGGATGAGGACGTAATATTTATCCTGTCCCTGCGGCCGACAAGGTTACCGGAGTTTGTGGGCCAGAAGGAAATCGTCGATAATTTAAAGATATCCATCACCGCGGCAAAGAAAAGAAACGAGCCGCTGGAACATATCATGCTCTCGGGCCCGCCGGGTTTGGGTAAAACCTCGCTTGCGCATATAATCGCCCATGAAATGGGCACGAAAATCGTAGCCACTTCCGGTCCGGCCATAGAGCGGGCAGGGGATTTAATAGGTATTTTAACGAATTTAGGCGAAGGCGACGTACTCTTTATAGACGAGGTCCACCGGCTTTCGAAAGTTGTGGAAGAGTTTTTATATCCGGCGATGGAAAACTTCCAGATAGATTTTGTGATAGACAAAGGCCCGTACGCAAAGACGATAAAATTCAATTTAAAACGATTCACGTTAATAGGCGCGACGACAAGGGCGGGGCTTTTATCGGGGCCCCTGCGCGGAAGGTTCGGCATATCCCACCACTTGGATTTTTATACAAGCGAGGATTTAACAAGCATTATTAAACGCTCCGCGAGGCTGCTGGATATACCGATTGATGATGCCGGTGCCTCGGAAATTGCCCGGCGCTCCCGCGGCACCCCGCGCGTCGCGAACCGTTTATTACACAGAGTCCGCGACTATGCCCAGGTAAAGGCAAACGGCAAAATCGCAGAGGATATAGCGGATGCCGCACTGACAAAATTAGGCGTTGATAAAATGGGCCTGGATAATGTCGATAGGAAAGTATTAAATGCGATAGTGGAGTTTTACAGCGGCGGCCCGGTCGGGATAGAATCACTTGCGGCTACGCTAAATGAAGAGGAAGATACAATAGTTGATATTGTTGAGCCATATCTTTTAAAACTGGGTTTCATAAAAAGAACCCCCCGCGGAAGAGAAGCAACGCCTCTTGCGCGGGAACATCTGAAGCTCTCGCCGAATAAAAAATCCACCCAGAAGGAACTTTTTTAGTAATGAACCCCGCTCTTCCTGACATAGAATTAAACAAAGTAAGGAAGAGCGGGGTGAAATTGCTTTTGCATATCTGCTGTGGCCCCTGTTCGATTCATCCTGCCCGAACACTTGCGCAAAACGGCTTTGCCGTAGACGGATTTTTCTATAATCCGAACATCCATCCGCAAACAGAATATATCCTCCGGCGCGAGGCATTGTGCGCCGCTACAAAACAAAGCAGCATGAAGATTGTTATCCCGCAATATAATGCGGATGAGTTTTACAAATATATAGGCACTAATGAGCAAAAACCCGAGCGCTGCGGCAGGTGCTGGGAATTGCGCCTGCGCAAAACAGCGGAGTTTGCCGGCAAAAATGGTTATGATGCCTTTACCACCACGTTATTAATAAGCCCCTACCAGGACCACAATAGCATAAAATACATAGGCGAAAAATTAGCGAATGAATTTAAGGCCGATTTCCATTACGCGGATTTGAGGCCCGGGTTTTCGCACTCCCAGAGCTCTGCCAGGGATATGAGAATATACAGGCAGAAATACTGCGGCTGCGATTTTTCGCTAAGGAACAAATAGCATGGAAAATTTCACTTTTCCTATGGTTAATCTTCCGAAGATAAAAAAATCAAGCATTATTTTAATGCTGGCCATTTGCTACTTGCTATTTGCTAGGACTGTTTTTGCCGAAGGCGACATGATTCGCGTGGCAATTCTGCGCGATGGAAAATCCATGCGGCTTGATGTGCGCGGCAAATACGATGTTTTCTCTGGGAACAATATTTTAATAAAAACTGCAAATAATCTCCGCCGCGCCTATGTAAATGCCATTTCTGACGGCATAAAAATCGCAAATATAAGTTATAAATTTCCAACGATTATTATAAGGCCGCAAAAAGACGGCAACATATACGTAAACAACAGGCGCTTCAAGGGCGAATTGATTATAAGCAAAACAGGTAACGAAAAATTATTGGCAGTAAACAAGCTTTCAATTGAAGATTATTTAAGGGGTGTTTTATACCACGAAATTTCCCACCGCTGGCCCATGGAAGCGATAAAAGCCCAGGCGATTGCGGCGAGGACTTATGCTTTATATGTTGCAAAAAACAATAAAGCAAAACCCTACGACCTTACCTGTGATATTTATTCCCAGATGTACGGCGGCGCAACTTCCGAGAGGCGCAAGCTAAATAGAGCCATAGACCAGACAAGTGGCCTCGTTCTCAAATACAAAAATGAACTTCTGCCCGCATTTTATCATTCTACATGCGGCGGGCATACGGAAGATGCATCCCAGCTCTGGAACGTGAATATCACGCCGCTTAAAGGCGTGCCGTGCGAGTATTGTAAAGGGTCGCGCCACTACAATTGGCATGCGGAAATTTCGCTATGGGATTTAAGAAAGAAACTCTCGGATTACGGAATAAAACTTGGTACGATAATTTCGATACAGGTTAAAGAAAAAAATGTATCAGGCAGAGTGACGAAACTTACCATTACTACCGATTCGGGCGTAACAGAGGTTGCCACGAAGGACTTTCGCCTGGCAGTTGACCCGAAGGTTATCCGCAGCACGAATTTTGATATTAACGTAAGAGACGGCAAGGCCGCAATAAAAGGGCTGGGCTGGGGCCACGGCGTAGGGCTTTGCCAGTGGGGTGCGCTTGCCATGGCTAAGCAGGGTAAGACTGCCCAGGAGATATTACAGTATTATTATCCGGGCGCTGAAATAGCAAATGGCCCGCCTGTCGGCGAGGCAGACAAATAGCAGATGGCCAATAGTTTAAAACTAACCGACTTTGATTATAGTTTGCCAAAAGAGTTAATTGCGCAGTACCCGGTAGAGCGGCGCGATAGCTCGCGGCTTCTTGTCTTGAATAGGGAAACCGGCACAATGGAGCATAAGCGGTTTTCTGATATCGTAGGGTATTTTGTACCGGGTGATGTGCTTGTATTAAACGATACAAAAGTTATACCCGCAAGGTTAATCGGCAGGACGCAGAGCGGAGGAAAAGTTGAGATTTTGTTATTAAGAAACGCAGATGGTCGCAGTGCGTTGTGGTATGCTCTGGCAAACCCGGGAAGGAAATTAAAACAGGGCGCACAGATTAGTTTTGCCAATGGCAAGCTTTCATGCAGGGTTATGGATACGCAGAATGAACAAAAACTTTTGCAGTTTTCCGAAAACGCCTGCCTGCCGGCAAGGCAGGGCCGATTGATGGAAATTATCGATAAAATAGGCCAGGTGCCGCTGCCGCCCTATATAAAAAGAAACCCGGAAATAACAGATACCACGCGCTATCAGACTGTATATGCAAAAAAACAAGGGGCTGTTGCCGCGCCTACGGCAGGGTTGCATTTTACGCAGGAATTGCTCAATCAAATAAAGGCAAAGGGGGTTAAAATAGCTTATTTAACCTTACACGTAGGATACGGAACGTTTAAGCCGGTAAAATGCGATGAGATAAAACACCACGAAATGGATAAGGAATCTTTTGAATTATCCCAGGATAGCGCAAGGATTCTTGGCGATACAAAGAAAAAAGGGGGCAGGATTTTCGCTGTTGGCACGACAACCACACGTGTCTTGGAGACAATTACTTCTCTGGTGCCTAGCTCCGGCTACACAAATTTGTTTATTTACCCGGGCTATAAATTCAGATTTACCGATTGTCTCCTGACGAATTTTCATTTGCCCAAAACCACCCTCTTGATGCTATCGGCGGCCTTCGCAGGACACGAGTTGATTATGCGCGCGTATCGGGAGGCAATCGAGCAAGGATACAGATTTTACAGCTACGGCGATACAATGTTAGTAATTTGATGTCAGGACCGCTGGCAACTATAACGGAATCATTGACTTCGGTACAACGTTAGAATATAATTGTTAAAATAAATGTCGTTTAATTTATTAAATACCGACGCAGGCGCAAGGGCCGGAGTTCTTAAAACAGTTCATGGTGAGATCCAGACCCCTTGTTTCATGCCTGTCGGCACGCAAGGCACGGTAAAGACTCTTTCAACCAAAGACCTGAAAGAACTCGGCGCGCAAATCGTTCTTTCTAATATTTATCATCTATACCTGCGCCCGGGTGTCGAGATAATAAAACAAGCCGGCGGCCTGCATAAATTTATGGCATGGGACGGCCCTATTCTTACCGACTCCGGCGGATATCAGGTGTTCAGTATTGCGGAGCTTGTTAAGGTTAAAAAAGACGCTGTCTATTTTCAGTCGCATATTGACGGTTCAAAGCACACACTTACGCCTGAGGACATAATCCGGATACAAAAGGATTTTGGCGTTGACATAATGATGCCGCTGGATGAGTGTGTTGCATATCCGGCAGAAAAAGACCGCGCAAAACAGGCGCTGGATATTACACTAGACTGGGCGAAGCGCTCCAAGGAGGTTTTTACTGCGGACCTCGAACGGCAAACCGCGGACCAAATGCTCTTTGGCATCGTCCAAGGCTCAACATATCCTGATTTACGCAGGGAATGCGTAAATAGGCTTGCCGATATAGGTTTTGACGGATATGCGCTTGGGGGTATAAGCGTCGGGGAACCGCAAGAGTTAATGTATGAAATAGTAAAAGAGACGGCTTCGCTCCTGCCTGAAGACAGGCCCCGTTATTTAATGGGAGTGGGGACGCCCCTTGATATAATAGAAGCGGTGCGCTACGGCGTGGACATGTTTGACTGCGTTGTACCTACAAGAAACGGAAGAAACGGCACAGCCTTTACCTGGCAGGGCAAATTAAATATATCTAATGCACCGTATGCAAAGGACTTTAAGCCGATAGATGAACGTTGCGGTTGTTATGCATGCAAAACATATATGCGTTCTTATATCAGGCATTTATTTAACGCCGGCGAAATACTGGCGCTGCGGCTGGTGAGCCTGCATAACCTTTATTTTTATGCAAGTTTTATGAAAGAGCTGAGGCGTTCGATTATAGATAAGAAATTTGCCGGCTTCGTAAAGAGCTTCAGAACAAACTACAATAAGGAGGTTTAAGATGAATTACGCGTATGCAATGGGCCAGGCGCCTACAGGTGCACCCGGGCAGCAAACAAACCCGATCGTAAGTTTAATACCAATATTTCTTATATTTATCATATTTTATTTCATGTTAATTATGCCGCAGAGAAAACGCCAGAAAGAACACGAAAAAATGCTCTCCGCAATTAAAAGAAGCGACAGGGTTGTTACAACCGGAGGGATTCACGGAACCGTGCTTAACGTGGAAGAAACAGCCGTTATATTGGAAGTGGATGATAATACGAAGATAAAAGTTCAGAAAAACTGCATTGGACACATAAAAAAACAGGGGTGAGACATGTACGGAAATCTTAAATGGAAGGCGCTTTTAATCGTAGCCGTTATCGGCCTGGCTATATGGGCCGCATTCCCGCTTGGCGAGAAGATAAACCTGGGATTGGATTTGCAGGGCGGGATGCATTTGGTTCTGCTTGTGGATACCTCAAAACTTCCGCCCGATGCAAAAGCCGACGCGGCAGACCGGGCAGTCGAGATAATCAGGAACAGAATTGATGAATTCGGCGTAAGAGAGCCATCCATTCACCGCCAGGGCCAGGACCGTGTGGTGGTGCAGTTGCCCGGTATAACCGACAGGGACAGGGCAATTGAGTTAATAGGTAGAACCGCGCAATTGGAGTTTAAGCTTGTAAGCGACGACCCGCAGAAGTTAAAGGATGCAATTGCCGGGAATATTCCCGAAGGGTACGAATTAAAATATGTAAAGGATGAAAGCGAGCAGCTTTTGGTAGAAAAACAGGCATCCCTGAGCGGCGATTCCCTTACGACGGCGCTGATAAAGTTTGATGAGTCGCATTTCGGCGAGCCCATAGTGGCACTTACCTTCAATGCCAAGGGAGCAAAGAAATTCGCGCAGATAACAGGCGATAATATAGGCAAGCGCCTAGCTATAGTATTGGACGGCGTGGTGTATTCCGCTCCGCAGATACGGGAAAGAATTCCCGGGGGACAAGCGGTAATAACGGGGCGTTTTACCCAGGAAGAAGCCGGCGATTTGGCAATAGTGCTGCGTGCCGGTGCGTTGCCGGCGCCTATAAGTATAGAAGAGGAGCGCACGGTAGGCCCTACGCTTGGCCGCGATTCGATAAAAGACGGCTTCCGCGCAGCGGTTATCGGCACGCTCATAGTGTTTGTTTTTATGGCAATTTATTACATGCTCTCAGGTATAGTCGCTGATTTTGCGCGGGCGCTTAACTTGTTGCTTTTGATGGCAGCAATGGCAATATTGGGCGCTTCGTTAACTTTGCCGGGTATTGCGGGTATAGCGCTGACACTGGGCATGGCAGTGGATGCGAATGTCCTTATAAATGAAAGGATCCGCGAAGAAATAAAATTCGGAAAACATATCCGCTCAGCCATTGTCGCCGGGTATAAAAGGGCATTCCTGACCATCTTTGACGCTAACCTGACTACATTTATCACAGCTATAATTCTTTTCTGGTTTGGCACAGGGCCTGTGCGCGGTTTTGCCACAACCCTTTCTATAGGCCTTATTATATCGATGTTCACGGCGGTTTTTGTGACAAGGGTTATTATGGATACCATAACCGCAAAAAAAGGCTTCAACAAACTGCCGATGCTGCAGTTTTTCAAAGAGACGCATGTAAATTTCGTAAAGGTTCGTAAGACATGTTATATAATTTCGATTATATTTATCGCAATCGGAATAGCCGCGTTTACAATGAGGGGCAAGAAGAATTTCGGTATAGAATTTACAGGCGGAACTCTCCAGCAGTTTGAGTTTGCAAAACCGGTCTCGCCCGATGCCATAAGAGAAGCCTTAAACGAGATAGGGCTTGGGGGTTCGTCCATTCAGGAATTAAAACCTCAGCGCGATTTTTTAATAAGAAGCTACGACGATACATCGAAGCAAATCATTGAAAAATTCAGACAAACCTTTACAGATAATAAATTCGAACTATGCCGCTTAGAGAAAATAGGCCCGGTCGTCGGGAAGGAAATAACACAGCGCGCAATATGGGCAATAATTTTAGCGCTGATTGCTATATGCATATATGTAGGTTTTAGATTTGAGTTTAAATGGGCGCTTGCTGCTGACATTGCGCTTTTGCATGATATGCTTGTGTGTTTAGGGGCCTTGGCCCTTACAAAAAGAGAGATTTCAATTCCGGTCCTGGCCGCGCTTCTGACTATGATAGGTTATTCTATCAATGACACGATTGTTATATTTGACAGAATACGCGAAAATTTGAAACTCATGCGCAAAGCCGATTTGGCGACAATTATAAATATGAGCGTGAATCAGACGCTCTCAAGAACAATTCTTACGTCAGTTTGTACCATGTTTATTGTGGCTGCGCTGTATTTCTTCGGCGGCACGGTTATCAACGATTTTTCATTCGTATTTCTAGTCGGCATAATCACTGGATCCTACTCGACAATATATGTCGCGGCGCCTCTGATTCTTGATTGGCCGGGTAGAAAGCGATGATATGCTAGATTATTTTGTGCGGGTAAGGCGGATTCTGTTAGGAATCCTAATCCTTAACTGGTTAGTGGCTTTTGCCAAGCTAGCCTACGGATATTTTACGCATTGTGCTTCTATGGCCGCCGACGGCATGCATTCTTTTTCGGACGGCGCTACAAATGTAATAGGGCTTTTAGGCATTTGGGCTGCCTCAAAGCCGGTTGACAAAACCCACCCCTACGGCCATAAAAAATACGAAACATTTGCATCGTTATCTGTTTCGTTTTTATTATTTTTACTGGCGCTCTTGGTCGTGCATGGAGCAATAACCCGCCTTGTAAAACACTCCGTCCCAAACGTTACCTTGCTTAGTTTTGCCGTGATGCTTGGGACAATGTGCATAAATTTATTCGTCATATTTTATGAAACCAAAAAGGGCCGGGAACTGAAAAGCGATTTTCTAATAGCTGATGCAATTCATACTAAAGGCGATATGCTGGTGTCTTTGTGTGTAATAGGGGCTCTTGTAAGCGCAAAACTCGGCTATCCCGCCGCTGACCCGATATTTGCGTTTATTATAGCAGGATTTATCGCAAAGTTAGGCTTTGAAGTTGCGAGGCGCTCATCCGGTGTTTTGTGCGACGGTGCCGTGGTGCCGCCGGAAGATATAAATAAGGTTGTTATGGGAATAAAAGGTGTTAAGGAATGCCACATGATACGTACAAGGGGCCGCGTGGACGATGTCCATATTGATTTACACCTTATAGTGGATACCAATATGCATGTTGATGTTGCGCATAATTTGGCGCATGCTGTTGAAGATAAGATAAAAAAGGCAATAAAAGGCGTTACGGATGTAGTTGTCCATATTGAACCTATTTCTGCGAAGACTAAATAAACCGATGCGCAAAAACTGGCATGTAAAGAAAATAAACCCCGCCCTCTCGCGCAAGCTTTCCCATGAATTATCTATTTCGCCGGTTCTGGCGCAGCTTTTGATTAACCGCTCCGTTACAGACGCGCGCAACGCCAAATCTTTTTTAAACCCGCAACTGGAAGACCTGCACGAACCATTCAGGCTTAAAGACATGGACAGGGCACTTGAGCGCTTGAAAAAAGCCGTTAACAAACGCGAGAAAATTTTGATATTCGGCGATTACGACGTAGACGGGCTCACAAGTTCGGTGGTTTTAATGCGCGCCTTAAACAAGCTCGGCGCCGAAGTTTATACCTATATACCGCACCGGGTAAAGGAAGGCTATGGTTTAAACGACAACGCCTTAAAACAGGCGTGCAAAATAGGGGCATCGCTTGTGGTATGCGTGGACTGCGGAACTAACGAGCATGGCATAATTTCTAAACTTAAAAGGACGAAAATAGACACAATAGTTGTTGATCACCACGAACCGTCATCCGAGAATTTGCAAGACGGAGTGCTTATAAATCCGCTGCGGAGGGGCTGCTCTTATCCGTACAAATATTTATCGGCAGCCGGCCTTGTTTATAAACTTACGCAGGCACTTGATAAGGAATTCTCAATTGGCGCAGAAGCTGACCTTGATTTGGTGGCCCTGGGAACCGTTTGCGACGTTTCTCCCATGAGCGGTGAAAATAGAATTCTCACGACACACGGCTTAAACAGATTGCGGCACACCGATAAAGTCGGGCTTCTTGCATTAATGGACGTCGCAAGGATCGCCGCGAAGAGAATTGCCGCCCATCACCTCGGATATATTCTTGGTCCCCGCCTAAACGCTCAAGGAAGGCTTGACAGCGCGGAGAAATCCTTAAGGATTTTATCGACAGATTCTCCGGATGAGGCAAAGGAGCTCGCCAGCGTGCTGCATCTCGACAATGCCCAACGCCAGAAAATAGAAGCGCGCATTCTTACTCAGGCGCTGGAGAAAATCCAGAGCAAAATAAATTTCGCAAAGGAAAAAATAATCGTATTAGACGACGAAAGATGGCATCCCGGAGTGATAGGCATAGTTGCTTCGAAAATCGTGGATGCTTTTTATCGCCCGGCGATATTAATAGTGAGATTAGATGGTATCTCGCGCGGTTCGGGGCGCTCGATAGACGGGTTCGATTTGATGGAAGCCCTCACTCATTGCAAGAAATATCTTGCAGGCTTCGGCGGCCATGAAGCGGCATGCGGCTTAACCATACATCCGGAAAATATAACTAAGTTCAGAGAGGCAATAAACGAATTTGCTCAAGATAAACTGCTGCCGTCGCAATTGAGCGCTATAATTAATATCGATATGGAAATAGCCCTAGCCGAATTGCGCCCGGACTTGGTGTACCAAATAGAAAAACTTTCCCCATTCGGGCCCGAAAACCCAAAACCGCTATTTCTCTCGCGCAACCTGAAACTCAAGTCAAAACCGAAATACTGCGGCAGGAAAACCGTTAAATTCTGGGTAACCGACGGCAAGCGTACCTTTGAGGCAATATCATTTGGCCGAGATTTACCGGGGGATTTTGAGAGCGCGGGCAATCTGGATATTATCTATTCGCCGACCCTCGATGGCTGGCAGGGGCAGACATTTATACAGCTTGAAGTAGAAGACATGCGTCCTGCAACATCAGATAGAGAAATAATACCACTATGAGATTTATAACTTTTTTTATTTTATCAGTTTTTATATTTTTAATAATTGCGCCGGATAGGCTTGAACCGTCTTCATATAAAAGCACCGATTCTGCCTGGGTATCTATTAAAAATCAAAAAATCGATCTCACCAGACCGCTTTCATTGACAGAACTTATAGATATAGCGCTGCGCAACAATCCCAATACCCGTAAGGCATGGAAAAATACCCTTGTTGCAAAAACACTCAAGCAGCAGTCACTAAGCGCGTACTATCCCCAGGCGAATGTCTCTGCCGAGGTCACAAGAGAGAAAAAAATAGATACCAACCCGCAGGCCAATTTAGACGACCTGCATTACGGCCCTGCCTTTAAAATTACCTATCTTTTGCTTGATTGCGGCGGCAGAAAAGGCACGGTTGAAGAAACCTCGCAAAGAATTATTTCCGCAGATTTCCAATACAATCAGGCTATACAAGATGCTCTTCTTGGCGTGGAGAAATCGTATTACGCGCTATATAGCGCACGGTCAGGCCTTGAGGCCGCGGAGTCAGATTTGGAAAACGCAAAGGCAGATTTTGTTTTAACCCACGAAAGATATTACGTGGGGTTAGTCTCAAAACCTGATTTGCTTGCGGCCAAGTCCAGCTATGACAACGCAATTTATGCCTTAGAGAACGCAAAGGGCGCGTTAAAAGATGCAAAGGCAAATTTGGCGCAGGTAATAGGGCTTGCCGCCGATGCGGACTTGAATATATCTAGTCCCAGCAAGGATATGCCGGCTGATATAACCGAAGAGGATATCAGCCGGGTTATTGAAGAGGCAATAGCAAAAAGGCCCGATATTGCGTCGGTGCGCGCAGAACTGAAAGCAAAAAAAGCGGAAATTAAAATCGCCCAGTCTAATTTATTCCCGACGCTTAATCTCGGCGGGTCCGCAGGCATGAACCAGTACAGGCATTATGGCGATATAAGATATAAAGAACATGACCGCGAATATGCCGGGTATGCAAGTGTAAATTGGGATATCTTCGACGGTTTTTATAACCTCAATAAGAAACGCCAGGCCCAAAAAGAGGCGGACGCGCAGTACGAAACCTTAATCCAGGCTGAAATTGCCGCGAGCGTTGATGTATGGACAAAATATTACAGCTATAATACGGCCCTCAAGAAGTTCCAGTCAAGCGAAGCCCTGTTTGAAAGCGTAAACAGCTCGTATAATCTTGCGCTGGAAAGCTTCAAGGTCGGGTTAAAAAGCAAACAGGATTTGCTGGGGGCGCAGAGCGGGCTTTCAGATGCAAGGAGCAAGCTTATAGATTCCAGAAAAGATGTTTTCATCAGCCTTGCCGAACTGGCGCACGCAACAGGGTCTCTGGATGCAAAAATAGAACAGGCCAAGACAAGTATGGAGTATAAGGGAGATAATAAAAATGACTGAAAAACAGAAATCAGAAAGCTTTCTGCGCAAGTTCACCAAAACCATTATTTGGTTAGTGCTGTTTGCTATAGTAGTGATACTGGTAAAGGACGTTTTCCATAAGAAAAAACCACAAGCCATAGAAATGCCGCCGCGCCCAGTCGAGACGGCTCTCGCAATACAAAAAGATGCCAGCATATACCTGGAGTCGTTCGGGACGCTGTATCCGCCGAATAATGTTGATATAAAATCCCAGGTTACGGGGGAAATAAAGGAGGTTAAATTCAGTGAAGGAAAAGAGGTCAAGAAAAACGATCCTCTTTTTATCATAGACACTGCTTCCTATAAGGCGCAGCTTGACAAGGCTGAGGCCGCATTAGCCGCAGATCGCGTTGACATGAAGCTTAAAATAAACACATTCGAGCGCAATAAAGTGCTTTTTGACAAACAGCTTCTCTCGCAGCAGGATTTTGATACGTATAAGGCAGACATGGAGGCTGCAGAGGCAAAGGTAAAGCTTGATAAAGCTGCTGTTGAACTTGCGGCTATAAATCTGAACTACTGCTACATACGTTCTCCCGTAAACGGGCTAACCGGAAAACGCCAGGTTGATATCGGCAATATAGTAACGGCAAATACGGGGCCTACATTGGTAAATATAAAAACGATAGATACTTTGTATGTAGATTTTACTATTTCAGAAACACAGCTGCAGAAAGTACGCAACTCCATGAAGGCCGGCAAGCTAAAAGCCGAGATTTCTTCCCAAGGCGATGACGGTGGCCCCTATTCCGGCGTTGTCGAATTCCTTGACAATACCGTAGATAATACAACAGGCACAGTATTGCTGCGTGCGGTCCTGTCGAATAAAAACAGGGATTTATGGGCCGGACAATTTGTAAAAGTCAGGCTTATCCTTGGTACAGAGAAAAATGCCGTGCTTGTTCCTTATAAGGCGGTTCAGATGGGGCAGAAAGGAAGCTATTTATTTGTGGTAACTCCTGAAAATAAAGCGGACGTGCGTTTAGTTAGCATAGGGAACCGCCAGGACGATAATATCATTATAGAAAAGGGCGTTAGTGCCGGCGAAAAAGTAGTGACCATGGGCCAGCTGGGGTTAAGCCCGGGCGCCAGCACTATGGATATAACACAACAAGAGACTAAGCAGCAGCAAAAGAAACAAAAATGAACTTAGAAATATTTATTAGAAAACCCATCATGACCACGCTTTTGATGGTCGTGGTGCTTATTTTCGGAATCACTGCGTTTATAAAACTTCCGGTAAGCGATTTGCCGGTGGTTGATTCGCCGGTTATTACGGTTACGGTGTCCTATCCCGGCGCAAGCCCCGAAACCATGGCCTCCACAGTTGCCTCCCCCCTAGAGAATGAATTTACGCAGATACCGGGCCTGGAGAGTATAATTTCTACCAATACCGAGGGGCAATCCCAGATAATACTTACATTCGAATTAAACCGCAGCGTAGACCTGGCTGCCCCTGATGTGCAGGCAGCTATTTCCCGCGCAGAAGCTAATCTTCCTTCGGATTTACCTCAGCCGCCGACGTATCAAAAGACAAACCCCGGCGATATGCCGATTTTATACCTGATAGTTACATCAGATACCTTAACGCCGGGCCAGTTATATGATTATGCAAACAAATCAATTGCCCAAAGAATAAGTATGATAGAGGGCGTTTCGCAGGTTCAAGTCTGGGGCGCGAAAACGGCTGTGCGCATACAGGCCCTGCCAAATAAACTCGCTTCATACAAGATAGATATAAATGAAATTGCAACGGCAGTGACAAGCAGCACCGTAACAATACCCGGCGGAAGTTTAAACGGCCCGGTCCGAACATTCTCAATAGAACCCCAGGGGCAATTGCTTAAAGCAAAGGACTATGAACCGCTTATTGTTGCTTACCGCAACGGCGCTCCCGTAAGGCTAAGGGATATTGCTACATGCGTGGATAGCGCTGACAATGATGTTGTTAGCGTTATGTTCGGACATGCCGGCGAAGAAAAAATGCAATCCGGCGCTTGCGTAATACCTGTTTCGCGGGCCGCCGGTACAAATACGGTAGCATTGGCAAACAGGGTTAAGGAAACGGTCGAGGTGCTAAAAAATGAAATACCCGGCTCCGTAAAGCTTGATATATTTTACGATAAGTCAGACTCTATCGTTGAGTCAATAGACGATGTTAAAACAACAATATTAATCGCCATTTTTCTTGTTATACTTGTTATCTTCTTTTTCCTGGGGCGCCTTAAAGATACCATTATTCCTTCGATTGCCCTGCCGATGTCGATTATAGCCACATTTCTGGTAATGACGGCGCTCGGGTATACGCTGGATAACCTCTCGTTAATGGCTATTATTCTGGCGGTTGGTTTCGTGGTGGATGACGCCATAGTTGTGCTTGAAAACACAGTAAGGCTTATTGAGCATGGGGAAAAACCGCTTCAGGCCGCGATAAAAAGCGCCAAGGAAATCAGCTTTACTATCGTTTCAATGACTCTTTCGTTGGTTGTTATATTTATACCGCTTGTTTTTATGGGCGGGGTTGTGGGGCGTACGTTCAGGGAATTCGCGGTAACGGTTGTCATTACTATTTTGTGCTCGGGAGTCGTATCGCTTATGTTAACCCCGATGATGTGCGCACGCATGTTAAAAAAAGAATCAGGCAAGGGCAGGTTTGAGACGTTTGTTACAAATTGCTTAAACGGTATAATCGGCAAATACGGTGTTTTGCTTAAGTGGTGCCTGAATAATAAATTCCTAATGGTTCTTATTTGGATAGCGTGTCTTGCCGGGACGATATTTTTATTCTCAGGATTACCCAAGACTTTTCTTCCCGAAGGCGACAGCGGCGCGATAGAGGGCGGCCTGCTCGTGCCTTTGGGGACATCGACTGAACAAATGCGCAAATTTCAGGACCAGATCAACGGAATTCTATTAACCGATCCGAATGTAGAAAAAGCCATATCGGTTACTGGCCTGCAGCCCGGCGCCGACCAGTCATCCGGCGTGTTTGTCGCCGTGCTTAAGCCCAAGGCAAAAAGGGCTCCCATGAAAAAAGCTGTTATGGAGCTTCGCCGGAAATTTGCGGTTTTACCCGGAGGGTTCGTATTTGTCCAGGCGATTCCCACTTTAAAAATAAGCGCAGGGGGCGAAACGACTGCTACAGGAAGCAAGTACTCCTATACCATAAGCGGGCCCGACCAGGATGAACTATATGATACGGCAATGAAGCTTGAACAAAAAATGAATACGCTTGATGGGTTCGTAGATATTCAAAATAGCGTAAAACTTAATATGCCGCAGCTGTATATAGAAATATTACGTGACCGCGCCTCAACGCTGGGTATTACGGCGCAGGAAATAGAGCTGGCACTGGCCCGCTCATATGCCCAAGGCAAAACCACGATTTACAAAACCGATATCGACCAGTACGACGTAATAGTTGAACTTGATAAAAAATACCAGGCATGGCCCGAAGACCTTTCGCAAATATATGTGCATTCAAAAACAACCGACGGCTTGGTGCCTCTTTCCTCTATAACCGTGCAAAAACAGACTGTCGGCCCGCAGAACGTTCCGCACTTTAACCAGCTTCCTTCTGCAACCATATCTTTTAACCTCAGCCCCGGCATTGCGCTTGGTAATGCAACAAAGTCGCTCGAAGATGCCGCGAAAATAACCCTTCCCTCCGGAGTTACGGGTGTACTGCAGGGAGAGGCCCAGGAATTCGAGAGCTCAATAGCAAGCCTGGCTATCCTAATAGTCATAGCCATTTTTATTAAATACGTTATACTCGGCGTATTATACGAAAGCTACACGCACCCGATGACTATTTTAACAACGTTACCGGTGGCAACGTTCGGCGGGTTGCTTACGCTATTTTTCTTCAGGTCCGAACTTTCACTTTATGCCTACGTGGGTATATTTATGCTCTTAGGCATAGTAGCTAAAAACGGAATTATGATGGTGGACTTTGCAAACGTTAATATGCAAGAAGGCAAAAACGCCTTTGATGCCATTTATGATGCCTGTCTTGTCCGCTTCAGGCCTATTCTTATGACAGGCCTTGCGGCTATAATGGGTGCGGTTCCTTTGGCTGTGGGTTTTGGCGCTGACGGCGAATCAAGGATACCGCTTGGCTTAATTGTGGTGGGCGGCATGATATTTTCGCAGGTTATAACGCTTTTTGTCACACCCGCAATTTTTATTTACATGCAGAAATTCCAGGAAAAGGTTCTGGATAGATTTGAGCTGACTCGCTCGGAAGCGGCGCGCAAGACTTTAGAGGGTGCAGCATAAGAGACTAAGCGGATAAAAGAGGGAGGAAATTATGAAAATTTCGGAAGAAAAACGCTATGAGCATTTAAGCCCGTTTGAACTAAAAAATAAACTGATACAAATAGCAAAATCGCATCACGAACGTGTGATGTTAAATGCTGGCCGCGGCAATCCAAACTGGATTGCGACGACGCCAAGACAGGGGTTCTTTCAATTAGGCCTTTTTGCGGTTGAAGAGTCGCTCAGGACGGTAGATGTGCCTGCCCTTGGCATGACAGCCGAGAAACAGGGCATAGCTAAAAGGTTTGAACTGTTCCTTGAAAAAAATTCTGCGCTTCCCGGAGTACCATTCCTCAAAAAGGCGTATAGTTATGTGTGTGATACGCTCAAAATCAATCCGGATGATTTCATCCAGGAAATGATAGATGCAATATTAGGCGACCATTATCCCGAGCCGGACCGTATACTTGTAAATACACAAATAATCATCAATAGATATCTCTCGCAGGAGATGTGCGCCGGCAGTCCCCCCGCGGGGAAGTTTGACCTTTTTGCTACAGAGGGAGGCACGGCTGCCATGGATTATATTTTTACCAGCCTCATGGAAAACAAACTTCTTCACAAAGGAGATAAAATCGCGCTGGGGACGCCGATTTTTACGCCTTATCTTGAAATCCCCAAGTTAAATGATTATGAATTTGTAGAGCTTGAAATTAAGCAGGATGAAAATTCAGACTGGCAGTATCCGGACTCGGAAATTGATAAGCTGGCCGACCCAAAAGTGAAAGCGTTCTTTTTGGTTAACCCGTCTAATCCCTCGTCGGTTGCCATAAACCAAAACACCCTTGATAAAATTGCCAGTTTAGTCCGTACAAAAAGAAAAGACCTGATTATCTTAACAGACGATGTTTATGGGACCTTTGTAAACGGCTTCAAGTCGCTTGCGGCAGTTGCTCCGGAAAATACTATTCTCGTTTATTCTTATTCCAAGTATTTCGGAGCCACCGGATGGCGTTTAGGCGTCATAGCAATTCACGAGAATAATGTTTTCGACAAGATGA
>JBDRLY010000070.1:0-15586 GCA_043812735.1 Candidatus Omnitrophota bacterium | reverse complement strand
CTTTTACTGCAGACTATGGATTACAGGGTAGGTAAAATTCATCGCCAGAAAAAAGAGAAAGGCACCAAATGTGTTTATAGGAATTTATTAAAGGACTCAGAATATGGATACATATGTTTTAGTACCAGAGGAAAGTGGAATGTAAAGAAATATCCATCGCAATATAAATATCAGAATTTCTTAATAGGCAATGAATTTTTCCAGTTGGAAAGAATAACAGCCATAAAATCTGTAGGCATTGAGCCAACTTTAGATTTGAGAGTAGAAGGAGAGCATAACTTTATTGCTGACGGTTTTGTCGTTCACAATACCGGGATACAGCGCTCATCAGCTACACCCAAAGGCGCCTCCACTACTACTTCGCCTGCAGGCAAGGTTATACCCGGCAAAAAAGAATTCCAGAAAGATTTAACAGGGATATTGGTGGCCCACAAGATTCCTTACATAGCGCAGGCGGCTCCGAGTAACTGGAACGATTTGATTACAAAAGTAGAAAAAGCGCTTAGCACAAACGGCCCGTCGTTTATAAACATAATTTCGCCATGCCCTCTGGGTTGGCGCTATCCCAACAACCAGTCAATTGATTTGTCGCGCCTGGCCGTAGATACCTGTTTCTGGCCGCTTTACGAAGTGGAGAACGGCACATGGAAACTTACCTACAAGCCGAAAGAGAAAAAACCCCTGGTAGAGTGGCTTAAACTGCAGGGCCGCTTCAGGCATCTCTTTGAGCCGCGCAATAAACCTATCCTCGATGAGCTCCAGGCGATGCTTGACAAAAACTGGAGTGAACTCTTAAAGCGCTGCGAACCACCCTCTGCTGGATGAGACTGAATTTTCAGATAAAACTTGCCATCGTCTTCGTCATAGTAGCCATAGCCACTACGGCTACGTGCGCCTACATCGTTTACCGCGAGGTAATCGCAATTCAAAAAGCAGAACTCCAGCAGAAAATTTTAACCATCGCAACGCTGGGCTCTTACCTTATTGATGCCGCGGAGCATAAAAGAATCCCCGCCAGCAAAGAAGGCGTCCAAGCGCCCGAGTATAAAAACTTAAGGCGCATTATCCGTAAAATAGTTAAATCCGATAGCCATATAAAATACGTTTACACGATGATAAAAGGCGATAGGCCCAATATCTGGAAGTTTATCATAGACTCGGATGAAGAAGAGGCCTGCCTTCCCGGAACAAACTATGATGTCTCAAGATTCAAGCAGATGCAGAAAGCCTTTAAAGGCCCCTCGGTGGATAATGATATAACCACCGACCAATGGGGCTCGTATTTATCCGGGTATGCGCCGATACGCGACGAAAACGGTGAAGCAGTGGCGATTATAGGTGTTGATGTCTTAGCGAAAACCATAAAGGAGATGGATAAACAGATACGAAATGATGCCGTTAAAGCCGTTGCCCTGTCCGTGCCGTTTGCGCTTTTTTTGTCTTTTATTATTTCTTTCGGTATAGTACGCCCCATAAAGAAATTATCCCTGGCGATGGATAAAGTTAAAAAGGGGGATTTTACGCAAAGGGTAAGCGTAAAAACAAACGATGAACTCAGCGACCTGGGCGAAGATTTTAATGTTATGACTAAAGACCTTAAAAATTATATGCAGGAACTCGAAAAAACAACCGCGGAAAAAGAACGCCTTAAAAGAGAGCTTGAAATAGCGAGAGAGCTTCAAGAAAGCATTCTTCCCGATTCTCCCCCCAAAGTAGAGGGCCTGGATGTAGACGGAATTTGCGTTCCGGCAAGAGAAGTAGGCGGCGATATTTTTGATTATGTTTCGATAGATAGTTTACACGCAGGATTTATTATAGGCGATGCGGCGGGAAAGGGGCTTGGCAGCGCGATTTATATGAGCCAATCGCTGAGTATTTTTAAGGCGTTCGCAATAAAAAATATCGATACTGCCGGGCCGCTGAAAAGGGCAAATTCTTTAATCGTCGAGGAATTTAAACGCCGCCCGAGCTTCATGACGCTTTTTTACGCTGTTTACGATACACAGAAAAAAATCCTCTCATACACAAATTGCGGCCATAATAAACCCATAGCGTTTTTTGCCTCAAAAAATACCGCGGAAATTCTTCAAGGGCCGGCAGGGCTGCCCCTGGGCATTATGGAGGGCGAGGAAATACCCCAGGGAAACATTGCGCTGAATAAAGGCGACGTAATAGTGTTTTATACGGACGGCATATCTGAGGCAAGAAACGAACAGAACGAATTGTACACCGAGGAGCGCCTGCGCGAAACAATCTTGAAAAATGCCTCGCAAAGCGCCGGGCAAATCGTAAAGACTATAACCCAGTCAGTTTTCTCTTTTGTGGGCAAGCAGCACCAGTATGACGATTTAACACTTCTCGTATTAAAGGTTATAAAATGATGAGAACCAAAGTTTTTTTGATTTTTGCCCTAAGCTGTGTTCTTGTATCGACCGCGGCATATGCGCAAAGTTCGCCGTATGATGCGATAAAATGCACCAAGGTTATCGACGGAGACACTATTACCCTGGAGAACGGCGAAACCGTAAGGTATGCAGGCATCGATACGCCCGAAATGAGTAAGCGCACAAAGGCCGGGTGGGTATCGGATCCGCAGCCTTTTGCTCCTGAGGCGGCGGAGCTTAACCGAAAATTAACGGAAAATAAATTAGTCCGCCTCGAGTTCGATGCCCAGAAAAAAGACAAATACGGACGGCTCCTGGCATATTGTTTTGTAGGCGATACGTTTGTCAACGCAAAGTTGGTGGAGGAGGGCCTGGCGATTTTATACACGGCGCCGCCCAATGTAAAATATGCGGATTTATTTGTATCGCTGCAGAAAAAAGCAAGGGAAAATAAAAAAGGCATCTGGCACGAAGAAAAAACAATAACTACAAAAGAAGCAAATAAATATATCGGCCGGATTAAAACGGTGGAAGGAAAAATATTGGCGGTTAACGACAGCAAAAAGGTGATTTACCTTAATTTCGGAAAAAATTACAAGACGGATTTTACGGCAGTCATATTTAAAAACGACTTATCGATGTTTACCAAGGAAGGCATAAATCCGAAAAAGGCATACAAAGATAAATGCGTGCGCGTAACGGGACTTATAAAGGAATACAACGGCCCCGAAATAATCGTGCGCCACCCCTCGGCTATCGAGGTAATGGATAACGTTTACAAATGCAAAGGAAATTAATATTAGTTACTGTATTATTGTGTATTGCGCTCAGCGCCTATGCGGCGGATGGGTTTTCCATAAAAAGCGAAGTGGATAAGGACCGAATCAGTACCGACGAGGCGCTGAAATTAACCGTTAGTTTCACAGGCGCCGCCGGGAAAACCCCCGAGATTAAATTGCCCAAATTAGACGAGTTTTATGTTCTTACGAGCGGCAGTTCGTTTAATTTTTCCACAAGGGGCGGAAAAACGGAATCTATAAATTCAATCACGGTGTTTCTGCGGCCCAAACACGAAGGCCAGATTACGATAGGCCCGGCATCGGTTAATTATGAAGGCAAGGAATACAAGACCAGGCCTATAAAAATAGCCGTAAAAAAAGGAAAATTACCGCTGCCCCAAGAGCCCAAGCCAAAAACCCATCCAAAGGCCCCTTACAAAAAAGGCGCGGAAATAACCATATGAAAATAAGCAAACACCTCAAAGACGCAATTAAAATCGCGAAAACCTCCGGGCTGTTCCTTAAGAATAACCTTGGAAAAATAAAAAAGATTTCCTACAAAGGCGAAATAAACCCTGTTACAAATAAGATTTGTAACAGGGTAAACCTTGTAACGGATATAGATAGAAAATCCGAAGCGTTGATAGTGAAATTCTTGAAATCCAGGTACCCTGATTACGGTATTTTGACCGAAGAAACGCCTTTCAAGGAAGAGAATTGCGAATATAAATGGATAATCGACCCGCTTGATGGTACCACAAACTACGCGCATGCATTTGCGTTTTTCTGCGTATCGGTAGCGCTGGAGAGGTCACGCCAAGGGCGGGAG
Organism: Candidatus Omnitrophota bacterium; assembly: GCA_043812735.1. Taxonomy (GTDB): domain Bacteria; phylum Omnitrophota; class Gorgyraeia; order JBDRLY01; family JBDRLY01; genus JBDRLY01. Next base: position 11,594 of record JBDRLY010000070.1, on the reverse strand, counting down.
AGCGAGATAATAGCAGGGGCAGTCTATGAGCCTATGCGCAATGAGCTTTTTTTTGCCGAACGCAATAAGGGCGCATATTTAAACGGCAGGCGTATAACCGTATCCAAAACCGGCAAACTTAAACGCGCGCTTCTGGCTACAGGCTTTGCCTACAGCTTAAGAAGGTATAATATAAACTTGCGGCATTTTAAAAATTTCCTGATGAGAACTCAGGCAGTCAGGCGGGCAGGTTCTGCCGCGCTTGACTTATGTTATGTCGCATGCGGCAGGTTTGACGGTTTTTGGGAATTGGACCTTAAGCCCTGGGATACCGCCGCCGGCAAGTTAATAGTAGAGGAGGGCGGAGGCAGGATAAGCAGCTTTAAAGGCGCTAAATACAGTATTTATTCAAAGCAAATCCTCGCAAACAACGGAAAAATCCATAAGGCAATGAGGGCAGTTTTGGCAATATCAAGGTAAGCGGGGCAACTCAATTTTTACTTGCAAAATTCCGTATCCGGCGTAGAATTAGTGATGATGAATAAACTCCTTGCGGCATATATCCTCATAAGTTTTTTTGCTTTCCTTTTATTTCCCATTTACCCGGCCAGCGCAGATATTATTTGTTTTAAGTCTGATAAGGAACCGTTAAGAGGCCTTGTCGTAGATGAATATAGCGACAGGGTAATTGTTTCTACCATAGACGGCGAGCGGGAAATCCTGCTTGTAGATATAAAGGACATACAGTACGATACGCCGGAGCAGAATCTCTTTAAATTGGGCCGGCTATACGAAGCACGGGGTGAAATGGCGAAGGCGTTGGTGTATTATCAGCGCGCAACAGAAGCAAACCCCAGGTATAAGGAAGCAAATGATGCGGCAATAATTATTGCCGAAAAAATACGCATTGCGCGGATAAACCTGACAAGGGGCCCTATGCTGGAGCCTACCCAGAAAGCAAACCTTGGTTTGCCGGCGAAAGAAGCGCAATTAAAAGAGGCGTTGGGCTTATCGTTGATAGAAGAAGGCGGGTGGGTTAAAGCGGCGGAGGTTGCAAAAAGCTCAATTGCCGAGAAATCAGGCATTGAGGGAAACGACGCTATTATTGCCGTTATGTCTATTCCGCTGCGCTATGCAAAAATGGAGGAGGTAATAGACCGCCTGCTGGGCCAGCGCTATTCGCAGAGGGCTGTTACCATTGAAAGATACATCAAAATACCCACGCAGCTGCGCCAGAATCCGGGTGTGAGTATTGTTCTCTCGGCAGCCGGCCCTACGGTGAAGGCCGTGCGCAAGAATAGCCTTGCCGCAAAAGCAGGCATAAAAGCAGGCGATGTGATTTATACGATAAATAATAACCTTACCAGATATCAATCTCTGCGGGCGGTAAATACCATGCTGGGCGAGGGCCCGCTGGAATTATTAATCCGCAGGGATATAACATTAAGATTGTGAGGGCAATATGGGATTTATAAGAAGGCATTACCTGGTAAAAAAACGGCTGCAATTCCGTATCGCGCTGATTGTCCTGGGTGCGGCGGTTATTTCGAGTGTTGTCGCGGGGATTGCCGTATATTTTGCGGCATCGATAACCTTCGGCAGCAAACTTGCCCTTGTGTACCCCGCAGGGCGCCTCGTGGAAGCAATGCGGCAAATTTATGCGGTTTTATTTGTATGCATAATCCTGATATCGCCGATTATATTTATCGTAGCTATTTTATTTTCGCACAAAATAGCCGGCCCCCTGATAAGAATCGAGCGCACGCTTGACGAGATAGGCAGCGGCAATTTCGACGTGCAGATAAAGCTGCGCAAGCACGATGAATTAAAGGACCTTGCCGAAACGATAAACAATATGGCATCCAGCCTTAAAGCACTCCAAAAGAAAAAGTCCTAAATTATGCTTACGGGAAAAATATCCGAATTATTGAAGAAGCGCGAATTTATTTATGTTGCCAGCTGTGATTTTAGCGGCCGGCCGAATATCGCGCCAAAATTCCTGTTGAAAACCGAAAATAATTTTATTTATCTAATTGATCATGTTTTCGGCAGGACATGGGAGAATTTAAAGATAAATCCCGTAGTTTCGCTTTCGGCCATGGATGTGGATAGCCTTTTAGGCTATCAGATAAACGGCAGCGTCGAGTTAATAGGCGAGGGGCCCGAATACGATACAATGTTAGAAGAGTTTAAAAGAAAGGGAATCAGCCTTACCGCCAAGCGTATCGCAGAAGGCGTCCTGCGTAGCGAGGGGCACAGAACGTTTGAGGTGGAATTTCCCGAGCGCTTGACAATATTTAAAGTGAAAATTATAGAAGTTGTTGAAATAGGCTCCAGCGGAAAGCTTACAAGAGAAAAGGCCTGAAACCGTATTGTATTGATTTTTAGTTATATTTGGCTATAATGAAATAAGGCAAGGAGGTGAAACATGATGAAAGTTTTATGCGCAATCCTGGTTTTAGTTGCAGTTATCTTTACGCTACCGGTATGTTTTGCGCGCCAAAAGGACTCTTCTGACATTTTAAGAGAGGGGCTTTTGGGAGCAGCTGCCGGCGGAGTAGGTGCTTCCGTAGGTAAAGGCCATGGCGGGGCGTGGAAAGGCGCTTTGGCAGGTGCCGGCGTGAATGTTGTCGGCGGAGCCCTGTTGGATTCCATTAGCGGCGAGCACGTATCAACAACCAATGAAGTGCAAAGCATGCCTTCCAATCAGGATGCCTATGGTACAGGATATAAAGAAGGTTATAATAACGGCTACAAACAGGGCTATTCCGAAGGTTTTAAGGATGGGGTTCAGGCAGTAACTAACAAAAGAGAATAATTTATGAAAATAAAGAGGCGCGGCTTAATAATGCCGTGCCTCTTTTTTATGTTTAAAGAGGTTTGATGGCAATAAAAATAAATACAAAATGCATACTGGGCATCCTGGCAGTAGGAATTCTTGCTGCCGTGCCTGTATGGGCCGGAAGCGATATTATTGAAGTTGATGCCGGAGAAGAATTTGTTATCACGCTTGATTCCAACCCGGCGAGCGGCTATCGCTGGGAACTTGCCGAAGCGCCGGATGAAACCATGCTGGAATTTATCCGCTCAAGGTATATTGCCGATAGAAATACAGATGACCGCATCGGCGCCGGCGGAAAGGAAATATGGACCTTTATGGGGCTTGAAGCCGGAGAAACCGAGATATTGTTAGAATATGTGCGGCCCTGGGAGAAAAATATCCCGCCGGCAGAAGAAAAGAAATTCAGTGTTGTGATATACTAAATCTTTCCCGGAAATCAATACGAATTAAAATAAGAAAATACCTAACGAAGCGCTCCCAGGAGCTCCCGGACATCCTCTTTAAACCTATCCAGAACCTCGTGCCTTTTTATCTTAAGGGTATTTGTGAGAAGGCCGTCTTGAATTGTGAATTCAGGCAACACCGCATGGCGGGCGGGCCGCTGGTACAAATCCAGGTCTTTTGTCAATTCGCGTATCTCGCCGCTAATTACAGCTTCTATTTTTTCTTTTGGGCATTGGCCCAGGAGGTCCTTGTTATAATTAATAAGTACGGCAGGCCTCCTGCAGCCTTCGCCGATAACCATGGCTTGGGATATATAGGGGGAAGTTTTTAGTCTTTCCTCGACGAATTCCGGATAAAATTTCTCTCCTCCCTTAAGGCATAGTAAATTCTTTTTGCGCCCGAATAAAACAAGGTAACCCTCTTTGTCTATATATCCCATATCGCCGGTATAAAGCCAGCCGTCTTTTAATGCGTTCCTGGTTTCTTCCTCCATGCGCCAATATCCTTTCATGACGCAATTTCCCCTGACAAGGAGTTCTCCCTTTAAATGTTTGCCGGTATTGCCGTTTTCATCAAGGAATGTATAATCTCCGCCGTATTCCTGCGTTAACCAGGGAATAATACAACCCGACGTGCCTATTCTGAAACTATGCGGCGCATTGATGCTTATTATCGGGGCGGCTTCGGTTAACCCGTAGCCCTGGTACATCGGAATGCCGATGTTTAAAAAGAACACCTGCAATGAAGTCTCAAGCGGCGCGCCGCCGCCGATGAAATATTTAAGACGGCCTCCGAAACCTTCCTTTATTTTTTGAAGAGGAATGTTTTTGCTCAGGGCATTTTCTATTCCTTTTTTTATCATTTCGGCTATGCGGGGCACGCTTAAGACGATACTCGGGCGAAAAAGCCTCATATCATCCAATAGTGTTGCCCTATTTTTCGGAATGCATATTTCTCCACCCGCATAGAGCATGGTAAAAATCTCCGCCGTGAGCGCGAAAGAATGCCAGTAGGGCAGGGCGGATAGTATTGCATCAGTGCTTGTCATTTTAATATATTCGGCGCCTACCTGTGCGTTGAGGGCTATGTTGCGATGGGTAAGCATTACGCCTTTGGCATTGCCGGTTGAGCCGGATGTATAGAGTAAAAAGGCTGTATTTTCGGGGTTTTTGTCGGGATGAAAGCCGCTTAGGCCAATTCCGCCGTATTCCGGTTTTTTCCAGGAGGAAAAATCATAAACAGGTATACCCAGGCCCGAAAGCGCTTCTTCCAGGGATTTTTTGATATTTTCTGAACAAAGCGCCATTTTGGCTTTAGAATTCGCCGCAATATACGTTAAGTCTCTCTGCGTAAGAGTTTCGCATATAGGAACGCAAACCGCATTGTTTAACCAGATACCGAAAAATGCAGCGATTGTATCCGGGGATTTTTCGGAAATAACGGCTATATGCTCTCCCGGCGCTATGCCCCTGTCTTTAAGGAACCCCGCAGCGGCAGAAACTTTTTTGCGGAGTTCCCTGCGGGTAATATGGCGAGGCGCGTCGTTTTCGTATCCTTTAATTAGGATATCGTCGTTATCGGGGATATTTTCGAAAAACTCCAATAGGTGTTCTTTCATAATCGGGCCTTATTTTAATTCAACTCGGCACATCCTGCAACTCATTTCATTATCTTGCCCGTAGCCGAAGCGCCATGGCAAAACCTGTTATCTCGGTTTTCCAATAAGGTAATATTGCAGTGATAGCGATATCCTCGGTTATCGAAATTCCGCCTACGATAAACATCGGCAATAATAATGAATCCTTTGAAAAGGCAAAAAGATAGCTTAAAGAAACAAACAGCATTACACTCCATGCTTTGGCAAGGTAGGTATGATAACTTGTTAGCCGGCTAAATTTTACAAGCGAAAATCCCCATGAGAGAGCTTGAAAAGTAAGCAAAGTTATCACGCCGGACAGGTTTTTTCTTATTATCTGGGGAAATAAAAGACAAATGCTTACCAATGCCGCGCCATACAAAGCTATGTCCGCGTATCCGTCTAATATCGATCCCCGGATACTCGTAAGCTTCAATTTGCGCGCGATAAAACCGTCCAGAAAATCCGTGAGGGCCGCGAAAATAAATACCAGCGCAAAAAACACTGAAGCGCGGCGATCCAGCGCATCGAAGACGAGTAAGCCCGCCGCGATAAACCTGCTTGTGGTTAGTATATTGGGAATTTGCCTGATAAATCGCATAGAAATAAAACCCTGTAACTTATTTTATCACAGAGAGTTGCTAAATCAAGCTTAGATATTGACATAGTGCTATAAATTTGCTAAAAAAGAACTGATATGGTTAAGAAGATGCATAACTCTGTAAAACTTTTGTTACTTCTTGCGTTCTTATTTTCTATTTATTCGGTCTCCTTGAATGCAAAAATAGAAAGAGTTGACACGGAGGAAATAGGGCGAATTGTTAAGATGCCGGTTAATGAAATGCTTAAAGACTCTCCTGTTAAGCTGGTTAACATTGAGGATTATGATAAGATTATAAGGGATAAACACGATAGGCCGCTTGTAGCTTTTTTTTATTCCGATAATAACCATGAATCGCAAAGAATGGCATCGTTGCTGAGGTATGTTTCTTTTGAGTATAAAGACCACATCCATTTCATACGCGTACAAACAGCCGAAAAGGGAAAGCCGGAAAGAGACCTTGCCGAAGATTTATACAGGGAATTTAGCCTGGATAGGACGCCGGGAATTCTTTTTTACGACAATACCCGCGGGGCCTTGGAACTTGAAAACGAAAAATATGTGGATCCGGATTTCAAAGAATTCCGGACTCCCAGCCTGAGAACGTGGAATTCCTATTACAAGATTGTATGCCAGGAACTCGATAGGGTATTATCCGATTAAACAAGGAGGGGATGATGGGTAAGTTAGTATGTATAGTTGTAATCGCAATGATGTGCGTAAATTTCGTATATGCCGAGGGCACAAAAGAAAAGGTAAGAATTTATATCAAGGCAAGTGAATCCTGGGAGACCAAGGGCAGCAGTTACGGCAGCAGCAAGGGGCTCTTCGGCAGCAGCAAGAGCTTCGGGTCTTTTAGCGGCGGCGCAAGGCCCCAACAGGCTGAACTCATCAAGACATTTCAGGAAAAGGGCAAAGGCAATATTATAATTACTACCAAAGAAGATAAAGCCGATTACGTAGTTATATTTGACCACGAAGGCGGCAAGGGCATAATTATGAAGGATAATAAAATTGTCCTTATCGATAATGAAACCGGAGACGTCCTCTTGTCTAAATCTACCATTACATTGGGCGGAGCCGTAGAGGAAGTACTGCGGTATCTGGGGTACTGGGAATAAAATAATCCGAGGCGTCATATGCGGACAAAACAAACTAGAGTTATTTTTATTTCACTATTTATTTTGTTTTTATGCGCTACCTCAGTGGAAGCAGAAGCACCTAAGGGCCTTGAAAAAAAAGTTTCTATACAAGAAGCGAATTTTGAACTAAAGGATTTAATAGGAGAGAAAGTCTGGGTAAGCGGTTATTACGGCGATAAAAGGTTTACAGGAGACGGCGTAGCCTTTCTTGTAACAAGTTTTCATTTGCTTGTAATTGATGAACAGCTGCCGCATCATTCGTTTATCAGGCTCGACGGTGCATTGCCTCCGGATACCGATAACGGCGCCGAGATACTTGTTTACGGAGAAGTAAAAGACTTCGGCGCTGCCTACCGTGTATTTACCGTCAGCCCCACCCCATTAATTACGGTAGAAAAATACAAGGTTATCACACCCAGCCCGTTTAGAAAAATGAATATGCAGGAGCGATTCCGCGATTTCTTAAAGAAAAAAATGCGCAAGGGAAAAAAGGTTTTTGAGATGCAATCGGCATTTGCCTGGGGCAATCCTCCCCAGCCCCCAAAGCCCCAAATAATAAAACCGTGCGACCGCGCGCTTATTATAAGCGGCGGCGTAGATGCCAACAATAATCATGTAAGATACCGCGATAATATGATAGCGAAATTTAAGAAGTTAAAAGAACTTGGTTTTACCGATGCGCAGATTGCCGCGCTCTACAATGACGGTGCCGCCGTAAATAGCGACGGAGTAAATATCGTTGATGACAGGGCCTCTAAACAGACAATAACGGATACGCTAGATAGGATGTTTAATGAGATGGAGGCAAGCTGCACGCTTACTATATTTGTGACTGATCACGGCACCGGCTATAACGAAGGACAAGGCTACCACGGGGCGCGCCCCGCATTTGCGGGAGAGCGCGGACTGACATACCCGGAAAATACTTTCAAAGTGGATGCGCGCGAGAAAGTTTATAGAAGTAACGTATGGATGAATCCGGCGGGGGATGAATGGCTGGTTACAATTGACAAAAATACAAATCGTATGGAGCTCCATAAAAAAGAAGGCGGTTCCTGGGTGAAAAAAGGCGAAGACGCAAACGGCAACGGCAGAATTACCGAGTCCGAGACAAATCAGGATATAGACGCAGACGGCGATAAGGACGAAGCGGGATGGAACGAGGCCGATTTAGCGCCATGGCAGCACCGGGACAATGAATGGGATACTGACGGCGATGGTACGAATGATGTGCGCATGAGGTGGGACGGGGCGCGCTATGTTTTTGAGAGATTCAAAGATGCTGCTTGGCACGAAATGGGGCGCGACACAAACGGCGATTTTGTAATAGATGCCGCTGACGGCGGCGTAGACTGGGACTTAGACGGGAATAAGAACGGGTCAATAGGATTTCACGAAGGGATAAATTTATGGGGAGAGGAGGTCCTCTGGGACGATGAGTTTGCAAACCTGCTGAAAAGACTTGCCGATAAAGGGATTCATATCGTGGTTGAGATGGTGCAGTGTTTCGGCGGAGGGTTTGTGGAGAATCTTAAGGGCATAGTAGAAAAAATTGTAACCGGTGCAGGCGAAGATACGAAGCATTGGAATAGAATAAAACCTGACGGCACAGCCTATGCGGCTGACGAGATGGCATTTGTGGATAATCTTGAGGGTATAGACCTGGTGAGTTGGAACAAGGCATTTGACAAGGCAGTTGAGGCGGACAGGCAGAAATGGGTACAAGAGGGCTCTGACCCGGTTAGCGAAAACGACCCTCAGCGCTGGGAAAAACCTCTCATTGAGACAGGGTCGAGATTTACCGAAGAAAACGGTACTTATACGATAAATTTAAAAATACCGCAGAATTTGCAAGGAACGATATATGATATAGAAATTCTCTTTGGTTTGCAAATACCCAGATGGGATGCGGCAGAAGTGATAACCATGCCGGAGGGTTGCGTGCGCTCTGATATTCCAGGAGGAATCAGAATAGAGCATGCTCAAGCATTGGTTGACGACTCAACATTTGAAATAAAGGGAAAGGCGGGCGCAGGCATTCTTTTCCTTCACTTAACCGATAATGAACATAAGAATCTAGGCAACACGCCGGTAAGGAAAGTTTATGAACCGGTGCCGCCGGTGCGTCCTGATGTAGTGCGAAGGCCGGAGACTGTTTACAGGCCAAGGCCGTTTGACGTATGGCCGCGTAGGCCGGTAGATTCGGTACAGCCTTGCAAGCCGGAAGATGCAACTACAAGCCATGAGGCTCCGGAACCGTCACCTCCGCCTACAGTTTGCGAGGACGCAACAACACCGGCACCCAAAGTTCCGGAACCTGCACCCGCTGAGGTTTGCGAGGATGCAACAACTACGGCTCCCCAGGAAGATGCGTCAACGCGCAAGCCTGCGGAGGATGTTCAGCATAAACATATAGACGGTAACGAGACGTCGCATGATGCCACTATTGTATACAGCCCTCAGCCGGATGGCGGAATGCATATAGATGCAGCAGTTATCACTACCGGCGATGGTTTCAATTTAAGAAAATGGGTTGTAGATGATGTGCATATTGAAATTAACGGCGACAGGGTAAGGCCGAGCTCAAGCGAAAGCATATATATCGAGAAAGATTCTTATTTCCGCGGAGCTGCAACCGCAACTTTTGTGGCCTTGGGATTACAGGGCGGAGGCCATGGCGGGGAATCGGGTTGCGGCAGCGGGGAATCAGCATGCGGTGACAGTTGTTCTACAGCCGGAGGCGATGAACACGGAAGGCCATCGTCGAGAAAAAAATCAGGTATAGAGAGGGCCGGTATAGCCGCAGGCATGGGGCTCTTAGCCGGACAGGCGCGAGGCCATATAAAAGGCAAGAAGGCATCGTTTAATCTGAATAAGGAGCAGGCAGGAAAACTTCTTGCGGGGAAAGCCAGGCTTAGTATTAAATCAAGCAATGCCGACGCGCATAAACAGCAAACAGTAAAAATGGCACTACCTTAAATTCCTCTTACTTATTTCTCCCGCATCCTTTAGCGCTTTTTTTACGAAGATAGGCCCGATAAGTTCGTTTATAATCGTAGCGCCCACTATTGTATTCACAAGAAAACCGGATATTCTACTAAAGGCGGGGTCTTGCTGCATGATGAGGGCAAGGCCTATTACGATCCCGCCGAATGGTATAAGGCCGCTTCCAGTATACTTCCTTATTTTAGGAGAAGAATTGGCAATTGCGGCACCTACCGCGACACCGGCAAATTTTCCTATTATCCTAAATATAATGAAGAACGCAAGCAGGATTGCCGCAATCCATGCGCCGCTAAAGCTTAAATGCATACCACTTAGCGTGAAGAAGATCAGAAAGATAAGCTCCTCTGAGTACATTTCAAGCATGGAGAAGATTTTTTTAGAATGCGAGCCGAAATTCGTAATAACTATGGCCATTACCATTATTGAGAGTATTTCTTCCGCATGGACGAAAGTCGCGAGTCCCCAGCAAAGCGTCAGGAAGCTGAGTATCAGAACAAATAGCGTGCCTTGCGTTTTTTCTTTCAGCCTCTTTGCGATAACATTAAAAATAATTCCCATTGCGCTGCCGAGCGCAATTGACCCTATGATAATAAATAAAGGCGTAAGCAAGGCATTGCTTACACTAAAGGATGCTTTAGATATCAGCGTTTTAGCCAGAACTACGGCGATGCTGAAGTTTATTATGCCGAGTACGTCATCGAATGCGGCGACGCTTAGCATGGTAGATGTAACTTCGCCTTTTGCGTTATACTGATGAGTAACCGCCAATGCGACCGTCGGATCTGTCGGCGAACCCAGGCAACCCAAAATCAGGCTCACAGGCAAGAAGGTTACAATCCAGCTGGCATTGGGGATATGGACTGCAAAAGGCAGGACAATAAGAAATCCAACTACAATAACCAGGAAAGTAATTTCGGCCTCAAAGAGCGTAATATAAATAATACCCTTGCCGAGTTTTTTTATTTCGGAAAATACTATACTGCCGCCCACCGCGAAGGCAATAAAGGCAATTGCGATATTCTCGATTATATTAGTCTGTGTGGTAATATTCTTCGGCACAAAGTGGCATATATGCGGATTCAGCAACACTCCGGCAAGAATATATCCCACGATCTTGGGGAATTTAAGCCTTTTAAACTCCTGCCCAAGAACAAAACCCACAAAAAGCACAATGCCTACAATTAATATACCGCTCATTTTAGATGCCCATATTTATGATTAGAATTTTATTGTTAATTTTCCGCCCAGCGCATGAGAAAGGACAGTTTCTTTTTCAATGGCTGTAGGCTTGTTTCTAATGGCTGCCAAGTCCGCCGTAACAACAGAATTTTCAATACGTGAGAGATTAAGCCATGTATCGAAGTTATAAAAGAAGCTTACTGACATCCATTCAGTAATATTATATGCGAGAGATGCTTTTGTAGAAAAGCGAGGCACAAAATAGGAGTCGTATTTTCTAGTGGCGATAGTATCCGAATAGGAAGTAAATACAGTTGGCCCTGCGGTGACACCCGCCGCATTATTAATTTCCTGTTCTCCCTTGAAATATGTACTGCGGAAGAAAAGGTCAACCATTTGGCTGAGAGATAGATCAAGCCTTTTTGTGCAGGGTATCTTAGCCCTAAGGCCCATGCGGCCGCCAAAAAGATGATCAATTAGTTTTTCTTCAGTTTCTGACGTTGTGGCATTTCCGAACGCGGCATTTGTGCCGACCGTGCTAACCTTATATTGCTGTGAAAACCTTGCGTAAACAGGCCCTGATACCAGACTTAACTCTAAACGCTCGGAGTTCAGGGCAGGATATATTCCGCATAATGAAACTGAGCAATAATCAAGGCTGTATTTCAAATCAGCTGTTCCCGGCGAATTGATATTTGCTGTCGGGTCGGCAGTAACAAAAAAACCGTAAGTCTGGTTTGTTCCGTGCGCGTTGCCGTCTATAAA
>JBDRLY010000069.1:0-11622 GCA_043812735.1 Candidatus Omnitrophota bacterium | reverse complement strand
TGCCCAGCGCCGTGTAATATTTGTGCCTGTCTTCAATTTGAATAACAGCCGGCGGATAGCCCTTGCTTAGTAACTGAGTAATCATAATGAGGCGCCCTACCCTGCCGTTACCATCGAAAAACGGATGAATCGCCTCAAATTCATAATGGTCGCTTGCTATTTTGCCGATTATATCCCTGCCGTATTTGTTTACCTTCGCTATAAACTGCCTCATTTTTACAGGCACCATTTGCGCAGAAGGCAGCGCCTTTTCGGTATTCGTGAGGTTGACGGCGCCTGTCCTGTATTTCCCCGGTAATTTACCGTTAAAATTATACATCACAATTGAGTGAAGTTTAAGAATATATTCCTGGGTAATTTTGAAATTGGGTTTTATTTTGCCAAGAAGGAATTCCATGGCGTTATTATGATTAACCGCCTCCAGCACTTCAAAAAGTTCCTTACCCTTTACTTTCTTGCCGTGTATGGCTGCATCAGTTTCGCGGCGCGTCATGCGGCTTCCCTCGATAGCGTTTGAATTATAGGTCATATCAAGAAAAAAACGTTCCCGCTTATCCTTGTCGGTTTTAAGAATTTTTATCGGGTTGCCCAAATTTTTCTTAAGCCGCAAAACAAGGCCTCTTAAATCAACATGTTCTTTAAAAAGCTCGTCGATAATGCGCGACTGGCGCGGCTGGGGCTGTATGCCTTTATCCAGCCAGCGGTAAACAGTTTTATAGCCCACTTCCAGAGCGCGCGCCAGCTGCGAGCGGCTCATGCCGGCTTGCTTTAATATCTTCTGTATTTTCTCTTTGTCGGAAATAATCAGCTTCTTCATAGCATCAGTGTCCTCTAAAATAATAGGACATATGTCCTATTATGAAAAGTATAATAGATATACCATATGTCCTATTGCGAGTCAATAACTATTTTTAAAAAATTTCTACCGGTGTTTGATGCTTATTCCTAATTCTTTTAGCTGTTTTTCGGAAACGTCCGAGGGCGCACCGGTCATGGGACAGGCTGCTTTCTGCGTTTTAGGAAATGCGATTACATCACGAATAGACTCGGAATATGTCATCATTGCGACCAGGCGGTCAAGGCCGGGCGCTATCCCGCCGTGCGGCGGCGCGCCGTATGCGAAGGCCTCCAGCAAAAACCCGAATCTTTCCTTCACTTCCTCGTCGCTTATCCCAAGCATCTGGAATATCTTTGCTTGCATATCGCGTTTGTGTATTCTTATCGAACCGGAGCCAATCTCTACGCCATTAAGCACCAGATCATAACTGCGGGCTCTTATCTTCTGCGGTTCCGTCTTAAGGTATTTTATATCCTCTTCGTGAAACGCCGTAAAAGGGTGGTGCTCGCTGTCCCAGCGCTTTTCTTCTTCGTTGTATTTTAATAGCGGAAAATCCACTACCCAGGTAAATTTGAAATCCTTGCTTAAAAGCCCCAGGCGTTTTGCAATTTCCGCCCTCAGGCGCGCCAGCGCTTCCGACGCAACCGCAAACTTATCCGCCACAAAAAGCAGGAGGTCTCCTTCCGAGCCGGACATTTTCTTTATGATTTCCGACTGCTTTGCCTCATCAAAGAACTTTGCTATAGGCGATTCAAGCTTACCTTGCGTAACCTTAAAATACGCCAGCCCTTTAGCGCCGAAGTCCTGGGCGAGTTTCGTAAGTTCGTCAATTTGCGTACGCGAGTAAGTGCCACAGCCCTTCGCGTTCATACCTTTGATGACTCCGCCTGCCCCGTTAGAAATACTATTTCTAACGGGGCCTGATTTAAGCACATTCTTGAATACTTCGAACGATGTATCCTTAAAATCCTCCGATAAATCGCATAATTCAAGGCCATAGCGCAAATCCGGCTTGTCATTGCCAAAGCGCTCTAATGATTCTTTATACGGCATTCTCGGAAACGGAATTTTTAAATCAAAGCCTATTCCCTTTTTAAATATTTCCTTCATGAGGCGTTCTGTTAGAGAAAATATATCTTCTTCCTCTACGAACGACATTTCGATATCAAGTTGTGTAAATTCGGGCTGCCTGTCGGCGCGCAGGTCTTCATCGCGGAAACATTTTGCTATCTGGTAATACCTGTCAAAGCCCGCAACCATCAATATCTGCTTGAACAACTGCGGCGACTGGGGAAGCGCAAAGAATTTCCCGATATTTAACCTGCTGGGGACAAGGTAATCCCTGGCGCCTTCAGGGGTGGACTTGGTAAGTATGGGCGTTTCCACCTCGATAAAACTCTCGCCATTAAGGAAGTCTCTCGCGACGCTGAATATTTTATGGCGGAGGAATATTTTATCCTGCACGTTTAACCTTCTTAAATCCAGGTACCTGTACGCGAGGCGCATCTCCTCTGATGCCTGGGAATCTACTTCTATTTCAAAAGGAGGGGTTTTCGCTTCGTTTAAGATAATAAGTTCTTTCGCGCGTATCTCGATTTCTCCGGTGGGTAATTTGGAATTTTCCGTGCCGGCGGGGCGCCTTTCTACTTCGCCTTTTACCAGAATAACAAACTCGCTGCGCAAGCCGTTTGCTTTTTTAAACAAATCTGCATCCCCTCTGGGGTTAAAAACTACCTGGGTTATCCCCCATCTGTCGCGCAAATCTATAAAAATAACTCCCCCGTGATCGCGGCGCGCCTTCACCCAGCCGCACAAAGAAACGCTCTTACCCATGCTTTCAGCATTTAACGCCCCGCAATTATGTGTCCGCAGCATTTTTAAGCATCTCCGATAGTTTACTGAAATTTACTTCCTGTTGCGTGCCTTTGTCCATATCCTTTAAGGTGACTGCGTTTTTTTTCAGTTCATCCTCGCCTAATATTGCCACAAATTTAACATTAAGGTCGCTTGCGCGGCGCAATTGCCCTTTTAGCGAGCGGTTCTCGTAATCCATATCCGCCGAAATACCTCCTTTTCGTACGGCGGCTAATAAATCAAAACCTTTTTTGCATGCCTCCTCGCCTATGCTCGCGATAAAAAGCGCTGTCCTTTGTTTATCGGCGATATTTACACCTTCTGTTTCCAGCGCCAAAAGCAGCCTTTCCACGCCAAGCGCAAATCCTATGGCGCCTAATTTCGGGCCGCCGAATTCCTCCACAAGATTATCATACCGTCCGCCTGCGCCGATTGCGTTTTGCGCGCCGAGGCCTTCGTGTGTCACTTCAAACGCCGTACGCGTGTAATAATCCAAACCGCGGACCAAATGAGGGTTAACGGCGTATTTTACGCCTTTTGAATCCAGGATTTTCTTTAATGCCTCGAAATGCGCCGAGCAGTCATTGCAAAGATGTTCAAGCATGGTGGGCATTTTTCTTACGGCGGCGCGGCAGGAATCTTTTTTGCAGTCAAAGACCCTGAAAACATTGCGGGATATGCGCCTTTTGCAGTCCTCGCAAAGAGTTGCCTCTTGGGTTTTTAAATTCTTCTGTAATACCTGGGAAAGTTTTTCCCTGTCCTTTGCGCAGCCAAGGCTGTTTAATACGAGTGAATGCTTTTTTAACCCTGTTTCGCTTAAAATATGCATCAGAAGCTGCAACGATTCCGCATCGGCATAAACAGAATCAGACCCGATTACCTCAACGCCTATCTGATGAAACTGCCTCTGCCTGCCTGCCTGCGGCCTTTCCGCGCGGAACATCGGGCCGATATAATATAATTTTACGAAACCCTGCGTCTTGTGCAGGCCCGCCTCCAGGTATGCGCGCACAACAGGCGCGGTCTCTTCCGGCCTGAGAGAAATTTTGCGCTCGCCGCGGTCTTCGAAAGTATACATTTCTTTCTCTACAATATCGGTAGTCTCGCCAACCGAGCGCTCAAAAAGCGCGGTGTCTTCGATTACCGGCGTGCGTATTTCGCTGTAGCCGTAAACGCCAAAAAGGCGCCTTGCGATATCTTCCAGCTTCTGCCAGGCGCGTGCTTCAATGGGCAGGATGTCTTTTGTGCCGCGTACTGCCTGAAATTTCATCTTCTCACTTTACCTGTTTCTTCATTAACAATCCGGGCTTAAACGTAACAACCTTGCGCGGCGGAACAGGCACTTCCACGCCAGTGCGCGGATTGCGCCCACGTCTTGCGCGGCGTTGCTTTACCTTGAATACGCCGAAGTTCCGCAATTCTATTGTTTTGCCGTTCATAAGCCCTTCCAGTATCGAATCCAGAGTTTTCTGTACCACTTTTTTTACTTCCATCTGCCTGATCTTTGTTTCGTGCGCTATTTTTGCTACGATCTCTTTTTTGGTCATTATCTCGTCACCCCCTTGAAAATCTTTTTAAAAAATCCGCCGCTTACGGGCGCTCCTTCCAGGCTTTTTTTCCAATCGTTAAACAACAGAGATGCCGCCACCCAGTCCGCCTGTATTTTAGTAAGAATTTTGTCCGATGTTGTTGTAACGGATATTACTTTTAATATTTCTTCTACCGGGTCCGGATGCGGCTTTTTACCAAGAAGTTCCAAAAGACTGCTGTAGCGGCGCTCCACTATTTGTTTTGCCTCAAAAAACTCTTTTTCGTCCTGCGTGGATACATCTTTGCGATTAGATGATTTTCTGTAAATGTCGTGGAATTTCTTCCACATATCCGTAAATTTTTCAAGCTCCTTTAGCTTTGCCTTTGTTAGTCTATCCATCCAGCCCTTCCTTCTACCCAACCTTTCTTCTAGCTTTTTGGGAAAGGTTGGGTATATTTTATATCCCTAACTTATTGTATGTCAAGTAGTTTCGTAATCAGGAATCCACCATAACGGCGCCTTCTCCGAAAAGCTCTTCCAATTGCGTAAAGAGCCTCTCGTCCGGTTTAATTGTAAATTCATCGCCAAGTTTAACTTTAACAATACGCCCCTGGGGTGTTTTTAATTTCAGGAATACCGGCACTTTACCTTCGTAGCCCTTGAGTATCGCTCCTAATTCTTCAAGGTTTTTATCGCCCAATGATGAATTGTGCGTTTGTATCGTGAGCGCCTTGGTATTTTTCGCGATGGCATCTTCGAGCGCTATTATATCGCTCGCGATTATTTTAGGCGCGTCCTCGCGAAGCGAAGTGCGCCCCTTCACCAATACGATTCTGTCTGCAATAATATTCGCGCTCACCTTCTGGTAGGTGCTCGGGAACACCAAAACTTCCACATCGCCGTAAATATCCTCTAACGTAACAATAGCCATTTTTTCGCTTGTGCGTTTTGTTACCGTGTGTTTTGCCTTTGCAATTATGCCGCCTATCGTAACCTCTTCACCGTCCTGGCAATGCGCTAATTTTGCGCTTGAAGTGCTGGCATAAGTACGCAGCGTCCTTTCATATTTTGCCAGCGGATGGCCTGTTACGTAAAATCCCAGCATTTCCTTTTCAAACGCAAGCAGCTGTGTTTCGGGCCACTCTTTTATATCGGGAACGTGCACGGTATCGTGATGCAGGCCGTTTCCGTCTGCCGCATCAAATAAAGAAAGCTGCCCAATGCTGCGGTCCCTGTGCAGGGAACTCGCCATTTCAAGCACGCGGTCCAAAACCGCCACCAGCTGCGAACGCCGCAACCCAAATGTGTCGAACGCGCCGCATTTAATCAGGCTTTCCAGAACTTTACGGTTTACAAGGCGCACATCAACGCGGCTTGAGAATTCATAAATGGATTTGAATTTACCGAGTTTCTGGCGCGCCTGTATTATAGAATCAACAGCCCCCCCGCCTACATTTTTTACTGCGGTGAGGCCGAAACGGATGCCGTCTCCCACCACGGTAAAATTCCCGTAGCTTTCGTTTATGTCGGGCGGAAGCACTTTAATTCCCATGCGCTCCGCTTCGTCGATATACTGGGCTATTTTATCGGTATTGTTGCGCTCTGAACTCAACAACGCCGCCATAAATTCGATCGGGTAATTCGCCTTAAGGTATGCCGTGCGGTACGATATCAACGCATATGCGGCCGCGTGGGATTTGTTAAAACCGTAACCCGCAAAGTATTCTATCTGGTCGAATATCTTATCGGCAACGGTCTTAGAAATTGCGTTTTTGTGGCAGCCTATTATAAAGGCATTGCGCTCTACTTCTATGACCTCGGGTATTTTTTTCGAAATCGCCCGGCGCAATTCATCCGCCTTTGCCATTGAAAAACCTGCCAGTGCCGAAACGATGCGCATAACCTGTTCCTGATAAATACATACACCGTAGGTATTATTTAATATCGGCTCAAGCGCGGGATGATCATACGCAATTTTAACCCTCCCGTGCTTTCTCTCTATAAAGTTCTCAACCATACCCGAGCCTATCGGGCCTGGCCTAAAAAGAGCCAACAGCGCGATTAAATCTTCAAATTGCGTCGGCTGGAGCTTGCGCAATAAATCCCGCATGCCGGAGGATTCAAGCTGGAACACTCCCTGCGACTCCGCCCTGGAGAGCAGCTCATATGTTTTTTTGTCGTGCAACGATATTTTACTTATGTCAATATCGGTATTCCTGGTCCTTTTTATTATCTTTGCCGACTCATCAAGAACAGCCAGGGTTTTTAAGCCCAAGAAGTCCATCTTTAAGAGCCCGACCTTCTCCACCGATCCCATGGGATAGCCGGTTGTAATCTGATCATCGCCTGTTTTATAAAGCGGAATATATTCGGTAAGCGGTTTTTCGCTTATTACGACACCTGCGGCATGCATAGATGCGTGGCGCGTCAGGCCTTCAAGAACTTTTGCCGTGTCGATGAGCTGCGTAACACGAATGTCGTTTTTGTATAAATTGCGCAATTCCGCTTCCTGGGCAATCGCTTCCTCTAAAGTTATATTTAAATCCGTGGGTACAAGCTTTGCTATTCTGTCTGCCTCGGCATAGGAAAAATTCATGACGCGCGCCACATCGCGTATAACCGCCTTTGCGCCCATAGTGCCGAAGGTAACGATTTGCGCTACGTTATCCTTGCCGTATTTCCCGATAACGTAATTTATAACCTCATCGCGCTTTTCATCGCAAAAATCTATATCTATATCCGGCAGGCTTATCCTCTCTATGTTTAAAAACCTCTCAAACAGCAAATCGTACTTCAGCGGGTCTATATCGGTAATGCCCAGGCAATAGCTTACTATCGAGCCTGCCGCCGAACCGCGCCCGGGCCCTACGGGTATGCTTTTTTCTTTAGCATACCTTACAAAATCCCACACAATTAAAAAATAGCTCGTGTAACCCAATGACTTTATTACGCCCAGTTCATGCTCCAGGCGCTTATGCACGTTTTCATCGGCAGCCGGATAGCGCGTTTTTAGCCCTTCCTTGACAAGCTCCTTTAGGTAATCGTCCCTCGTTTTGCCTTGCGGCGGGTGAAAATGCGGCAGGTGCGTTTTTTTAAAATTCATCTCAAGATTGCATTTCTCGGAAATTTCGCGGGTATTTTTTATTGCTTCGGGCAATTCGGAAAATATTTTTTTCATTTCGTCGGCTGTTTTGAAATAAAATTCATCCGTCTGGAACTTTAGGCGGTTGGGATCATCAAGCATTGTCTGTGTACCTATGCATAAAAGGGCCTCGTGAGCGCGGCTGTGCTCTTTTGCCAGGTAATGAACGTCGTTTGTGGCAACCAGCGGCAGGTTCATATCCTTCGACATTTCTACAAACGCTGAATTAAGTGTTCTCTGCTCCGGAATAAGATGATCCATTACTTCCAGATAAAAATTGCCTTTCCCTAATATGTCGCTGAATTTTAGGGCAAGCTCTTTTGCCTTGTCGCCCTGGCCGGTGAGCATCAAATGCGGAATTTCTCCGTGGAGGCAGCCGGATAGGCCTATTAATCCTTCGTTATATTGCGCCAGCACTTCCATATCTATGCGCGGACGGTAGTAAAATCCCTCAAGGTATCCGGTACTCACGAGCTTGATGAGGTTTTTATAGCCTTTTTCGTCTTTTGCTAAGAGCGTCAGATGGAAGGAGCCTTCTTTTATCCCGCGGGAAGATTTTTCAAACCGCGAATCGGCCGCCACATATACTTCGCAGCCGACAATCGGCTTTACGCCTGCATTTTGAGCCGCCTCGTAAAACTCAATTGCGCCGAATAAATTCCCGTGATCAGTCATGGCCAGTGCCGGCATGCGGTAAACCGATGCCAGGCGCACCAAATCACGTATGAGGCATGCGCCGTCCAATAAGCTGTATTGCGTGTGAACGTGCAAATGCACGAAATCAGAATGCATGAATCACTCCCATTCTATCGTAGAGGGCGGCTTTGATGAAATGTCATATACAACGCGGTTTACTCCGCGGACTTCATTTATTGTCCTGTTAGAAATGCGCCCAAGCAATTCGTGGGGAAGTTTTGCCCAGTCGGCAGTCATAGCGTCCTGGCTTGTGACGGCGCGAATTACGGCAACATTCTCATAGGTCCTCTCGTCTCCCATGACGCCGACGGATTTCACCGGCAATAATACGGCAAACGACTGCCACAAATTCCTGTAAAGCCCCGCCTTTTTTATTTCCTCATCTAATTTATCGTCAACTTCTTTTAGAATTTCAAGGCGCTGTTTTGTTACATCGCCTATTATCCTCACCGCGAGGCCGGGGCCGGGAAACGGCTGGCGCCAAATAAGCTCATCCGCTAAGCCTAATTCCTTGCCCAGGAGCCTTACTTCATCTTTAAACAATTCCCGCAAAGGCTCGATAAGCCTAAAATTCATACGCGAAGGCAGGCCGCCTACGTTGTGATGCGTTTTTATGGTTACTGAAGGCCCGCCGAAAGCGGACTTTGATTCGATAACGTCCGGATAAAGCGTTCCCTGCGCCAGAAAATCTATACCCCCTATTTTTTTGGCTTCGTCTTCAAAGACGCGGATAAATTCCCTGCCGATTATTTTGCGTTTTTTCTCCGGGTCAGTAACTCCGCGCAGCTTATCCAGGAACCTCTTTCTCGCGTCGACAACGCGCAAATTCATCTTGAAATGCCTGCCGAAGCGCTTGATTACATTTTCCTTTTCGTTTTTGCGCAATAAGCCATTGTCCACGAATATGCACACAAGCTGTTTACCGAGCGCTTTATGCAAAAGGAGCGCGGCAACGGATGAATCCACGCCGCCGGATAAGCCTAATACCACTTTGCCCTTGCCTACTTTTTTCCTTATAGTTGCAATAGACTCGCGTATAAATGATTTCATGCTCCAGGCCCCTTCGCATCCGCATACTTTATAGAGGAAATTTTTAATTATCTGCGAGCCGTATTGCGTATGCGCCACTTCAGGGTGAAACTGCACTACGAATATTTTTTGTTTTTGTCGCGGCATGCCGCAAATTTAGTATGCGCCGTGCGGGCCAGTTTAACAAAACCTCTTGGCAGGCGTACCACTTTATCGCCGTGGCTCATCCACGAAACTATTCTACGCGGCACGCCAGAAAACAAATTTTCTTTTTTATCTATAAGCAGTTCCGCCCTGCCGTATTCTCTCCTGCCGGCGCGCTTAACGCCGCCGCCGAGCATATGCGCTATAAGCTACATGCCGTAGCAAATCCCAAGAACCGGAATATTTAATTTTAAAACCTCGGGGTCCAGCTTTGGGGCGTTTTTCTGGTAAATACTAGCGGGGCCGCCTGAGCATATAAGGCCTTTCGGGGCTATCGCCTTAATCTCGGAAGCGCTTAAATTCGGCGGCACTATTTTACAGAATACTTTGTTCTCTCTTACCCGGCGCGCGATCAGCTGGTTATATTGCGAACCAAAATCCAATATTAAAACTATTTCCTGCGCCATTTAATTAAGTATCTTTCCGTCTTTCATGTGGACTATTCTTTTAGCGGCATTGGCAACATCTTTATCATGCGTTATTAAAACTACTGTCTGGTTGAGCTCTTTATTGAGCCCGGAAAGCAAATCCAGCACCTTGAGGGAATTCTCGGAGTCAAGGTTTCCTGTAGGCTCATCGGCAAGCAGTATCTCCGGCCGGCACAATAAAGCCCGCGCAATGGCAACTCTCTGCTGCTCGCCGTAAGAAAGTTCACTTGGCCGGCGGTAGAGTTTTGCACCGAGGCCGACGATATTCAGGAGATCCTTCGGGTTAAAGGCGTTCTTCGGCGTATTACCTATCGAAAATAAAAGTTCCAAATTCCCTATCGCGCTTAAAGTGGGCAGCAAATTAAGCGTCTGGAATACAAAACCGATTTTTTTTCTGCGCAATAATGTCAGTTTATGATTGGAAAGGCCGGTGAGCGGTGTGCCTGTAATTTTTATCTCGCCGGCAGTAGGCCTTGTGAGGGCGCCCAATAAATGCAGAAACGTCGATTTCCCGCAGCCTGAGGGCCCCATCACCGAAATAAACTCTCCGCTATTTATATTCAAGTCTACGCCGTTTAATGCGTGGACTAGGACGCGCCCTATTTTGTAAACTTTCTTAAGATTTTTTGTTTCTATAACGTTATTCATACCTTAATGCTTCGACCGGATCTTTTCTTGCAGCGGCAATAGCCGGCAGTATCGCGCCCATAACCCCGACAATTATTCCGATACCAAACGCCGTTAATAACTCACCCGGAGTAACCTCAAGCGTTAAAAGCGGAAATTTGTACCTCATCCATTCCCGCGTCGCGTAAGTCAGCACATATCCCAGGAGCACCCCCAGAACAGACAGCATGGTTGATTCGGCAACAACGCATTTAATAATATAAAAATTACTCGCGCCAAGTGCCTTTAATATGCCTATTTCGCGCGTGCGCTCATATATAGTCGTATACATCGCAAGCAAAACCACCAGGCTGCTTACGATAAGTGCAAACGCGCACATCGCTATAACAAATTCGTTTAGCCCTGCCAGGCTTTTTGAGACAATTGATGCTATTTCATCCGCAGCGTTTACCTTTAAATTCGGAAATTGACTCTCTATCGCCTTTGCTACTTCTTTTGTCTTCTCGGGGGTTTTAACCTTAACAAAGAAAACATTAACTTTGTTTCCCTGGTCAACTTTTTTCTGAAGGGTGGCAAGCGGCATGTATATCCTTGCCGCCACGCCGGGCTTGGAAATGCCCACCAGGGTAAAATTTTTTCCGAATATTTTTACGCTCTCGCCTAGTTTGAGTTTTTTTGCTTCAGCCATGCGCACATCCATAACTAATTCCAAATCGCTCTGCGGGCTGCGGCCTTTTAAAAGAACTATTTTTGCGCCGACTTTCTGAAAACTTTGTTCTTCGATGCCGTATACAACATGAATATTATTGCCTATCCTTATACCCCAAGTAAAAACAGGCGCAACAGCCTCAACGCCTTCAATTCTAGCTATTTTGTCCTTTAAGTCGGTAGACATTAAGCCGGATTTAAGCGGAAGGAAAAAATTCGCATCCTGCGGCTGGACCACAATATCGGCGCCGACATTCTTAATGCGGGAGACTAACTCGTTTATCGATCCGCGGGTAACGCCCGCTAAGACAAGCAAAAGCGCTATACCCAAACCCACGGCCAATATGGCAACGCTGGCCCTTAATTTTCTCCTGTAGATATTTGATAAGGCAAGGTTTGGCATTTAACAGTTCCTTTTAAATAGACTATAAATTTTAAGGCAGAATAGCGCATAAGTCAACAAAAAAGCCCGGCTCTTAAAAAGAAAACCGGGCTTTTTTTAACCTAATGTATTAGCGGATAATGGGTTAGGGGCAAACTTTGGCCAAAGTCACTATAACCACTA
>JBDRLY010000068.1:0-17006 GCA_043812735.1 Candidatus Omnitrophota bacterium | reverse complement strand
ACCTTAAGATATGCGCTGATATACGGGCCAATGAGCCACGGCCACGTTGTCCCGTTGTGATACGCCCTGTCTCTTATGGATGCATCGCCGTAATAATGGCCCTGATAACCGTGTTCGTTCGGTGAAAGGCTTCGCAGGCCGTAAGGCGTAAGGAGTTCATTTTTTACTGTCTCGAGTATCTGTGATTCTTTTTTTTGCGCAAGCATCGTATGGGGCAGGCTTAGTGCAAATATCTGATTCGGCCTGACGGATGTATCCGCGATATCACCGTTAATCCAGTCAAAAAGCGATTGCTTTTGCCCATTCCAGAATAAATAATTAAAGTTGTCTTTTACGATTTTTGCAAGATTTTCGTATTCGCACACAAGTTTTTTGTCAAAATCCACGATTATACCTTGCATTACTTTAAGGGCGTTGTACCAGAGCGCATTTACTTCTACAAGCTTGCCGAACCTCGGCGCACACGGCACATGCTCAACCATAGCGTCCATCCACGATAAACAAACCGAGCGCTCGCTGAAATTTATAAGGCCGTCTCTATTCATATGAATGCCGAAGCGCGTTCCCTTTATATAAAAATCTATTATTTCCAAAAGTACGCCAAAAATTCTTTTTTTGACAAACTCCATATCTCCGGTATATTCAAGGTACTTGCCGACAGCATAAAAATACCACAGCGATGCATCTACGCTTGCATATTCGGGGTCCTTTGCCGTTTCCGGGAAATACGCCGGTATAAGCCCGCTGTCACAGTATGAGCCGTATGTCTCAAGAATTGAACGCGCAATATCATAGCGGCCTGTTGATAGCGCAAGCCCCGGCAAAGATACAAGTGCATCCCGCCCCCACTCGCTAAACCACGGATACCCGGCAATTGCGCTTGAAAGTGCACCATTGCGTTTAATTATGAAAGAATCTGCCGATTTAAGCATCTGTTTTGTAAATTCATCCGCATCCTTTACCTGTGCGCTGAACGATGCCTGGCGCATGCGCTCAAACTTTGTGTAATTCGGAGTATCCTGTGCCTTGTAGGACTCAAGCGATGCAATTAACGTACAGGCCTCCCCTTCGCGCAATAAATATACAAACTGCCCTGGGCTGTATAAATCCTCATGGCTTTCGAGCCCCCGGTCAAATTCCTTTTTGTATTCAAAGTCCCTGTACCAATAACCCTTTTGCTCGAATGACTCGGCATTGTGGCACAGGTACAATTCAGGTGCGCCTTCATAAGGCTTCATTTTGACTGCGCCGCTTGTTATTTCCAGTTTCTTGTTGAAGAATTCATTTTCGTAACTAACCGAGTGGTAGTCGCGGCAGGCGACCAGCGGCCTTAGGATAAGCGCCGCCGTTTTATCTTCAGAGGTAATTAATTTATACGTTATAACTGCGGCATTCTCCCCATAAATTAAAAATACCGATTTCTCCAATACTGCCTTGCCGCAGTTATAGATAAAAACCGGATAGGGATCCAGCCTAAATTCAACAAGGTAATTATGCCCTTCCGGATGGATAATTCCCGGATACTGATTGCATGATAAATCAAAGCGCTCTTTCTGGAGTATCAGGGTTTCCTCAAGCTTTGAAAGCATGACTATGCGCTTTGGCGGGGAAGCGCTTGCCGCCACCAATAAACCGTGGTACTTGCGGGTATTCGCCCCAATAATGGTTGAGGAGGCGTAGCCGCCAAGTCCGTTTGTCAGTAACCATTCCTTGGTGGTTGCCTCCCCAAAATCGGAAAGCACATTTTTATCGAATCGGATCATTTGCGTTCAGATGGTTCAAGTGCCGGAATAAAGAAACAAAACCCGCAAATCCGGCGGATGGCTTAATCGGAAAACCCAATTTGGTCTATATATATAGTACCCACTTTCTTGGTTGAGGTCATATCGTCAAAAACTATTACAAACTCCGTCATGTTTGCTTTGTCTTTGAGGGCTTTAAATTTTTCCAGCGGTATGGAAATTTTTTCCCAGCCGTCGCCGATGCCTGTTACTGTGTATTTCCCCACTTCGCCGGTTGCGTTTTTAAGTTCGATTTTAAATTTTTTCGTGTAGCCCTGTTCTTTGTCTCCCTTAACATATAGATCCAGCGTTTTGTATGTCTCTATATCGAGGCCTTCCAGCTTCATCCAGAACCCGTTATATGCGGGATTCGGCGAATCGATATCATAGTCCATTTTAAGCGAATAGCCGTCCGGATTATCCAGCGCATCATCCGGCACAAAAGCCATTCTTGCATACATGGTTGTGTCATTGGGGTCCTTGTCCCACATACCCATATCTCCGCCGAGATTATTAGGTTTCTCGCCGGCATCAAAGTCGGCAACTATTAGTTCTGCGGCAAGTGCGGGTGTCATTTGCGCCAATACAATTGCTGCAATAACAAAAACCGACGCGATAATTTTTTTCATGCTACACCCCCTTTTTCATCCCACCAAAGCCTTTACTTTGTGTAATTTACCGTCGTGAAACACGGGTATGAGGTTACCTTTTATTTTTTTGTTATCAACAACAAGCTGCCTTACTCCGGCATTAACGCCCCTGGGATTTGAGACTTCAATAAGGTAAGTTGCTTTCCTGAAATGGCGCTTTACGGTGAATTTTTTCCAATTTTTAGGTATGCGCGGATCGACTAATAAACCTTGTTTTGTCGCCCTTACGCCGAGTATCCATTCAAGAATGGTTTTAAACAGCCATACGGAAGAACCGCTGTACCATGTCCATCCGGCTCTTCCGAAATTCGGGGAATCAAACCCGTCAACGCTTCCCGCAGTAACATACGGTTCTGCTTTGTATACATCGGGTTCCATGCCTCTTGTAGCGGGCAGTATTCTGTGCAAAGTCTTGTAAGCCGCCGCGGATTTTTTCATTAAGCACAGGGCCTGCATATACCATGCCGCGGCGTGAGTGTATATACCGCCGTTCTCGCGCACGCCGGGCGCATATCTTGTTATATACCCTATTTTCGAATCCGGCTTTGTGTATGCGGGATAAAGCAAGAGAGGGCCGTATTGCCTGTTTAAGAGTTTCTCCGCGGAACGCATCGCAATTCTTGCACGCTCCATGGATGCCGTATTGTTTATCACGCTCCAGGACTGGGCATTTAAGAATATCTTTCCTTCCTTGGAGTGCTTTGAACCCAGAAGCGTTCCGTCGTCGCAGGTTGCACGCCAGTACCATTTCCCGTCCCAGCCGTATTTGTTTATATTCTCTTTTAGCCTCTGGGCGCGGTTAGCATAGCGCCTTGCCAGATTATCCAGCTTGCGCTCGCGGCAGAGGTTGGCAAAATCATTAAGGATTCCGTAAAAGAAATGCCCCATCCAGATGCTTTCGCCTTTGCCCTTGCGGCCGACCGCGCTTAATCCGTCGTTCCAGTCGCCCTCGATAATCAACGGCAGGCCGCGGCGCGACATCCTTGCCTCGACGCGCTCCACAGCCGCTTTCAAATGCTTAAATAGCGTTTCATTGGGGCCGTTTACATATTTTACTTTTTCATTTAGTATCGAATGGTCGTTTGTCTCCTTTAGATATTCCAGCGTTACAAACACGAGCCACAATAAATCATCGCTATAGCGCGAACGCAGGCCGCTGTTTGTTGTCGGATGCCACCAGTGATAGACGGTTCCGTCTTTAAACTGGTGCGCCGCATGTAAGAGTATTTGTTTTCTTGTATACGCGGGATCCAAAAAAAGCCAAATCAGGGAATCCTGCAGCTGGTCCCTAAAACCGTAAGCTCCCCCTATCTGGTAATAGCCGGTGCGCGCCCATAACCTTGCCGAGATAGACTGGTATTTAAGCCAGGTATTACACATCAAATTTATTCCCTTATCCGGAGTTTTTACCTCGCATTTTTCAAGGTGCTCACTCCAGGTTTTCTTTACCTTTTCCAGCTCGTGCTTGGTTGTTTTTATGGACTTGTATTTCCTGATAATCGCCCTGGCGCTGGCCACGTTGTCCGCGGCGCCCATAGTAAATATGATTTCCTTTTTCTCCTTTGGTTTAAGCGTAAGCCTAACCTGCAGCGCGCCTATTGAATCGTTGTGTTTTCCGGCTTCGTTATTTAGTCTGCCGTCTTTTAGCGCCTTGGGTTCTTTTAGGTTCCCGAACATGCCCAGGAATGCTTCCTTGTCGCAGGTAAAGCTCTTGGCGGGCACGCTTGAAGAATGGAACCCTGCAAATTCCCAGTTTCTGTTCCAGTGCAGGCCGTTACGGTCAGGCAGATCCCAGAGCCTTTTGTTTACAAATATAGAGGATAATTGCTTTGAATATTGCGTCTCTATGAATATCCGGTGAAACTCCCTGTGCCAGTCTGAGGCTTTACCCAGCGACCACTCCAGATACGTAAAAACGCTTATATTGCGTTTTTTTCTGGATTCGTTCGAAACCTCGAGAACCCATATCTCAAGAGGCTCCTCTTTTGGGACGAACACGGTCATTTTTGAGCGTATCGCGGAATTTACCGACGTAATCGTCGTGTAACCAATGCCGTGGCGGCATTCGTAGAATTCCGGTTTTTTAAGGCACGGCTGATACGCTAGGGACCAGAAATTCTTTTTGTCCAGAAAGGACAGCCCTTCCTGTTCCTTAGAAGGAAGGGGCTTGTCATCGTCGCGCAGATAAATATATTTGCCCCAGTCATCCCGCACCAAATCCTGCTCCCAGCGGTTTATCATATTCATGCTTGTTTCATTGCGCCAGCTATATCCGGACCCTACGCTAGAGAGGGCCAGGCCGTATTTTCCGTTTGTAATAATATTCGCCCACGGCCGCGGGGTAACGGGTGTCGTTATTACAAATTCCTCGGTGTCATTGCTGAAATAACCGTACTTTGTCCTGAACAATTTCTCCATCGTTACCTTTCCTTAAGAAGCCCGTTCACCTTCACAGCCAATTTTGAAACAGCCTCCTCTACTTTCACCTTGCCGTTGAACACAAGATCAAATTCAGGATTTACGTATAAATCCATTATTTCCCTCCACTTGGGATGAAAGGGTTCGTATGTGACGAATTTTATTGCTTCGTTAAGCATTTTTTTGTTAAGCGGTTTTGCGTTGCTTTTTGCCCAGTATTCGCCTTCGGCTATTTTCTTTCTTGCCGGCTGCGCAAGCCCTGTTTCGGCAAAAAGAGACTGCGCTTCGTCGCCCGTGAGGGCCTTTATTACGCGCCATGCCTCTTGGGGGTTTTTTGTGGTCTTTAACACGCAATATGCTGTGCCGCCCGTGCCGAAGCCCCGCACTCCCTTATAACCTTTCGGAAACATGGCGACATCCCAGTCAAAATCTTTTATCTTGCGGAATGCCGGCGATTCCCATATGCCGGAGCAATACATCGCGATGCGCTGACCGCTAAAAAGCTGATACGCATCCATGCCCGTGTTGCCCAACACAAGAGGCGTAGGCGAAACACGGTATTTGTTAATCAAATCAACATAAAACTTAAGCCCTTCTATTGATTCCGGTTTATTAAGCATGCATTTCTTAGGATTCCTTACGTTATCAACCAGGCTTCCGCCGTTTGAATAAATGAAATTCTGCCAGAATATGCTGTAGAAGCCGAATTGCGTAATTTTGCCGTTTTCGGATTTGGTAAGTTTTTGCGCTGTGTCTAGAAATTCAGCCCATGTCCATTCATCGCCGGGATAAGCAAGGCCCGCCTGATCGAACAATTTTTTATTGTAATAAACGCACGCAAAGGGTGCCGTATCCCGAGGTATGCCGAAGAGTTTTCCTTCTACGCTAAAGCGCTGCAAAACCTCTGGAAAGAAATCCGAAATTGAAAAATCTTCATCGCTATCCGCATAGGGTTTGAGGTCCAGAAATACATCCTTGCCTACAAAGGCGGTAAAAAGCCCCACCTCGGCAGCGATTATGTCCGGTGCGGCGCCGCCTGCGATTCTGGTCAATATCTTGCTGACATAGCCGCTGAAAGGAGTATGCTCCAGGGTTACCCTTATATCCGGATTCTGTTTTTGCCATAAGTCAATTGATTTTCTGATTATTGACATTTCCTCCGGCGAGCCCCAATAAGCTACTTTTATCTCCACTCCTTTAGTTTCCGGGGCCTTCCCGGAGCCGCAGCCGCAGCATAAAAATGCCAAGCTGCTAACTACCGCGATAAATAAAGACATTTTCTTCATAGTTACCTAACCTCCTTAAAAGAAAAATCAGAGTGAGATTATCCCATAAAACCGCGTTCTAGTCAATTATTTTTGGTGCATGGGTGATTTCAATTGACACGCCGCCTGCGCCCTCTTATACTATTGACAAAAGGTAAAAATCCATGGCCAGAGCAACGATACAAAGCCGCATAAGTACTTTCATGATTATTTTTACGCTCGTCCTCATCGGCGCCTTTGCCGCCATTCAGGTATACAACCAACTGGCAACTATGACCGCACACAACCATTTAAGGGCGCGGCTTGGCGCGGGCCTTGCAAAAATCTCCCTCGAAGAGGCTCTTTTAAAAGCTGCGACCAAAACGCTTCAGCGGGACCTCCTGGAATCAACGCTGCAGGAACTCTCCGAAGGAAAAATAATGGATACGGGGAAAATATACCTTGCCGACGGCACCAGTGCCGCTGCCAGTGACCCGAGGGAAAAATCCGTGCCTGCCTCGGGTGCGCAGAAACGCCAGATAGGCGCAGCCTTAAAAGGCCTTAGCGCGGGAAAATGGTTCTCGTCAGAGGCAACCGAAAAAGTTCTTGATGTGTATATACCCTTGCAATTAAACGGCGTTTACGATTACATCGCATGTTTGAGTTTTTCGCTCGGCAACATGTTAGATGCCCTTAAAGAGGTTTATGTCCCCTCCACAATAACGGCATTTCTGGTAATTCTTTTAAATACCGGGCTTGGGTTGTTTCTTCAAAAAACAATTATAGGCCCGTTAAAAACGCTTGATAGGGCTACGAAGGTAATTTCCGAGGGAGAACTGGAGCAAAAGGTCGATATTAAAACAGGCGATGAGCTGGAGGATTTGGCGACGCGGTTTAACGACATGAGCGCTGCCTTAATTAAAATGCGGGAACGCGCCCTAAACGCAAGCCCCCTTACAAAACTTCCCGGTAACGTAATGATTGCGGAAGATGTTGAGCGCAGGATCTTAGAAAGCAAAAAGTTCGTAACGGTGCACACGGATCTGGATAACTTTAAAGCGTACAATGATAAATACGGCCTTGCAAACGGCGACGAGGCGATAAAACTGACAGCCCAGGTAATCAGAGAGGCCCTAAAACAAAAAGGCAGCGTCGATGATTTCGTGGGGCATGAGGGCGGTGATGATTTTGTATTAGTGACGACTCCGGAGAAAGTGGATGGCGTTACGGAATACATAAAATCCGAGTTTGACAAAAGAATACGCGCCCTTTACTCCGAGGAAGACCTGCAAAAAGGCCACATCATCTCAAAGTCGCGTGCAGGCGAAATTACTAAATTTCCTATAATGTCTATATCCATGGCCGGCGTTTCAAACCAGTCACGCCCTATACAAAGCTACGCCCAGGTAACGAATATTGCCGCTGAAGTAAAAAAGAAGGCAAAATCTGTCGAGGGGAGTGCTTTCGTCCTGGACAAAAGACTTGATGACGATGCCTGATTTTACTGGGCGGGTATCCTACCTTTAACAACAAGTTTTCCATCCAAAATTGCAATTTCTTCGAATTCCAGGGGAAAATACTCGCTTCGCAAAACAATATTTATCTCTCTCGCCATTTCATTAAGCAGTATTTTCGGCACAGGGATATCGTTAACTATTAAATCATCGATAAGAACCCGCGGCTTCTTATCGGAAACTGTCAATTTGCCTTTGGCATAAAATTTAAACGGTAAAATCCTTAATTTAATATTGCCCCGCGCCGCGACAGAATCTTTATCCAAAACAACAACTAGCGCAATTATCTGCTCGGGCAGGATATTTGCGAAATGCCTATTTAAAAAAGCGTTTAATTCCTCACTGTCGTATGTTGCGGTAAACTGTGCCGTTTCTTTGTCCTTTAACGCAGTTGCAAATTCTTTTATAGCCCCGGCGAATCTGGCAAGCGTATCGGGGGTTATCTTTTCTATCCAGTTTACAATAATCGGATGATAATCGCTTGAAAGCGTTTTTTCCTTTTCTCCGAATTCCTTCAACTGCTTTATGCCTTTTGTCACATAACCGGAATCAGGGTATTTATCTTTTAATTCGTCAAATGCCTGCGTTGCCGCCTCAACATCGCCCAAGTCGTAAAAATATGTCGTACCTACCTGATACTGCGCCAGTGCCGCGACGGCATTATCCTTGTAGTCTTCCGCTATTTCCTTATACCCCGCTATGGCGCCGGCATAATCGCCTTTAAGCCTGCTTAAATCCGCGAGTTCGTATTTTGCCGAAATAAGCATCTCAACCGCGGGGCTTGCTTTAATTACTTCTTCAAAACTTCTTGATGCCTGTTCTAATTTTTTCTGGTGTTTATAGAGCCATGCGGTCACGAACCTTGATTTATCCGCGAGTTCGTTTCGGCCGTTTATTCTGACGGCCTCATTCAAACAATCATACGCCGCGTCAAACTCGCATAGTTGGATATTTACAAGGCCCAATTCATAATAGGTATTTTGCAGATCCCCCGCGGATATTGTTCTATCTTTAATGTTTAACAGGAGTTCCCTTTTCCTTGAGAAAAGGGCTTTTGTCTCGGAAATCTGGCCAAGAAGTTTTGCCGCTACCATGCCTTCATTTTTTCCCGCAAACTCGCGCGCAACCCTTGAATAAACCTTTTCTGCGTCAGGGAACCTGCCCTGCATTTGATAGGAAAAACCCAGATGCAGCCTAATAGAGCCGATTTTCTCGTAATCCTTGTTTTTCGCTATGAATTTTTCGTATGCCGCGGCCGCCTCGGGAAATTTCCATGAGCTTTCATGCGACCGGGCCTCTTCAAGAAGCGCGCTATCTACGACGGTTGATTTTTTCTTCTTAAAAATATACAAAAGCCGCGCAACCTTACCGCTAGCCCTGCCGAAAAACCGCACTACCGAGTCCAGCACGTTCAAAGCCGCCCCTCTTTCCTTTAATTTGTCCTCGACCAACGTATTGAGCATATACTCGACGTCTTCGAGCTTTCTACCGGAGGCGCCGCTTGCCATAACGGTCTTTGCGTATTCCAAATTCGCAAGTTTTTCCGGGTTGAGCTTCTGGCCGGCTATTTCGCGCAGCACATTATAATCCATAAGCATGCTCACATCGCCCGCGCCTTCGGCGGTTTCAATTGTCGAAACGGCATCAAGGGAATATTTCAGGTTCTCAAGGGAGCGATCCAGAATGTATGTGTTGTAGCCGAGGAAAAATATAATTACGGCGGCAAAAACCGCGGCAAGTTTGATTAAATTACGCATTTTCTGTTTCCGGGACCGGTTTTGTGTGTTTTTGCAGGCGAATAATAAAAGCCTTTATATCCTCGCAAACAAGGTAGATGCTGGGCAAGAAAAGAAGCGTTACAACGGTGGAAAAACTAAGCCCCACTATTAAAACCTTTGCCATTCTCGAGAGGGATTTTATTTCCGTGCTGCGGCTTAATGCCAGGGGCATAAAACCCAAAACAGTAGTCATGGTTGTCATTAAAATCGGCCTAAGCCTGTCCGCTCCGCCTGCTATCAACATACGGTATTTCGAGCAGCCCAGGCTTTTGAGCCTGTTAAAGTGGTCAACCATTATTATCGCATTGTTGACAACTACGCCTGCTAAAACAATCATTCCCATAGACACAGACATCGATACCGGCGTATTCCTCAGCCTTAAAAATACGATGACGCCTATGAAGGTCATGGGCAGGCTTACCATAATTATCAGCGGCTGCAAGAACGACTCAAACAGCGCCGCTAAAACTAAGTAAACAAAAATTATAGCCCCGACAAATGCTATCGCGTAAGCCGCCTGAACTTCAACCATCCTGTCGTAATTCCCGCCAAACCTGTAAAAATAATCTTCCGGAAATTTTATATCCTTAATTGCCTCGCGTATCAACTCAACTGCCTTGCCGAGCGCGTGCACGCCCTTATTGGCCGAAACCTGTATCATGCGGACTTTGTTCTTGCGCCATACCTTTGAGGGGCTGAGCCCCTGTTCTATTTTTACAATCTGCTCAAGGTAAATCTGTTCTCCGTTGGGAAGCGTAAATGTCAGCCTCCTTAAATCCTCCAGCGTCTTGCGGTACTTTGGCGCAAGCCTTACTACTACCTCTATTTCTTTGCCCTCTGTATGATAAAGCGTAGCCCTTAATCCGCGCATTTGCGCATGCAGGACATTTGCTACTTCTTCCATGTTAAGGCCCAGCGCCGCGGCGCGTTCTTTATCGACAACTACCCTGTATTCCGGCCTGCCCGGCCTGTGGCGTATTTTAACATCCGTCAAACCCTTTACGGCACCCGCTCTTGAGGCGATAGCATCGGCAAGCTGGGTTAAAATTTCGTAATTATAGCCGTATATGTCAATAATTACCTCGTTTGTTTCAACTTCCTGCGGCTCTTCAAAATATATAAATGCCGGCTGGATTTTGTCCGTATCAGGCCTTATCGACTCTATTATCTCCCGCGTTGAGCGCCTTCTCTGCTCCTGCGGAACTAGTTTAACGTACACTTTTGAAGACCACGGTTCCACCCTTGAGGTTTTTGTCTTTATCTCCGGGACCTTCGCTAATAGCTCCTCGACTTTTGCTACAATTTCATCAGATACACCCAGTTTTGCCCCTGTCGGCAACTCGACAAATATAGTAAAATCCTCCACCTCGGTTGATTCAAAAAGTTCCCTGTCAAGTTTATTTACAAACGCCCATACGCAGAGCATAAACAGCGAGATCATGACACAAAAAATAACCCAACGCCATCTCATGCAATAGCCCAGAACCTGTCTGTATTTACTTTTAATCCGGCGTAAATCAAATCCAAAACTTGCTTCGCCGCCAAGGGTGGAAGAGAGCATGGGAATAAGCGACACAGCCACTATCAGGCTTGCAATGAGGCTAAATACCATGGTAAGAGCTAAGCCGAAGTATAATATACCTATCTCCGGAACCTCCTTGCGCAGGACTATTATCGGAGAAAATACTACTATGGTCGTAAAGGTAGACACCACAATTGCAAGAAACATTTCTTCCGAGCCCTTAACCGTAGCCGGGCGCATTTCTAAGCCTTCGCGGCGCTTAACCATTATATTCTCGGAAACAACTATCGAATTATCGACAAGCATGCCCAAGCCCAGAATTAACCCTCCCAGCGTGGACATATTTATTGTCAGGGCCAGTTCTTTTGATACTAATCCGCTCACAAACATAAACCCGAATGTACATATTGCAGACACCGCCATAGCAAAAACAATAAATGCAACCGGCTTTGGGTTATAGACGAGGGATATAAAAACCAATACAAGCGCGGCAATCGCAAACGAAAATACCACTATCGGCAGTTTTGAAAACATAACAGCGCATACAAGCGTAACGGGTATCCCTACAAGGGCAACCCTGATCCAGCCCTTGTGCCCTAAAAATACAAATAAAACAAGCGCCACCAAAACAGCGCCGAATATCATGGAGTTATACACTTCCTTTATTGCCTTGGTTATTGACTCCGCCTGATTGTACGTCGTAATGAGTCGTATCTTGGGGTCGAGATCCTCCTGTATCAATGCCAATTCTTTATTAATATCCTCTGAAACATTTATTGTGTTTGCAAGCGACTCTTTTTGTATATACAAATTCACAACAGGCAGTTTGTTGACCCTCGCGTAGCTCACCGCCTCGAGGAAGGAATCTTTTATCTCGGCAATATCCTTTACGCGGATAATGGAACCCTGCGCGGTGGTTGCAATACCGATTTGCCCTATGTCAACCAGGGTGCCGAATTCGCCCATTGTTCTTATCAGGTATTTATCCTTTACTTTTTTTATCTCCCCGGCGAGCAGGTTTAAATTATTTAGGTTGAGCATATTTATTACCTGCATAATGGGTAGGCGCAGAGCCTGAATTTTCTTCTGGTCAACTTCGATAAGTATTTTCCTTTCCCTGCCGCCCCCCACTTCTATATTCGCAACACCGCTTATTCTCTGAAGCCTGTCTTTTATCCGTTCGTCAACTATTTTCCTTAATTGCTCCGGCGTGTACCCTTCTCCCGCAACGGCTATTATCAAAATGGGGTGCTGCGCCTGTTCGTATTTCGCTATTACGGGCCTGTCTATTTCATCCGGAAGCTTGCCCTTTACCCTTGAAAATTTCTCAGATACCTCCAGCCTTACCAGGTCCATATCTATCCCCGGCTTAAACCACATCTGAATGACGCAGTGCCCTTCTTCGGAAATAGAAATCATCTCGGTTAGATAATTAACCGTGCCAACAGCCTCTTCTATCGGTTTGGCTACTAACGTCTCTACTTCCGAAGGCGGCATTCCGCCTCTTATATCTATAAATATGCTTATTACGCCGAATGATGCGTTGGGATATAGTTCAACGGGTAACCGGGAAAGGGATATCGCGCCGAAGATAAGTATTCCCGCGAATATCATCAGGATGGTTATCGGTCTTCTTACGGAAATGCTTGGTAAGCCCATATCAATCCTTGAGCTTGTAGTATCTGCCTATGCCTAAGGGGCCTTTACCGATAATCAGGCCTTTATCCTGCAGGTCTTTTAAGTCCCTTGCCGCCGTTGCGATAGAGCAATCGAATTCTTTAGAGTAGTCCTTGCGGGTAATCCTCTTGCTTGCCCTTAAGTAATCTAGCGCGCTCGCCTGGCGTGGGTTTAATGCTGATTGCTGCGGTTCTATCGGCTCTTGAGTTATGGGGGGTAATTCTTTTATATATTCTTTCGGGGTTTGCAGAATCGGCTTGTGCCTTATTTTAAGCATCAGGTCTTCGGCGCTTAGATAAATTGCCGGAATAACATTTAACGTCAAAAACGCAGACACCGTCAAGCCGCCCATTACTGCTATGGCCATGGGGACTTGTATTTCCGTGCCTTCGGAAATTCCCAAAGCAAGCGGCAATAGGCCGAATATAGT
Organism: Candidatus Omnitrophota bacterium; assembly: GCA_043812735.1. Taxonomy (GTDB): domain Bacteria; phylum Omnitrophota; class Gorgyraeia; order JBDRLY01; family JBDRLY01; genus JBDRLY01. The sequence goes on along the minus strand of JBDRLY010000068.1, from coordinate 3,992 downwards.
TGTTAATGCAGTCATGAGTATCGGGCGCAACCTTGTATTGGACGCCTCGACTATTGCGTCATATGCCGAAGCGCCTTTCGCGCGCAATTGGTTTGCAAAGTCTATTAACACGATGCCGTTATTAACCACTATACCGCCCAAAATTATCATACCTAAAATAACCATAACGGATAACGGCGTATTAGTAATAAGTAAGGCCAGCGCTACGCCGATAATGGAGAGGGGAAAAGTAAACATTATAATAAACGGTTGCCACAACGATTCGAACTGCGCAGCCATTATCATATAGACAAATAGTATCGCTATTACCAGGGCGAACGCCAGGCTGTCAAAAGACTGCTTCATCTGTTCATACTCGCCGGATAGGGCGACTCTATAGTCGGAGGGTATTTTTAAACCGGCGAGCTTTTTCTCTATATCCTTCATGACCTCGCTTAAAGTTCTTTTAAATATGTTCGCGCTTACGATAACGCAGCGCTGCTGGCTGAGCCTGCGTATCTCCGTCGGGCCCTTTCCTACTGTTAAGACCGCAACATCAGCAAGCGAAATATCTATCCCCAGAGGGCTGTGCACTATCAGGCGTTTTACTTTTTCGAGATTCCGCCTGTCTTCTTCGCGAAGCCTGACCCTTACGTCTATTTCCTTGCCCTCTTGTTTAAATTTCGTCGCAATATATCCTTTTATGCCGGTCTGGGCAGTTAATGCTATGTCGCTCACGGAAAGATTAAAGGAAGCTGCTTTATCTTTAAGGACAAACACCTTTGTTTCCGGGGAAGGCAAAATTATCGAATCTCTTACGCTATATACACCCCTTACCGAAGAAATTGCTTTCTTAACGTCACCCGCCAAGACCTTAAGCACATCAAGGTCTCTTCCTTTAATCTCTATCGCAATGGGCGCGCTGGTCCCGAATGCCAGCTGAAGTTCGCTTTCAGGAGTGCTGTATTCAACCTCGCCTCCTTCAAGGTCCTGCCCCTCAATTTTTTTCTTAACTTCCTGCAGCACTACAGAGGTTTTGCGCCTTCTGTATTTTTTGCCAAACCTTAAAAACGGCGCTTTCGGCTTCAAAGACACAAGTGCCTCTGCCTGATTCGAGCCCAGCGTTTCGATAACTTCCGCGCTTACGTCTTCTTTTTCAGAGCCGACACTCATGGTAACGGATTTTGTCTCGGGCGTGCTCAAGAGTATTTTTTCTATCTGGTTTGCGACGCGGTTTGTCACCTCCAGTTTTGTCCCCGGGCGCATGCTCAATTTTAGGGAAAACTGCCCCTGGTCCACTTTCGGAAGAAGTTCCTTCTTGACGCCTGATAAAAGCACGGCTGAAAATATAAAAATTCCCAGTATAATCAACAGCCCCATGCGCCTGTTCGCTAAAAATTGTTTCAGAAACTTTGCGTTCCAGCGCCTTAATTTATCCTCGTATTGCGCAAAAATACCTCCTGTCGGCTGTTCGGCTTTCATTATGTCCCGCTGCCTCTCGCGCATAGATAAGATCGGCACAAGCGTCAGTGCAACAAACAAAGATGCCAAAAGCGAGAACGCAATCGTAAAAGCAAGTTCACCCAGGATTTGCCTTACTATACCCACTACAAAGACCATCGGCAAAAACACCATTATCGTTGTCAGCGTCGAGGCAACGATGGCTGACGTTACTTCCTGGGTGCCGACAATAGCTGCTTCTTTGGGTTTTCTGCCTAACTGCCTGTGCCGGAATATATTCTCAACTGTAACAATTCCGTTATCGACAAGCATACCCACGCCCAATGCCAACCCGCCGAGGGATATCATATTTAAAGTAAGGTTGGAGAAATACATCATGGAAAAAGTGGCGAGAATGGATATGGGAATTGTTGTAGCAACTATCAGCGCGCTTTTTAAATTGCGTAAAAATAGGTATAAAATAATAACCGCAAGTATACCGCCCAATACCGCCGCATCCCGCACGCCGCTTATGGCGCTTGATATTAGGGAGGAACCGTCAAATACAATATCTATATTTATGTCGCCGGGCAGGTCTTTTTTAAGCCGCACCAGCTGTTTTTTGATGTTTTTTGCTACCGTTAGGGTATGGGTGCCGGCTTGCTTTTGTATGGATAGTGTAATTGTATCTTTGATATTGTAGCGGGAATATGAGTGGCGTTCTTTAAGGGTATCCTTTACGTCCGCTAAATCCCTTAAATATATAAGGCGGCGCTCGGTTTCTTTCTCTCTGCGCCTTGCCTCTTCTCTTGAGGGCTCTACATCCAGGCGCTCCCTCATTGCCGGCGCGATTTCTCTTTCACCTGTCTCAACCACCACATCTTCCATGTCCTCTACAACCTTGAATTCTCCGATGGCGCGCACAAGAAACTCATAAAATTCCTCTTCGATTGTCCCTGCGGGAAAGTTTACGTTTGATTTCGAAAGCGCTTCGGAAATTTTTACGATTGGTATGCCGGAAGCACCCAGGCGCCCCTGATCCACTTCGATTAGGATTTCCCTTTCCTGGCCGCCGCGCAATACGGCTGCTGCCACGCCTTCTACTTTTTCCAGTTCCGCCTTAATCTGCTTCTTGCATATCTCAAGCAGTTCGGAAGGCCTTCTGTCACCCGTGATATTTAAAACGAGTACCGGTTTTTCAAACGGATTAAATTTCAGGACAACGGGATCTTCCGCGCCGCGGGGCAGCCTTTCCTTGATAAGGTCTATTTTTTCCCGCACATGCAACGCTGCAAAATCCATTTTTGTGCCCCAGTTAAACTCGGCAATTATTATCGATACCTCCTCCTTGGAAATAGAGCTCACCCGGCGTAAGCCCGAGACGGTACCGACTACCTCTTCGATAGGCTTCGTTATGAGGAGTTCTATTTCCTCAGGCGCGGCGTCTTTGTATATTGTCTTTATTGTAAGCTGCGGGAATGTTATAGGCGGGTAAAACTCCTGCGGCAGAAGTTTCCAGGAGATAAGCCCTATGAGCATGATGGCAACATACACCATCATTATCGTAACAGGCCTTCTTACGGAAAAATCCGGTAAGCCCAATTTATTGCCTCTTCTTCTCTACCGCTGCCAGGTATTTAACAAACCAGTCGGGGATTTTATAGCCCAGTCCCAGTGCCTTTTTGTATTCGGCGCGGGCCAGTTGCGCCTTGGGCCTTTTTTCCCTTACATAAGCGCACGCCAAAGCAAAGTGCCCTCTCGCATAATCCGGTTTTAACTGGACTGATTTTTTCAGCGGCTCTATTGCCTCTTCAATTTTTCCCAAATTCAAGAGCGCAATACCGTACTCGCACCACGCCTCATGAAATTTCGGATTTATCTCCAGCGCCTCTTTAAAAAGCCCCAGCGCCTGTTCGTACCTATGGGCATAGTAGGCGCGCAGGCCTTTCTCATAAGCCGCCTGCGCCTTGAGTTGTACTTTTTTTAACTTGTCCTGTTCGGTTTGCGGCAGTTTGCTTTCTTTCTTTGCGCAACCCAAGACGGCAAAGAACAAATAGCAAATGGCAAATAGAAAAACGATTGTTTTTCTCATTAGCTTTAGGAGCCGAGGCCTGTTTCTATTATTTCTACCTTTACTCCGTCTTCGAGACGCTTGGCTGTCTCAACAATTACAATATCGCCGTCTGTTAAGCTGTCGGTAATTTCGGCGCTCTCAGTAGTAAGGTAGCCTATGGTAACATGCCTTAAGCGCGCGCGGTTTTCTTCGTCAACAATGAATACCGAATCAAGCGTTCCGTCTCCGTCCGAATCGAATAATCCCGTTGCCGGCATCATCAGTGCGCTGTCGTTTTCAAAAACATAAATTTCACAGCGGGCAAACATGCCCGGTTTAAGCAGGCTTTCGGTATTGTCTATTTTTACCTTGCACGGGAGGGTGCGCGCCTTTGCCTCGACTAAAGAAGGGATAGTGTGTATCTCGCCGTAGAAATCCAGCTGCGGATATGCATCGACATTTACCTTTACCTTCTGGCCTAGCCTCATTTTATCTATATCCTTTTCTATAATGCCCACCT